>JBEVJD010000212.1:0-3968 GCA_040510435.1 Pyrinomonadaceae bacterium | reverse complement strand
ATGAATCCGACGACGCCCGACGAGAGCGAAACTGCCGGCGCCGTCGGCTCCGTGTCGGCGGGCGAGTGGGCTTCGCGCGAACCCGCGGAGACGTTCGACGCGGGCCGTCGCGTAGGCGAGCGTCTTGAGGGCGGCGAGGTGCTGCTGCTAAGCGGCACGCTCGGCGCGGGCAAGACTGTCTTCACGAAGGGGCTCGCCGCCGGGCTCTGCCTCGACCCGGCCGAAGTCTCAAGCCCCTCCTTCACGCTCGTCAACCGGCACGGCGAGGGGCGGCTCGTCCTCTATCACCTCGACCTCTACCGCCTCGCGGAAGGCCCGGCGGCGGCGCACGCCGTCGAGTTGGAAGAACTGCTCGCCGACGAGCGCGCCGTCATCGTCATCGAGTGGGCCGAGCGCATGGGGCGCTACCGCCTGCCCCCGACCACGTGGCGCGTCCACATCGAAGGCGACGGCGAAGACCCGCGCCGCATCCGTATTACGCGCGGCGCGGACTCTGCGAGCTAAAGACTCCGCGTCCACTGTGTTAAATTACAGGCGCGAAGAGACTCAAGTTAACAGACTTACTGCAAGGAGAAACGAACATGCCTTATTCAGAAATTCTCATCAAACCGATGCGCGAAGACCTGACGCGGATCGGCGTCGAGGAGACGCGGAGCCCCGAACAGGTCGAAGAGGCCATCAACAACACGAAGGGCACGCTGCTCGTCGTCGTCAACTCCGTGTGCGGCTGCGCCGCGGGCAAGGCGCGCCCCGGCATCGCGATGGCGCTACAGAACGCGGCGAAGCCTGACCGCACCATCACCGTCTTTGCCGGCGCCGACATCGAGGCCACGGCCACGGCGCGCGAGCACTTCGCGCCCTACCCGCCCTCGTCGCCCCAGATCGGGCTCTTCAAAGACGGCCAGCTCGTCTTCATGCTCGAACGCCACCAAATCGAGAACCGCTTCGCCGAGCAGATCGCGCAAGAGCTGACCCAAGCCTTCGACCGCTACTGCGCCCCGGCCGGCGCGGCCACAGCTTAAGGCAGGTGATGAGTGATGAGTGATAAGTGATAAGAGAAGGCAAGGCCCGACTCTTTCTTCTCATCACTCATCACTCATCACTCGTCACTCCCCCAATGCCTCTTACACTCGACACGCCCGTCCTGCATCTGGCGGAGCAGGGCATCGCGCGGCTGGGCGCGCAGATGTCGCGGCGGCTGGCGCTGGCGCTGGCGCACGTCGCCGGGAAGAGCGACGCGGGCGAAGTCACCGTCGAAGACCTCCTCAACTACCTGCCGATGCGCTACGAGGATCGCTCGAACATGGCGCGCATCAGCGACCTCACCGACGGGGTCGAAGCCTCCTTAGACTTGTACGTGCGCGTGGCCGGCGGCTTCCAGGTCGGGAAGAACCGCGGGCCGAAGGCGCCGCCGCTCTACATCTTCGAGGTGACTGCGAGCGACCCCGAGCGCTCGGGCAAGCCCGTCGTCGTCAAGTGGTTCGTCTCGGGCCGGCAGGCCGGGCGCATCGTCGCGTATCACAAGCAGCGCTTCCAGCGCGGCGCGCGCTTCGTCGCCTTCGGCAAGTGGGAGTGGGACGCGCGCAACAACTCCTTCGCGCTCATGCTCGCCAAGCCCGACGAGTTGGAGATGCTGCCCGGCACCTTCGCGCCGCCCGAGAACGCGCTCATCCGCCTCGCCGAACAGGCGCAGGGAGATTCGGACAGCGGCCCTCTCATCAAGACCGAAGGCGCGGAGGCCGAGGAGGTTGACGAAGAGGGTGCTGACGAGAACGTTGACGAGGTGACCGACCCGGCGCTCGCGGCGATTCACGTCGGCCGCCGCGTGCCCGTCTACCGCAAGCTCGGCGAGTTCCGCACGAAGCGCCTGCGCGAGATCGTCCACGCGGTACTGGCGCGCCTCGACGACGCGGCCTTCGAAGAGACTCTGCCTGCCGAACTCATCACGCGCCAGCACCTCGCCTCGCGCGCCGAGGCCACGCGCCTCATACACTTCCCTTCCGACGACGTGCCGCTCGCCGAGTACGAGCGCGCGCGCAGCCCCGCGCACCTGCGACTCATCTTCGAGGAGTTCTTCTGGGTCGCGCTCGCCATCGGGCTGCGCCGCGACGAGCGCGTCAAGGAGCCCAAGGGCGCGCTCATCGAAGTCACGCCGCACGTCCGCGGGCGCATCATGGAGGTGCTGCCCTTCGCGCTGACGGGCGCGCAGGAACGCGCCGTCTCGCGCATCCTCGAAGACATGCAGTCGGACGTGCCGATGAACCGGCTGCTGCAAGGCGACGTGGGCAGCGGCAAGACGGCCGTCGCGCTGCTCGCCATGCTCGCCGCGATGGAGAACGGCTACCAGTCCGCGCTCATGGCGCCGACCGAAATCCTCGCCGAGCAGCACGCGCGCAACGTCAAGCGCATGCTCGCCGAGACGCCCTTCCGCGTCGAACTGCTCACGGGCTCTCTGAAGGCGGCCGAGAAGCGTCGCCTTCAGAAAGACCTCGCCGCGGGCGAGATTCACGCCGCCGTCGGCACGCACGCGCTCATCCAGGAGGCCGTCGAGTTCTCGAAGCTCGGCCTCGTCGTCATCGACGAGCAGCACCGCTTCGGCGTCCTCCAGCGCGCGGCGCTGCGCGAGCGCGGCTTCAACCCCGACGTGCTCGTGATGACGGCCACGCCCATCCCGCGCTCGCTCGCCATGACCGTCTACGGCGACCTCGACGTGTCCGTGATTGACGAACTCCCGCCCGGGCGCACGCCCATCAAGACGGTCGTCGTCGGCGAGGACAAACGCGCCGGGGTCTACAAAGGCATCGAGCGTGAAGTGAGGGCCGGCCGCCAGGCGTACGTCGTCTACCCTCTGGTCGAAGAGTCGGAGAAGATGGACTTGAAGGACGCGACGCGCATGTATGAGCACCTGCGCGACCGCGTCTTCCCGCACTTCACCATCGGCCTGCTGCACGGCAAGATGAAGCCGGCGGAGAAGGAAGAGGTCATGCGACTCTTTGTCCGCGGCGAGACGCAGGTGCTCGTCGCCACCACCGTCGTCGAGGTCGGCGTGGACGTGCCGAACGCCTCCGTCATGGTCGTCGAGCACGCCGAACGCTTCGGACTTTCGCAGCTCCACCAGTTGCGCGGGCGCGTCGGCCGCGGCGCCGAGCAGAGCTACTGCGTGCTGCTGGTGTCAGACCGCCAGACCTCGGTCGCGCAGCAGCGCCTCGGCATCATGGAGGAGACTTCCGACGGCTTCCGCATCGCCGAGAAGGACTTGGAGATACGCGGCCCCGGCGAGGTGATGGGCACGCGCCAGTCCGGCGTCCCCACCTTCCGCGTCGGCAACCTCGTCCGCGACCTGCACATCCTCGAAGACGCGCGCCGCGAGGCCGACCACTACCTCACCGCCCGCCGCCACACCCGCGAGACCTCCGGCCTCATCGCACGCGTCCGCGCCGACGCGCGCTTCGGCCTCGCCGCCATCGGGTGACGTGAGTGAGATGGCGCCAGACTGAGTTCGGGCCGACACTAGAGTGGGAGACTAACGCGTTGAAGGTGATAGAGAAGATTTTCGCCGTCGGGTATGTGGGCGCCGTCGTGCTGTTCGTGTGCTGCGGGCTGGCGCTGATCGTCTTCGCCGCGATGGAGCTGTGGCACGGGGTCAACCCGGCCGCGGCGCTGCCCCTGCGCGAGCGCTTCAACGCCGTGCTCGAATGCATCGGGCTGCTGACCATCGCCGTCGTCGCTCTCGAACTCGGCCAGACGGTTCTGGAGGAGGAGGTGCGTCGGGAGGCGCAGGTCAGCGCCCCGACGCGCGTCCGGCGGTTCCTGTCGCGCTTCATGGTCGTCGTGGTCGTCGCGCTCTCGATAGAGGCGCTGGTCTCCGTCTTCGAGTTCGCCCACGAAGACGCCTCGCACCTGCCCCACGCCGCCTCGATAGCAATCGGCGCCGGGGTTCTCCTGGCCGCCTGGGGCATCTTCATCAA
>JBEVJD010000211.1:0-11116 GCA_040510435.1 Pyrinomonadaceae bacterium | reverse complement strand
TGGTCGTCGTCGGCGCGGACGGGAAGGCGCCGTCGGAGCTGAGTCAGGTGGCGGCCGTGACGTTTACGGTCAACTCGACGGCGGACACCGACGACGCGAATCCCGGCAACGGCGAATGCAAAGACGCGAACGGCAACTGCACGCTCAGGGCAGCGTTGAGAGAGATTATCTCCAACGCGAACGCCGGCCCATACACGATCAATTTCAATATCCCCGGCGCAGGCGTACCCACGATTTCCACGATTGGAGTGTTCGATCCTTTTAACGGAAGTGGTCGCGTAAGCAAACCCGTGGTGATTGACGGCACGACGCAAGCGGCGGGGCGCGTCGAGATCATAGACACGGCGGAGCATGGCGGCTTGTTGCGGATTCAGGGCGGAAATTCGACGATACGCGGACTCGTGATGAGCGGTTCGGGTAGTGGCTCAATCGTCCTCAGCAGCAATAACAACATCATCGAAGGCTGCTACTTCGGCACGAACGCCGACGGCACTGCCGCCGCCACGCGCCGGAATTTTACCAGCTTAAAGATCGAATCATCGAACAACCGCATCGGCGGCACGACAGCCGCCGCGCGCAACGTCATCTCCGGCGCGACCGACAAAGGCATTGAGTTTCTATCAGGTTCGGGCAATCTGATTCAAGGCAACTACATCGGCACGAACGCGGCGGGCACGGCGGCTATCGGCAACCGTGTCAGCGGCATTCGGATAACTGTGCCCGGCGCGACCATTGGCGGCACGACTGCCGGCGCGGGCAATCTCATTTCAGGCAACGAGAACGGCGGCGGCGAGGCCGCGCTTAACGTCAGCGGCGTCTTCGCCACCGTGCAGGGCAATCTGTTCGGCACAGACGCCTCCGGCAACAACCGCATCGCAAACGGTGGCGACGCGCTTAGTGTCACCTTCTTCAACGGCGCACCCGGGGTGACGACCATCGGCGGGACGACTCCCGCCGCACGCAACATCATCTCCGGCAGCAACGGACGCGGCATTTACATAGCTGTTTGTTGCAGCCCGCAAATCAGCAGCCCGTCAGCTCTCATTCAAGGCAACTACATCGGCACCAACGCGGACGGGACTGTTGCCCTGCCCAATCTCGGACACGGCATCCTCCTCGACCGGCAGCTCATTGCCGTCGGCGGCACCGCGGCAGGCGCGGGCAACCTCATCTCCGGCAACGGCGCGGACGGCATCAACGTGAGCGGCTTCTTCGGCTCAGTCGGTCACGTCATTCAGGGCAACCTCATCGGCACGGACGTGTCCGGCACGCTCGCCCTCCCGAATCAGGGCGACGGCATCGAAACGTCCCGCGCCGACGGCACGCTCATCGGCGGCACGACGCCCGAGGCGCGCAACGTCATCTCCGGCAACAAGGAGAACGGGCTCCGGCTCGGGCACCTCGACAACCCCTACACCAACCCGCAGCGCGTCGAGGGCAATTACATCGGCGTCAACCGCTTCGGCACGGGCGCGCTCGGGAACGGTTTCGAGGGCGTGTTCATCACGAGTGGTAGCGGCAACGTCGGCGGGGCGAGCCCCGGCGCCAGCAACTTGATCGCGCACAACGGCGGCGCCGGCGTCGCGTCGAACGCGGAGTTGATTGTCGGTGCGGTGCTCTCGAACTCGATTCACTCCAACGCGGAACTCGGCATCGACCTGGGCGACAACGGCGTCACCCCGGCCAGGGGCGAATCCGACTCCAACCCCCCGGTGCTGACCTCCGTCATCAACACCGACGCGGGCACGACCATCACGGGCACGACCTCCCACTACAACAACAACGCGTCCTTCACCATTCAGTTCTTCTCCAACCCCGCGTGCGACCCTTCGGGACACGGCGAAGGCCGGACGCTAATCGGGCAGACGACCGTGCCCGCCCCCGCGCGCTACTCCACCGTCAACTTCAGCCACACCATCAGCCCGGCGGTGCCCGGCGGCGCGTTCATCACCGCTGTCGCCGTCCGCACGCCTCAGACGGGCGAGCCCTTTAACCAACCCAACTTCTTTACCACCTCCGAGTTCTCGAACTGCGCGCAACTGGCCGCGCCGACTCCGACGCCGACGCCGACGGGGACGCCTTCGCCGAGTCCGACGCCAACCCCCGTCCCGCTCCAACTCTTCGTCATCGCGCCGGCCCGCGGCGGCGACGCCGCGGCCGTCACGCGGCAACTCACCGGGCAGGGCTTCATGCCGGGCGCGACCGCCAGGCTCACGCGCGCCGGACAGCCTGACATCGTCGGCACTTCCCCAAACATCACGAACGACGGCACGACCCTGACCGCCACCTTCGACCTCGCGGGCAAGGCGCGCGGCCTCTGGTCGGTCGTCGTCACCAACCCCGGCGGCGCGACCGCCACGCTCGCCGACGCCTTCACCGTCGGCGAGCCCCGGCCCGCGAGCGTCTGGGTCGATGTCATCGGGCGCTACACGATGCGCCACGGCCGCGAGCAGACTTTCTACGTCGCCTACGGCAACATCGGCGACGTTCACGCGCCTGCCACCCAGATACATGTCTTTCTCCCGCCCGGACTCTCCGTCGTCACACCCCCGCGACTGCCTGACGGCGGCGAAGCGTCGGTGACTGAGTTGTCCGGCGGCGCCTCGCTGCTGCAATTCCTGCTGTCAGGCGTCCCCGCCAATTCGGCCGTCTACCTGCCGATGAGGTTGAAGGCCGCGGGCGAGCTTGCCCACACGACCGCGGAGATAGAGGCCCATGCCTATGTCTCTCCGGGTTATGAAGAGGCGGCCTCGTCGAAGGTTGATGCGGGCGTCCGGATCACCTCGGAGGCCACAAACCTCACGCCCAACCACTCGGTCATCGTGGCCGAGGCGGTGGATTCGGAGGGCAACCGTGAAGAATATTCCGTTGACGTGACGATCTCCGACGGGACGCCCCCGGACTCGCCGCAGGTCACCTTTACCGAGACGGAAGATAGCGTCGAATTCACCATCGTCTCTGCTTTTTCTCCTTCCGCCGATGGTCAGGGCGTCGGCTCGCAAGGCGCCCCGGCCCTTCTTACGAAGAGGCGCCCACAGCCCGCGGCCACGCCCATACCGATTCAAGTTATTACGGAAGTCGGGAGGGTGAAGAAGTACTACAAGAACGCGAAGAAGAGTCTGAATGTCCTGGAGAAAGATTCCAAGGTTCATCAGAGGGCGCGGGAGGTGAATTTACAGAAGTACCTGACGGATTGTTTCAAGCGGGTGAATGAGCGGCGGGCTCTGACGACGATACAAAGACCCGACGGCACGTACAGAGCGCTGCCTCCTTTCCCCATCGACGCCGCCGAGAGGGACAAACTGACCAGAATGTCTGAAGGCGCGATCTTCGCTTCGAAGGTGAACCGGGTCTTAGCGGTGGCCGCGCTGATCGGCAAAGGGGCGACGGACGAGATCACGCGCGGGGTGAAGTTGTTGGAGCAGCAAATCTCGCGGCAGTGGCTCGACGAGGTCACCAACGTGATCGCCCAGGACATCTACAACGGCCGGCAGCCGGGCGGCGACCAAAAGACGCTCGACGATAAGTACCAGAGGTGGTTTCAGGATAAAGTCGAGGAGCTATACCTACAATCCGCCTTCGGGCGCAACGCCTTCACCTACTTCATGCTGAACGCGAACGGGAAGAAGGAGGCGGACAAAAACAGCAACGAACTTCGGCTGTTGGTCATGCAGCTCATCGTCAGCGTCTGTTGCAAAGACGAGCACGGAAATGTCATCCCGATACCCACCACGGCACCACTCTCGGGGTCGCGGAACTCCTCCGCGGTCAACGACTCGAACCCGGCCCCGCGCAACCCCGATTGCGGTTGCCCGAATTGCGACCAGTTGAAGAAACTCATCGACCTGCTGGTCGTCAACTCCGAAGACCCGAACGACAAGTTCGGGCCGCAGGGCGGCGGCGACGATAAGCACTACATCAACAGCGCGCCGCCGATGTCCTACTCCGTCTTCTTCGAGAACAAGCCGGAGGCCACCGCGCCCGCGCAGGATGTGGTCGTGACCGACCAGCTCGACCCGACGAAGTTCGACCTCTCGACCTTCCAGCTCGGGCCCGTCAGTTTCGGGAAGGACACGGTCGTCACGCCCCCGCCCGGCCTGAGCCAGTGGACAACGGACGTTGACCTCCGCCCCGCCAACGACCTCGTCGTCCGCGTGAGCGCGGGGCTGAACCCGCAGACGGGCGTCGTCCGCTGGGCCTTCACCTCGCTCGACCCGGCGACGATGCTGCCGACCGAAGACCCGCTCGCGGGCTTCCTGCCGCCCAACAAGAACGCGCCCGAGGGCGAGGGCAGTGTCCTCTTCAACGTCTCGACGCAGGCGGGCGTGCAGACCGGCGACGAGGTGCGCAACGGCGCGCGCATCGTCTTCGACGTGAACGCGCCCATCGACACGCCGGTCTGGCTCAACACCATCGACAACTCGCTCCCGGCGAGCGCCGTCAAGCAACTCGCCCCGGCGCAACCCTACGTCGTCTTCTACGTCAACTGGGCGGGCACGGACGCCGGCTCCGGCGTACAAGACTACACGGTCTTCTTCTCCGAAAACGGAGGTCCCTTCGACGCCTGGCTGACCGAGACGACGAACACGTCCGGCATCTTCGCCGGCAAGCCCGGCAAGACCTACTCCTTCTACACCGTGGCGCGCGACAGGGCGGGCAACGTCGAGGCCGCCAAGACTTCGCCCGAAACGGCGACCACGACGCCGAACGTCGTCGTCAACGTCGTGGACGATGCGCGCTTCTTCGTCCTCCAGCACTACCGCGACTTCCTCGGGCGCGACCCGGACTCTGCCGGCTTCGACTTCTGGACTGACCAGATCGCCGCGTGCGGCGCGGACGCGGGCTGCGTGGATGTCATGCGCACCAATGTCAGCCAGTCCTTCTTCCTCTCGATAGAGTTTCAGCAGACCGGCTTCCTCGTCCAACGCTTCTACCGCGCGACGTTCGGGGAGAGCGCGCAGCGGCCGCGCGGGCTGCCGCGCATCGCCGAGTTGTTGGCCGACGCGCGCGAGGTCGGGGCGGGCGTCATCGTCGGCGAGCCCGGTTGGGAGTTGAAGCTCGCGCAGAACAGGGAGGCTTTCGCGCGCGCCTGGGTCGAGCGGCCGGAAGTGCTCTTGGAGTTGCCCGCCGAGCTGAGTGCCGCGCAGTTCGTCGATAAGCTGTTCGCGACTTCCGGGGTCACGCCGACGACTCCTGAGCGCGACGCGGCCCTCGTTGCCTTCGGCGCGGGCGGGGTCGCGGGGCGTGCCGCCGCGCTGCGCTCGGTGGCGGAGTCGGGCTCGGTCTACAACAGACTCTACAACCCCGCGTTCGTGCAGATGCAGTACATCGGCTATCTCCGCAGAAACCCTGACGACGCGCCCGACAACGGCTTCTCGGGCTTCGACTTCTGGCTCGGCAAGATGAATCAGTTCAGCGCGCCGGGCGAGGACGTTCGAGACCCGCTGACGGCGCAGCGCCGCATCCAGCGGGCCGAGATGGTTCGCGCGTTCATCGTCTCGGGCGAGTACCGCCGGAGGTTCGGGCAGTAAAACGTACCGGACAACATGCAGGCGCCGCCGGAGTCACAAGTCTCCGGCGGCGCCTTTTTGGGGAAGATTCTCAGCGGTCTGTGTAAGTGAGTGCCTGAAGGCCGTCTCTCATTCGTTCATGATATCCCGCTGACGACGAACCGCCTCGCGCGCCTTGTTGCGATTAGCAGTTGAGTGTAACCGAGAGAGGTTCAACGCAGAGACACAGAGAGGCACGGCTTGTTGAGTTATATCTCTTGAAGCTGTGTCTCCGTGTCTCTGTGCCTCTGTGTTGAAAGCTCACGTCGTATGCACCCGCATGATAAGCGCTCTAGTTATTTACCCATCTCCTCCTCGAACGCTCTGCGTCTTTCCTCAATCTCTTTCGCCTTCGCTAACGCCGGGTTTATCACCCTCTCTTGTAGTGAAGCGAGCAAATCTTCGGTGCTCTGATACCGGTACGGGGGCAGCACCCAGGGGTAATCTTTGAAGTCCTTGAACATGGCGTACTCGTACTGAGAACTCAGGATTAACGGCTGCACCGGCAGCGACGGGAGGTCGGGCACGATGCGCTGCAACTCTTGCGGGATGCTCTTCGCGTCGGTGATGTCTGCGATGATGAACCGCGATATGTGCGCCAGGGTGGAGACCGTCTCCGTCAGATTCCGGCTGGAGGGCTTGTCGAAGTCGAACTGGATGGGCAGATAGTCGCGCCTGCGAAGCTCCTCCCTGACCGCATCAAGAACCGCCTTGCGTTCTTCCGTGAAACGGCCAAGGATGAGCACGGCCTTCGAAGTGATGGTATCTATCACGTCACGAATTTTTTGGTTGTTCAGCAGCAGGTAGATGAACTGCGCGACTTCGAGATTGTCTACCGTGACGGTGGGCTCGCCGAAACCGCTGACCACCAAATCGCGCTGCTCCGCCTCACCTAAATCGACCCGCCAGACGGACACCCCGTGAATGGAGCACCCGACGAGGGTCGCCCCGTGCAGGTTCGTCCCCACCAACACCGCCATGCCCAGCTCCGCCTTGCTGAGGTTCGCGCCGCTGAGGTTCGCCTCGTTGAGGTTCGCCCCGGTCAAATCCGCCTCGCCGAGGTTCGCGCCGATGAGGGATGCGCCGTGGAGATAAGCCTCGACGAGATGCGCCCCCCGGAGGTCTGCGTGGCGGAGGTCTGCCTCATAGAGGTAAGCGTGGCGGAGGTCTGCGCCACGCAGGTCAGCCTTGTTGAGGTCAGTCTCCTGAAGGTCTGCGCGCCGCAGGTCAGCCTCACGCAGGTCTGCTTCGCTCAGGCTCGCTTCGCGGAGGGAGACACCGCTGAGGTCTGCTTGAGTGAGGTTCGCTTTGCGAAAATCCGCCCACATGAGGTTGGCGTCCCCGAGGTTTGCCTTGCTGAGGTTCGCCTCACGCAGATTGGCCTGTCGAAGGTCTGCCTCGCGGAAATCCGTCCCGTTGAGGTCTGCACCGTGCAGGTCTGCATGACGGAGTTTAGCCTGGCTCAGGCCAGCCCCGCTGAGGTCGGGCCGCACCTGCGCGTTCTCTCGCCTCCAGCTATTCCAAACATCGACTCCCTGACTGAGGATGTCGAGATGTTCCTGCTTAGCCATGACATTCAGCAAGGATTAGAGACGGTTCGCAGGGACGCCACTTGAAGGAGGATTTATTTTGTTTCAAGTGGCTGTTCCCATGAAAGCGTTGGCCCATTAGGAGACCAGATTATAGCCGGAGAGCCAATTCCCCCAACGCTGCCGTCGAATCGGTTGCGCGGTGTAGACGTGTACCATGATAGTCATCTGGTTCCTCCGCCGGCGACCGGCTCATAAATCTCTATCTCGATGATGCTCAGTGTGCCTCTGGCACTGCCCTTGTCGGCGGAGGACTTTGGGTCGGGCGTCCCCGGCACCTCGATGATCTGGCCGAAGGCGTCGCGGTTGCTCGCGCTGCCCGTCAACTCAATCTTGAGACTGCGCCCCACGGCGGGCGGGAAGGCGAAGGTCACGTAGCCGAGACTGCGCGGCGTGCTGCCCTCGAAGACCACGCGGTCGCCGACGAGGATGCGGACGGGGTACGACTGCGTCCGCCAGCCCTTCAGCTTCAGAGTCACCTCGCCCACCGTCGCCTCTCGGTCGAAGTCGTATCTGACCCAGCCATTCGCCAGTTTGCCGTCGCTCGCCCACTCGGTCATCTCGTTGTCGTCGAAGCTCGCCGACGCCTTCTCGGCGTTCGCCCCCGCCTCCGTGCGCGCCACCCTGACGGGCCGGCGCGACACTTTGAACGACTGCCCCGCCGGAGTCGGGCCGCGCCCAAGGTAAGCGGGCAGCCCGTCGCCGGGCATCTCCCGCGACAGGCCGTCCGTCCCCGCCGCAGGGCGCGAGACGATCTCGACGGACGCGACCCGAAGCCCTTCGGCCGACGCGCGCAGAACGACCTTACCCGCCTTCGTCGTCGAGCGGATGATGACGCGGTTAACGCCGTTCTCGACCGGCAGGGTTTGCGAGAGGATGAAGTTGTCCGGTCCCTGCGCGATGCCGCCGCGCCACTCGGCCGGCCCTTCGAGCGCGAAGTTGACGGTGTCGAGCGCCGTCGGGCAGCGGTTCCCTTCCGCGTCCACGACTTCGACATCCACCAGCGCCACGTCGGCGCCGTCGGCGCGCAGGCCGCGCGGGCCGGTGTGCGCCGTCAGCCGCACGGCGGCGGGCCGGCCGGCGGTCTTCTTCGAAGCCTCCGCGACCTTCCGTCCCTCCGCGTCAGAGCCCACGGCCGTGAGCGTGCCGGGCTGCCACTCGACGTTCTTGAAGGTGTAGAGGAAGCGGCTCGACTGCTCGCCGAAGCCGAGCGACTTGTTGTTGAGGAACAGCTCAACCTTGTCGGCGCTCGAAATGACGTAGACGTTCTTCTTCGTGCCCGGCGCGTAGTTCCAGTGGCCGACGACGTGCGCGCGCGGCCGCTCCACGTCCACCCATCCGTCCCACATCACCTGATGCGCGAAGTAGCCGTCCTTCGTCAGACGCACGGCGTCCACCTCGCCGCTGCGGCGGTAGTTCTCCGCCCCGCGGTGGTGCGTGTTCGAATCACTGAAGACGATGTTGACGCCGCCCGAACTCACCCGCTCGCCCGTCCCCGGCCGCTCGCGCCAGTAGTCGTACCAGCGCACCACGTTCTCGACGGCGTGCGAGTCCTGGTTGCGGTTGTAGGCCGAGGCGTCCTGCCCCTGATGCAGCGGCCCCTCGCCGTCCTTGTGGTAGGGCGGCGAAAACTCGTCCCAGTACTTCCGCAGGCCCTCGTCGCGCGAGTACTCCATCGCCCAGAAGGGGAGCCGCGCGCTCTTGTTGATGTAGAGCATCTCGCCGCCGTACTCGGCCACCCGGCTGTCGAGCATCTCGCGCGAGCCGGAGGCGCGCCCGCCATGCGGGTCGTACTGGTCGCGGGCGGCCTTTATCTGCCGCATGTGCTCTTCGCTCACGCTCTCGTTGCCCGCCTCGTAGAAGACCACGCTCGGGTTGTTGCGGTTGTAGATGACGGCGTCGCGCATCACTTCGAGGCGCTGCTCCCAGCGCCGCCCGTCCACGTCCTTCTCCGAGTCGCCCGCGGGCAGCGCCTGCATGAGCCCGACGCGGTCACACGACTCCACGTCCTGTTTCCACGGCGTGACGTGCATCCAGCGCACGAGGTTCGCGCCCGACTCGACCATCAGACGGTTGCTGTAGTCGCTCAGCCACGCTGGCACCGAAGGGCCAAGCGCCGGCCACTCGTTCGTCGTGCGCTGCGCGTAGCCCTTGAGTTGAATGACGCGGTCGTTGAGCTTCACCAAGCCGCCGCCGAACTCCGTCTTGCGAAAGCCCGTCCGCGTCGTCACGACATCGACGGTCTTGCCCTCCGCTTTCAAAACGGTCGAGACGTTGTAGAGGTAGCCGTAACCCCAACTCCAGAAGTTGAGGCCGCCCAGGCGGGCCGAAGCGCTGAGTGTCTTCGTCTCGCCGGGCGCGAGCGTGTGCCGGCCGCCGTCAATCCTCTTGACGACGCGCCCGCTCGCGTCCTCGACGACGACCTCGTAAGTGAGCGTCCTCGCCGCGGAGTGCCCGTTCCTGACCTGCGACTCTGCCGTGACAGTCGCAGACCTGCCGCGGATGTCGAACTCTTTGGCGTGGACGTAGACGCCGGTCGTGCCGAGGTTCGAGTAGAGCGGGAGCGTCTGGTGCAGCCTGTCCGTGACGTGGAGGAAGACGTTCTTGTTGATGCCGCCGTAGTTGGCGTAGAAGTTCCGGTCGTTCCACTGGAACCCGGAGCCCGTAGCACGCTCCTTGTATTCCCACGCGTTGTCTACGCGCACGGCGAGGACGTTCTCCTCCGGGGCGGGCCGGAGCGCGTCGGTCACGTCGAAGCCGAAGGCGGTGATGCCGTTCTCGTGGCGGCCGATGTGCTTGCCGTTGAGGTAGAACTCGCCGGCCTGCTTGATGCCCTCGAACTCAAGGAAGACTTTCATGCCGGCGCTGCCCGAAGGGAGCCGGAAGCGCTTGCGGTACCAGACCACGCCGGTCGAGAGGTCTTTGATGTCCTTCCGGAAGGCGTCGTCCTCGTTCCAGGCGCGGGGCAGCGTCACGTCCTTCCACGCGGAGTCGTCGAAGCCCGCGGCCTCTGCGCCCGCCGGATCGCCGACGAGCAGCTTCCACCCGGGATTGAAGTTGTACTTCGCCCGCCGACTCGCCGCGGGCGGTTCGTACGCGAAGACCACGGACACGGCGCACAGCAGCACCATGCAACTCTGAATGAATAGACGTTTCATCGCTCTCATCTAAGTCAACGAATGTGTTTGGTTACGAGCGGAATTATAACCTCCTTTGGGACACACGTCGCTTCTGCAATTGCCGCATGGCTGAGGAGCGCACTCTCGTCGGCTCGGGCGGGCAGCTCCGCCTAGCAGCGGAAGCCCTCGGGAAGATTCGGCATGGTTTCGTGCGGGTCGCCGTCGAAGAGGTCAGGCCGCGACATCAAGGCCCTACGACTGAAAGCAGCTCAGGCGGCGCGCTTACCATCGCGGATGAAGAGTTCCAGGTCGGAGACGAGAGCGCGACCGGCCTTAGCGACTGGTATGGCCTCGGGACTCAGGCTGCGTACGAGCTCACGCAGCCTTCGGGCATCCTCGATGACGCCCCTCGTCAGTTCATCGCCGCGGTGGTCTGCCAACTCGACCATGACCTCTCCGGCCGTGGCGGCGATCTCGTCGGCGAGGTCGGGGGATAGTGGTTCCGACACGCGGCCTGAGATTTTAGAGAAGAGTTCTTCGAGGTGAGCCGTGAGCCGGGAGAGCACTTTGGGGTTGAGGCGGTAGGTCATGGTGTGGCGTATTCTACCACCCGCGGCCATCAATGAATAGTATGAACTGTGGCACTTAGTACCACGGATAGCATAATATTAATTATCCGACTCCGGGTCTTATCCGACTTCGTGTTTGAGAAGACATGTCAGAAAACTGACCGCTTATCACTTTTGGGGAGCCATTAGCCACTTGAACATCCTGAGACGTGGCGGCGGCAGGTGAGAGCGCACGAAGCTGGCGGTGAGCTTGAGCTGTTTGCTCAG
This sequence comes from Pyrinomonadaceae bacterium, assembly GCA_040510435.1. Lineage (GTDB taxonomy): Bacteria > Acidobacteriota > Blastocatellia > Pyrinomonadales > Pyrinomonadaceae > QHXN01. The sequence continues at coordinate 23 of JBEVJD010000211.1, read as the reverse complement.
TTTCAGCCAGTAGTAGGAGCCGA
>JBEVJD010000210.1:0-4558 GCA_040510435.1 Pyrinomonadaceae bacterium | reverse complement strand
TCCGAGACGACGATGCCGCGCCCCTTGGCGTAGACGAGCGTGTTGGCCGTGCCGAGGTCGATGGCGAGGTCGCTGGAGAAAAGGCTGAAGAGTGACTTGAATGCCATTCGTTACTGTTTACGCACCTCTAACTTCTGGTTGATGCGCCCGTGCCGTCAAACTTTGGGCTGGCGGTCTGCAAAAGTGACCGCGCAAGCGCCCGCCGGATGCACTACGGGCGTCCCTGCTCCCTTTGTCTTCGCCACGCGGCGTGGAACGAAATAACAAAGATACAACGAACGGGGCAAGAACGCTAACCGCCGTAACCTTAGGGTTGCTGGGAAAAGCTTAGACTCTCTGGCTGAGTTGTCCTTCGAGCGGGGGGGTGCTTTCCGGCAAGTTCTCCAAACAATGCTTTACAGCATGCGCGGGAGTTTGTCTACAACTTTTTTAGTTGGAGTAGTTCGGCGGGCCGTGGAGGGGGCCGGGGCGAGGTCTCTGACGCTCTCTTCAGGCGTCCTGCGCGGCCTCGGCGGCGTGGCGGACGCAGTTCTTGCGGGCGGCCTTGGCCTCGTACATGGCGGTGTCGGCGCGGGCGATGAGCTGCTGGGGCGACTGCGCGTGCATGGGGAAGCAGGCGACGCCGAAGGAGGCGGTGAGCTGGAGGCGCAGGCCGCGCCCGCCGGTGAAGGCGTGGTCGCTGATGCGCTCGCGGACGCGCTCGGCCACGCGCAGCCCCATGTCGATGTCGGTCTCGGGGAGGACGACGACGAACTCGTCGCCGCCGTAGCGCGCCACCACGTCCGTGTCACGCACGCAGGCGAGGATAACCCCGGCCATCTCCATCAGCACGTGCGAGCCAACGAGGTGGCCGTGGCAGTCGTTGACCTGCTTGAAGTCGTCGAGGTCGAGGAAGAAGGCCGTCACCTGCGAGCCGTACCGGCGCGCGCGCTTCAGCTCGTTGACGAGGTACTGGCGCAGGTAGCGCGCGTTGTGCAGCTTCGTCAGGTCGTCGGTCTGCGATAGGCGCTCGGCCTCGGCCACGCGCGCGGAGTTCGAGAGCGCCGCCGCGACGGGGAGGGCCAGCGCCGAGAGCAGCGCGGCGTCCGAGGATGAGAAGCGCCGGGACTGCGTTCCCTCGCGCACGGCTTCGAGCACGCCGACGACGCGCTCGCCCGAGGCGAGCGGGACGGCAAGCGTGCGGCGTTCGCCCTCCTTGCGGCGGACGGGCTCGGCCGTGGCGGCGGCCTCGCGCGCGGCCTTCGACTCGGAGCCGGCGAGGGCGAGCGCGTCGCCCATGAGCGTGCGCCGCCAATCCTCCTCGGGGATGGCGCGCTCGCTCTCGGTCAGGCCGCGGACGGCGAGGGGCTCGAAGGGCGCGTCGGTAAAGGCGCCCGACTCGCCGCAGAGGTAGATCGTCCAGCGGTCGGCCGCCACGACCGCGGCGAGACCCGCGAGCGCGGCCTGCGCCGCCCCGCGCTGGTCGGCCGCGAGGTGGAGCGAGGCGACGACCTCGAAGGCCGCGCGCAGGCGCTCGACGCTCAGACGCTCGGGGAGCAGGAGGCTCGCGGGCGTGGACTCGGGGGCGGGGTCGCCCTCGCGCTCGTCCTCCATGCCGCGCTCCTCCACGTCGCGCAGCAGCGCGGAGATTTGAACCGGCCCGGCGGCGACGGCGTGGAAGCCCAGGCGCTTGAGCGTCGCCTCGTTGAGCGAGCCCGCCCCGCGGCCGGCGCCCGCCTGCGGCTCGCGGCGGCAGGCCACGAGCGGGACTCCGGGCCACACGCGGCCGGCGAGCGCGGCGCGCTCGTGGAGGGCGGCGAGCGAGGCGTCCGCCGCCAGGTCGAAGAGCACTGCCAGAGGCTCCTCGCCCCAGCCGGCGCGGGCGCGCTCGGCCTCCTCCGCCTCGCTCGCCCCGCCCGGGGCCACCACCACGACGCACAGGCCGGCGTGGCGCAGCGCCTCGAAGAGCGTGCGCGCGGGGTCAGTGTCCACACCGCTGAGCAGGATGACGTAACGCATAGGTGAAGGGTGTCGGGTGTTGGATGTTAGGTGTTGGGTGTTGGGTAGAAGCAAGCTCTTACCCAACACCTAACACCCAACACTCAACACCTTCTTCTCATCCTCCGGGCGGGAGTTGGAACTTGAAGGAGTTGCGGTTGCCGACCGTGTCGGCCGTCTCCAACTGGACTTCGCGCGCGCCGCGCGGGGCGTTGATCTGGAGCTGGAAGAAGCCGTCGCGTGCGGCGAGCGTCTCGCGGCCGGCGCAGCGGACGGTATTGCCCGCCTGCGTCCGCCCGCGCACGAGGTAAATCTGGCCGGCGACGTACTCGATCTGCACGTCCGCGACCGGCACTTCGTCGCCCGTGCCGCCCTGGCTCTCGACGACGAACTTCTGCGGCTCGCTCCAGTCCGAAGCCTGCCCGGACTGCGCGACCGCCATCACGCGCCAGAAGTAGTTGCCCTGCCGCACGTCCTCGACCGTGATCTCGTTGGCCTGCAACCGGTCGCGCTCGACGAGCTTGCCGGCGGGGACGAAGAAGGGCGAGGTGGCGACCTCGACGCGGTAGTGCGCGGGGGCGCCCGTCTGCGGCTTCTGCCATTTCAGGGGGACGGCCGTCGAGCCGCCCTTGCGCGCGGGCAGGCGCTCAAGATTCTTCGGCGTGACGGGGACGGGCGCGGCCAGAAGCTTCTCCTTCTGCGAGATGGTGCCCTGCGTGTTGACGGCGACGTACTCGCCCGCCTTGAGCGTGGTCGTGTCGCCGCCGGAGGTGCTGGTCTCGACCGCGCCCGCGCCGACGCGGATGGCCTCGGTCTTATCGTCGCGGACGTGGAAGCTGGCGTCGGTCTGCGAGCCCATGCGGCTCTCGGAGAGGTGCGTGCCGACGATGTTCTGCGCGCCCTCGCTCTGCTGCTCGGTGCGGACGTTGATCTGGCCGCTCTCGACGGCGACGCGCACCTTCGTCCCGCGCCCGTCCTCGGCCGAGGTGTTCTCGGCGATGGTGACGACCGAGTTGGGCTTGACGAAGAGCGTCGAGCCGTCGGCGAGCGTGATGCGCGCGCGGCCGTCCTCCTGCGTCTGGACGAGGTCGCCGGGGAACAGACGCGTGTCGGCGCGCGCCTGCAAAGTCTCGCGCGTGCCCTCGCGCACGACCTTCACACCGCCTTCGAGCGAGACGAAGCGCGCGCCCGTCGGCGACCCCTCGGCCTCGGCCGCGCCGGCGAAGGGGTTGCCGTAGAGGTAGACGTAGAGCGAGAGGGTGCCCGCCGCGACGGCGAGACACGCGATGATGACGGCGATGTAGATGAGCCGCTTCTGGACGACCCACCAGTCGCCGTCGAAGCGGCTGACTCTGGTGACCATAGGGTGACTTTCGGCGTATGTGTCGGAAAACCGCCGGGCGTGCGGATTATCTGAGCCCGGGGCGCGGGGGCGGAGGGCATGACGGCCGTCCCCTTGAGGCGGCCACCGCGGTGCGCCGGCCTCATATCGAACTTAACAAACGGGAAAGGTAAAAGGCAAGTATCTTTTGAGAGAAGTAGGCAATAGGCAGATAGCAGTAGGCAGTTGAAAGCCCCGGAGGGGCGTGATGTTTATAGCTCAGGGCTGAAATTAACTATCCAAGCTCCGGAGGAGCGGCATGTCACAGGTCGCCCCTGACGGGGCTCGGGGTGAATTAGAACAACGGGGCTATAAACATCCCGCCCCTCCGGGGCTCCTCAACCGGCCTTCAACTGCCTACTGCCTGCTGCCTGCTGACTACTGCTTCTCCGGCAGCGCGCGCTCGTCGGCGCCGAGCGTGCCGCGGTCGTCGTCGAAGGGCGAGTCGAAGCCGGGGGGCAGCTCGACTTCGACCTGTTCTTCGGGGGGGACGGGCCAGATGAGCGAGACGATGACCGAGGAGATGAGGACGAGGAAGACGAACGAGAGCGAGACGATGATGACCGTCTCCTTGCTCACGCCGAAGCGGTCGTGGATGTAGCCCTCGGCCAGCATCTTGACGCCGACGAACATGAGCACGATGGCGAGCCCGACCTTGAGGTAGTGGAACTTCTCGACCACCCCGGCGAGCAGGAAGTAGAGCGAGCGCAGGCCGAGGATGGCGAAGACGTTCGACGTGTAGACGATGAACGAGTTGGTCGTGATGCCGAAGATGGCCGGGATGGAGTCCACGGCGAAGACGAGGTCTGAGACCTCGACGATGACGAGGACGAGCAGGAGAAGCGTCCCCATCTTCTTGCCGTTGACGACCGTGAAGAACTTCTCGCCCTCGTAGTGGCGCGTGATGGGAATCAGCTTGGTGACGAAGCGGACGACGGGGTTGTCCTCGGGGTTGGCGTGCGCCTCGTCCTGCCGGAGCATCTTGAAGCCGGTGTAGATGAGGAACGCGCCGAAGATGTAGAGAATCCAGTGGAAGCGTTCGACGAGCGTGGCCCCGATGGCGATCATCGTCATGCGCATGACGAGCGCGCCCAGCACGCCCCAGAAGAGCACTCGGTGCTGGTACTTCGCGGGCACCTTGAAGTAGGAGAAGATGAGCAGGAAGACGAAGAGGTTATCGACCGAGAGCGACAGCTCGAT
>JBEVJD010000209.1:0-14782 GCA_040510435.1 Pyrinomonadaceae bacterium | reverse complement strand
TCGACGGCCTCGCGCGCGCGCTCCTGGTTGACGCGCTTGTCGGGCGGCTCGTCCACGAAGCTCATCCCGCCCCCGCCGCCGCAGCAAAAACTGTTGTTGCGGCTGCGCGGCATCTCGACCGCGCCCTCGCGCGAAGAGATTTGCACAAGCTCGCGCGGCGCGTCGTAGACGCCGTTTTGACGGCCGAGGTAACAGGGGTCGTGAAAGGTCACCTTCCTGCCCGACTCTGCAACGGGCTTCAACTTCCCCTCTTCGACCAGCCGCGCGAGGAACTCGCTGTGGTGGAAGACCTCGAAGGCGCCGCCGTACTGCGGGTACTCGTTGCGGAAGGTGTTGAAGCAGTGCGGGCAGGCGGTGACGACCTTCCTGACGTCGTACTTGTTGAGATTCGAGACGTTCTCGCGCGCCAGTTGCTCGAACAGAAACTCGTTGCCGATGCGCCGCGCCGGGTCGCCCGAGCACTTCTCCTCTCGACCCATGACGGCGAACTTCACACCCGCCTGCTCCAACAGTTGCGCCGTCGCGCGCGTCACCTTCTGGTTGCGCTCGATGAGCGCGCCGCCGCACCCGACCCAGAGCAGGACTTCGGCGTCCTTCACGTCCGCGCCCGTGCGGACGTTCAACCCCTCGGCCCAGTCGAGCCGCGTCGCCTGCGTGCCGCTGAAGGGGTGGCCGCGACGCTCCAGAGACACGACGGCCTCCTGCATCGAGTCGGGGAACTCCGCCTCCTCCATCACGAGGAAGCGGCGCATGTCAACGATCTTCGGCATCTGCTCGATGAAGACCGGGCACGCCTCCATGCAGGCCGCGCAGGTCGTGCACTGCCACAGCGGCACGGGCGAGGTCGCGGGCACCGCGCCGATGATGGCGGACGAGAAGGACGGGGGGGCTGGGAGAGGGGGTGACGCGGGGACGCTTAACGGCGCGGCGTCGTTCCCCCCGTCGCCCCGTCCCCCCGTCGCCCCGTCTGCTTCCCGCGACAGGTCGCGCAGTTGCAGGACGATGTCGCGCGGCGAAAGCTCCTTGCCGACCGTGTGCGCCGGGCAGACGGCCGTGCAGCGGCCACACTCGGTGCAGGCGTCGAGGTCGAGCAGGTCTTTCCACGTAAACCCTTTGAGCGAGTTGACGCCGAACGACTCGGTCTTCTCGAAATCTATGTTCTTCAGCGCCGCGCCCAACGGCGCGAGGTTGGCCGTGTAGATGTTGAGCGGCGCGGTCAGCACGTGCGCCATCTTCGTGTACGGCAGCCACGCGATGAAGGCGAAGCTCAGCGCGAGGTGGAACCACCACGTGAAGGCGTGCGCCCACAGCATCGCCTCGACGCTCATCAACTGAAGCGAGGCACGCGCGACGAGGTTGCCGAACGGCGACCAGGCGCCCCACGGGTCGTTCGTCGCCGCGATGCGCCAACCCTCGACGAGAAAACCTTGCAGGCACATCAGGAAGACGGCCGCCAGTATCAACGTCGCCTCGTCCGTGTAGACCAGTTTCCGCGGCCGCCTCAAATACCGCCGCGCCGCGGCCATCAGCACGCCGACCATGACGAGCGCGCCGAAGATGTCAACGACGAATGACTGGAAGTAGAGGTAGAAGCGCCCGCGCATGATGGCCGTGCCGAAGTCCGCGTCGAGCGCGACGACCGTCGTCGCAATCGTCAGGACGACGAAGCCGTAACTGATGAGCCGGTGGAACAGACCCGCGTAACGCTCGCGCGCCGTCCGCCGCTGCGCGACGGCATGTTTGAGCAGGAGCCGCACGCGCGCCCACGGCCGGTCGAACCGCGCAGCGGGCTGCCCGCGCCGCCAGCGACTCCAATGGCTGTACACGCCGTAGCCCGCCGCCAACGCCGTCGGCACCAGCAGCGCGTACATCACCCACACGTGCGAGACGTTCCAATAAATCTGGCGCGTGGCTTCCATAGTAAAAGGCCGTGAACCGTGAACCGTAAACCGTGACAAGTGAAAGACGGTTCTTACTTGTCACGGTTTACGGTTCACGGTTTACGCTCTTATCACTCATCACTCATCACTTCTTTAAGTTTTTCCCGCAGCAGCGGCACGACCTTGCGATAGTCTTCGACGATGCCGAAGCGGCAGTGTTTGAAGATCGGAGCGTCGGGGTCTGTGTTGATGGCGGCGATGGTCTTGGCCTCGGAGATGCCGGCCATGTGCTGGCTCGCGCCGGTGATGGCGACGGCGAGGTAGAGTTCCGGCGTCACCTTCTTGCCGGTCTGGCCGACCTGCCACGTCGGCGGCACCCAGCCCGCGTCGCACGCCGCGCGCGAGGCCGCGAGCTGCGCGCCGAGCAGTTCCGCGAGCGGGCGCAGCTCCGTCTCGAACGGCTCCGGGCCGCCGATGCCGCGCCCGCCCGAGACGATCACGCGCGCCTCTTCGAGCCGCGTCTCGCCGCCCGCCTCGCGCCTGCGCTCGACGACGCGCGTGCGCGCGTCCCTTTGAATGTTCAGCGCGGCGCGCGTCACCTCGCCCGCCGCCTCGCGCGGCGCCGCGGGCGCGAACGAGCGCGCGCGCAGCCACACGACTGCGGGGGCGCGCTTCAGCGTTAGAACCGCGTGCGCCTTCCCGCCGTAGACCTGCCGCCCGACGCGCAGCACGTCAGCCTCGGCACGCACCTCGACGCAATCGCCCGCCGCGCTCCCGCCGAGCCTGTGCGCCAGCCGCGGCGCAAGCTCCTGACTGTACGTGTCGTTCGCCAGCAGCACCGCGCGCGGCTTCAACTCCCCGCAGACCTGCGCGAGCGCCGCCAGACACGTCTCCGGCTGATACTCGACCAGCTCCGCCTGGTCTGCTACGACCACGGCGTCCGCGACTCGCGCGACCTCGACGGCGACGGCCTCCGCGCCTTCCCCCAACACCACTGCGCGCAGGCTCACACCCAACTCGTCCGCCAGACGCCGCCCCGCGCCCGCCAGCCCCTGCGCACCCTTATCGAATCCGTTCGCCGCGAAAAGTATGATGAGAACGTCGTTCATGATTTGAAGTAGACAGTAGTCAGTAGTCAGTAGTCAGTAGAAAAGTATTCGTCAGTCGAACTGTGCGGTTGTCATCAACAATGTCAGCAAGGCGGAGCCCTACTGACTACTGTCTACTGACTACTGTCTACTGCCTTAACGATCTGCCGCGCGAATGCTTCGACCTTCTCGTCGAGGGTGTCGCCGGAGACGAAGTCGCAGCGCGTCTCCTTCTGTGGGACGAAGAGTTCGGCCACTTCATAGTAGTCGTTACCGTCGGCCGCGAGGCCGAGGTCCGTGAGCGTGAACTTCGTGAGCGGCTGGCGGTAGGACATCATCACGTCGCGCACCTTCGGGATGCGCGGGACGTTGTGCTCGTCGTTCGTGACGGTGACGACGACCGGCGGCGGCGCTTCGAAAAGCTCCCAGCCGGAATCCGTCTGCCGCTTCAGACGCAGCACGCCGTCGCCGACCTCTATCGTGTCCACGAAGGAGACGCAGGGCAGCCCCAACTCTTCGGCGAGCAGCCCGCCCGTCTGACCCGCCCCCCAGTCGCCGGCCTCGCGCCCCGTCATGATGAGGTCGAACGCGCCGAGCCTGCGCACGGCCGCCGCCAGCACGCGCGCCACCGCGAGCGGGTCGGGCGCCCCCTCGCTCTCATTCAGGACGAGCGCGGCGGCGTCGGCCTTCATCGCCAGAGCCTTCCGCAGAGAGTCCTCCGCGGTCGGCCGCCCGTACGAGAGCACCGTGATCCGCGCCGCGCCCGCGCGCTCGCGCAGTTGCAGCGCCGTCTCCAGCGCGTTCTCGCAGAAGATGTTCGTCACCAGATTCGCAGAGCCCTGCTCGGCCTCGCGCCTGACCGGGTCAACCCGGAAGTCGCGCGCCGGCACCTCCGGGTCGAGAATCTGCTTGAGACAGACGAGGATGTTCATGGTGAAGTAGTCAGAAGCCAGTAGTCAGGAGTCAGAAGTCAGAAGTCAGGAGAAAGACATCGGGTAGCGGGTCGTCAGGGTGTCAGTGTCAGCGCGGGCGGGGCGGAGCCATTCTGACTACTGACTTCTGACTCCTGACTCCCTGTTCTCTCACCAGCCCGTGGAGGGCGATCCTGACGATCTGCTCGGCGGCCTGCTCCTCGTTGAGCGCGCCGCCCTGGCGGAACCAGCGCGAGAGCCAGTTAATCATCCCGAGCAGACTGAAGGTGGCGGCCGTCGTGTCCACGTCCTGCAACTTCCCCGCGGCCCGCAGCTCGTCGAGCGTGCCGCGTAGGAAGTCGAAGTAGGCGCGCTTGCGCTGCGTGATCTTGCGCTGCTGCGCGGGCGTGAGCGCCGTCACCTCGTCCACGAGGATGGTGATGGCCCCCTGCCCGCGCGTGACGAGGCGCGCGTGCGCGTCCACGATGAAGCGCAGGCGCGCGGCCGGGTCGCTGAGAGCTTTGGCGGGCGCGGCCACCTCCTCGTCCAGTTCCCACAGCCCGAAGTTCATGATGTCGAAGAGCAGTTCCTTCTTGCCGTTGATGTAGTGGTAGAGCCCGGCCTTCGTCATCCCGAGGGCGTTGGCGATGTCGTTGACCGAGGTCGCGTCGTAGCCCTTGCGGAGGATGATCTGCGCGGCCGCGCGGTAGATTTCCGCCAGTCGCTCGTTGTTCGGGGCGGACTTTTTCTGTGCTCTCATCGTAGGGTGTGCGCGGGCTGACCCGTCGGGCTTGTGCGCCAAAGGTTTGGGTGTTATTTTACCGACCGGCCGGTCGGTAGTTATACCCCGAACCCCGCCGGAGCGTCAACACGAACGTTGTCGGCGCCCGGACTCCGACGAAAGGAACGCCCCCATGTCAGCACGGACGGACGTGCGCGCGCCGGGCGCGGGCGCCGCTTTCCTCTGGGCGGACGCCTCGCCCGAAGAGGTCTTCACCCGCGAAGACTTAAGCCCCGCGCAGCAGATGTTCGGCCGCATCGCCGAGGACTTCATGCGCGCCGAAGTGCTGCCGCGCGACGCCGAGATACACGCGAAGGACTGGGTCCTGACGAGAGAGTTGCTGTTGAAGGCAGCCGAACTCGACCTCCTGCGCGTGGACATCCCGGAGGCTTACGGCGGGCTCGGGCTCGACAAGGTCAGCTCGGCCTTCGTCGGCGAGAAGATCGGCGTCGTGCCCTCGTTCGCGGGCTCGCTCGGCGCGCACACAGGCATCGGGACGCTGCCGCTCGTCTACTTCGGCACGGAGGAGCAGAAGGCGCGCTACCTGCCGCGGCTCGCGAGCGGCGAGTGGGTCGCGGCCTACGCCCTGACCGAGCCCGGCTCGGGCTCCGACGCGCGCGCCGCGCGGACGCGTGCGACGCTCGGCGAGGACGGCACTCACTATCTCCTCAACGGGCAGAAGATGTGGATCACCAACGGCGGCTTCGCCGACCTCTTCACCATCTTCGCGCAGGTCGGCGGCGACAAGTTCACGGCCTTCGTCGTCGAGCGCGGGATGGGCGTCGTCAGCGGGCGCGAGGAGCCGAAGCTCGGCCTCGACGGCTCTTCGACGACGGCGCTCATCTTAGAGAACGTCCGCGTGCCCGTCGAGAACGTGCTGGGCCAAGTCGGCGAGGGGCACCGCGTCGCCTTCAACATCCTCAACCTCGGCCGGCTCAAGCTCGGCACGCGCAACGTCGGCGGGGCGAAACAGGCACTGACGCGCGCGGCCAACTACGCCGTCGAGCGGCGGCAGTTCGGCCGAGCCATAGCGGAGTTCGGGATGATTAAGCAGAAGCTCGGCGAGATGGCCGTCCGCTGCTACGTCGGCGACTCCATCGTCTACCGCACGCTCGGCGACGTTGACCGTGCGCTCGAAGTCGTGCCGGCCGCGGACTCGGAGCGCGTGCTGAAAGTCATCGAGAGCTTCGCCGTCGAGTGCTCCATCAACAAGGTCTGGACGAGCGAGGCGCTGGCCTTCGTCGTGGACGAGGCGTTGCAGACCTACGGCGGCTACGGCTACTCGAAGGAGTACCCGGCCGAGCGCGCCTACCGCGACGCGCGCATCACGCGCATCTACGAGGGCACGAACGAGATCAACCGCCTCATCATCCCCACGCGCCTCCTCAAACACGAGTCCGCGCGCCGCCTCTTCGACGAAGGCGCGGCCCTGCGCGCGCTCGAAGAGACTGACGCCCCGCCAGCAACGCCTTCATCCACCCCACTCCCGGCCGAGCGCGACCTGCTCGCGCGCGCCAAACGGCTCGTAGTCTTCACGCTCGGGCTCGCGAAGGAGACTTACAGCGAACGTCTGTCAGAAGCACAGGAAGTGCTCGGCCACGTCGCGGACATCATCTCGGAGGTTTACGCTTTGGAGAGTGCGTTGCTGCGCACGGAGAAACTCGTCACCGCGCGCGGCGAGGCGGCGGCGGCCGTCCCAATAGACATCGCGCGCGTCTACGCGTCGGACGCGGCCGACCGCATGGAGCACTCCGCCAAACAGGTCGTGGCCGCGCTCACGGACGGCGGCGACGCCGCGCAACTCCTCGAAGGGGTGCGGAGGCTCACGCGCCACGCGCCGCCCAACAGCGTCGCCGCGCGCCGACGCATCGCCGATGCGGTCATCCGCGCCGGTCGTTATCATCTGTGAGTAGACTTTAGATGCCTTCCCGAACCTACCCGCCGGGGCCGAAGGGGGCCGTGCCCGGTCTGACGTTCCTCTCGTTCACGCGCGACCCGCTCGGCTTCCTGTCGGGCGCGGCGCGCGAGTACGGCGACGTGGTGCACTTCGCGGCGGGCACACAACACTTCTACCTGCTCAACCATCCCGACCACGTCAAGGACGTGCTCGTCACGCACAACGCGAGCTTCATGAAGGGGCGCGGGCTCCAGCGCGCGAAGCGTTTGCTCGGCGAGGGTCTGCTGACGAGCGAGCCGCCGCTCCACCGCCGCCAGCGTCGCCTGGCGCAGCCGGCGTTTCATAAGCAACGCGTCAACGCTTACGCGTCGCTGATGGTGGACTATGCTCTGCGGCTCGAGCGCGAGCGTTGGGAGGACGGGCGCACGCTCGACGCGGCGCAGGAGATGATGCACCTGACGCTGGCCGTCGTCGGCCGCACGCTCTTCGGCACCGAGACGGAGGCCGAGGCCGAGGAGGTGCGCGAGGCTCTCTCGGCTTCGATGACATCGTTCGCGCGCTTCATGATGCCGTTCGCGGAGTTCCTCAGCCGACTGCCGCTCCCCGCCAACCGCCGCTTCAAGGAGTCGCGCGCGCGGCTCGACCGCATCATCTACCGCATCATCGAGGAGCGGCGCGCGAGCGGCGAAGACCGCGGCGACCTCCTCTCGATGCTCCTCAAGGCGCAGGACGATGAGGGCGACGGCACAGGGATGTCCGACGAGCAGTTGCGCGACGAGGCGATGACGATCTTCCTCGCCGGCCACGAGACGACCGCCAACGCGCTCGCGTGGACTTGGTATCTGCTCTCTCAAAATCCCGAGGCCGAGGCGCGTCTGCACGCGGAGCTTGACGATGTCCTGTCAGGGCGTCCGCCCACGGCCGAAGACCTGCCGCGGCTGCGCTACACCGAGATGGTCGTTGCCGAGGCGATGCGCCTCTACCCGCCCGCGTGGATACTCGGGCGGCGCGCGCTCGAAGACTACGAGGTCGGCGGCTACAAGATTCCGCGCGGCTCGCTCGTCATCCTGAGCCCGTACGTCATGCACCGCGACCCGCGCTTCTACCCCGAGCCCGAGCGGTTCGACCCCGAGCGTTGGACTCCCGAGGCCAAAGCCGCGCGCCCGCAGTTCGCATACTTCCCCTTCGGCGGCGGGCCGCGTCGCTGCATCGGCGAGGGCTTCGCGTGGATGGAGGGCGTCCTCGTCGTCGCGACGCTGGCGCAGAGGTGGCGGCTGCGGCTGGCGCCGGGGCAGCGCATCGAGCCGCAGACGGGTGTCACGCTCCGCCCGCGGCGCGGCGTGCTGATGACGCCCGAACGGCGTGAAGTCAGTTTTAGTTTGAGCGCAGAGGAGCAGGTTTGAGCAACGTCTATTTCATACGTCACGGGCAGGCGGGCACGCGCGAGTCATACGACTCTCTGTCGGAGTTGGGCGTGAGACAGGCGCGTCTGCTCGGCGATTATTTAGTCTCACAGGGAATCGAGTTCGCCGCCGCGTACGCGGGCGGGCTCCTGCGCCAGCAGCAGACGGCCGCGGGCGTCACAAACGCTTACGCCGAAGCGGGGCTCGCCTTCCCCGCGCTCATGGTCGAGGCGGGCTGGGACGAGTTCGACTTCCACCGCGTCTACAAAGAGATCGCGCCGCTGATGTGCGAGGACGACGCGGAGTTCCGGCGCGAGCATGAAGAGATGGTCGCCGAGGCGAGCGCAAAGGCCGGCGACCACGCGGCCGACGTGCACAGGCGTTGGCGTGATTCGGACACGAAGGTCATGGACGCGTGGGTCGGCGGGCGCTACCCTTACGCGGGCGAGACGTGGGAACAGTTCGTGGCGCGCGTGTCGGCCTGCCGCCTGAAGACGACCGACGCGCGGCCGCGCGAGAACGTCGCCGTCTTCACCTCGGCCGTGCCGGCGGCGATCTGGACGGGGCGGGTGCTCGGGGTCTCGGACGGCCACGTCCGCCGCCTCGCGGCCGTGCTCCTCAACACCTCCTACACCGTCCTCCAACTGCGCGCCGACGAGTCGCTGCTGCTCACCTTCAACGCCGTCCCGCACCTCCCCTCCCCGAAACTGAGGACGCGACGCTAAGACAGAACCGCGAGCGGTGGCCAGCGGGTGCGGGTGACATCAAGAGGTCTGACTGAAGTCACCCGCACCCGCTCGCTACTGCTCGCGGTTCTGTTTTTATTCCTCACCCGCGTGCGCCTGCGCCCAGCGTTCGAGGAGGAGGCGGCGATTCTCAAGCTTCTTGTCGATGTCGGGGATTTTCAAGACGAGCCGTTCGAGGTTCGACATGTAGTCGGGCTCGCGCATGACCTCGCGCACTTCTGCGAGGAAGGGCTGGAGCTTGGCGTAGACGACGACGTGCTCGGAGTTGCCTTCGAGGAAGAGGCGCTCGTCGATGCCGCCGTTGTTGACGAACGAAGCCGCCGTCTCCCAGTGCGACGCGACCATGCGGTAGAAGGCGCTCGGCCGCTGGCCGCTCAGCATCAGCCGCACGACCTCTTTGCCCGAGCGCGGCGCGAACTCCGTAAAGAACCACGCGCGCGCCTCGCGCATCAGCGCCTCGCCCCTGATCTCGTACAGCTTCAGGATCGCCAGCACGTCCAAAGGCTTCGTCTCCACGGGCGTCAAGTCCTCCTCTGCTTCATCTGTTGAAACCATCGGCTGCCGCGACGACTTTCAAGGCCGCGGCGCCGTCCTTCGACCGCCCCGCCAGGAGCTTCCGGCAGAGCTTGAGGTTATTGGCGGCCTCCTCGAAGGGCACGTCCGACTTGCTGAGCGCGGCCACGAACTCGCGCTCGGCCTCGGCCAGACGCCCCGCGCGCGCGAGCATCACCCCGAGGTTGTTGTGGCTCGCCGGGAACTTCGCCTCCGAGCGACTGATGGCCTCCCGGAAGTGCCCGGCTGCCCGCGCGTCGTCGCCCGCGCGCGCCGCGAGCATCCCGAGTTTGTAGTGCGCGGGCGCGTAGCCGGACTTCGCGGCGTGTTCGTAAGTCTCTTTCGCCGCCGGCTCCTGCTGTAACTCTTCGAGCGCGACGCCGAGCGCGTACAGAGCCTTCGGGTAGCGCCCGCCGCGCGCCTCGACGGCCTGGCGGTAAGCGCGCGCGGCCTCCTCCGTCTGCCACAGCTCGAAGCGGCACACGCCGATGTTGTAGAGCGCCTGCGCGTATGCCTCGCCGTCGGCGCGCGTCACGCGCTCGTACTCCGCGATGGCCGCCATGTACTCGCCGCGCGCGTAACGCTCGTTGCCGCGCGTGATGATCTCCTGACCGCGCCCGCCCGCCCCCTGCGCCGCCGCGCCCACGCCCAACAAAGTCAGAAGCAACAGTGCCGGGAAAAGTCTTAACAGCGTCCTCTTCATCACTTCGTCTCCTCCCCGTCGGATTAACTGACGGGGGCGAGATTAAGCTTTGAAGAGCCCGCGGGTCTTTCCCGTTATTGCCGATGCTTGCACAATCTTGCTGTTCGTTTTCAGGCGCGAGACATCATCATCCGGTACGACTGCGGCGTCGTGCCCGTCAGGCGCCGGAAGAGGCGCGTGAAGTGGCTCTGGTGGCTGAAGCCCGTGCGCAGGCCGACCTCCGCGAGCGGCAACTCGCTCTCGACGAGCAGAGCCTTCGCGCGCTCGACCCTGAAACGAATCAAGTGTTGATGCGGGCTCGTGCCCGTCGCGCGCTTGAACTCGCGTGCGAAGTGGAAGGTGCTCATCGCGGCCTCGCCCGCAAGGTCTTCAAGACTCAGGTCGCGCTCGTGGTTCTCGGCGATGTATGAGAGCACACGGCGCAGGCGCCCCCCCGAGAGCCCGCCCCGGAAGCCGCTCGACCCGGCGCCCGCGGCCGTGTAGTTCCGCAGCACGTGGACGGCGAGCACGTTCGCCAGCGACTCCGCGTAGAGACGCGCGCCGGGCGCCTCCGAATCCATCTCGCCCAGAAGCGCCATCCCGACGCGGCTCACAAGAGGGTCGCGCGCGTTGCTGCGCGCGACGACCTCGAAGCGCGACCCGGGGTCGGCCTCCCACGCCGCGCGCTCGACCAGCGCCGGGTCGAGGTAGATGCCGAGGCATTCCGTGTCGCCCCCGACGCGCGTCGAGAATGGCTCGCCCGAAGGGATGAGGCAGACGCCGCCGCGCGCCTGCGCCGCCGCGCGCAGGCCGCCGGCCGTACGCATCTCGCCGCTGCACCCGCTCAGGGCGAGCAGCAGCAGATGATCCCTGTGCGCGTGCTCGGGCAGCTCGCCCGCGCGCAGGCGGTAGTGCTCGACGCGCACGGGCCCCCACGAGGCTCCGCGCTTCTCGACGAACAGCGGCGGGAGGTGAACGTCTCTTGTGCTCATGTTCTTGCCTTGCCTCGCGCGGCGCGCGACGGCCGCGCCTTCGACTGTTTGAGCGGGGGCAGGAGCGGGAGGCCGTCCTCCGTCGCGAGCCGGCGCAGCCGCTCGACCATCGCGGCGCGCGCGCGCGCGAACGCCTGCCGATCGCCGTGGAGCTGGTAGGCCCAGTTCGCTCCCATCTCCAGCGCGTTCAGCTCGAAGGCGAGTTGCGCGGGCTCGGCCGACGAATCGAGCTGCCCCTCCGCCTGCGCCTCTGCCACCGAGCGGCCGAGCACGGCCAGCCACTCCTTCATGATCGCGGCGACGCGGTCGCGCACGGCGCCGGGACGCCCGTCGAACTCGGCAGCCGCCGCCGCGAAGAAGCAGCCGCCGCGGAAGACCTCGCGCCTGACGTGTTCGAGCCACACGTCGCACAGGCACCAGAGGCGCGCGACCCCCTTCGGCGCCTCGAAGGCCGGGAGGACGACCTCGCGGACGAAGATGTCGCGCGCGGCCTCGACGGTGGCGAGCTGCAACTCCTCCTTCGACCCGAAGTGCGCGAAGAGCCCGCTCTTGCTCATCGAAAGCTCCGCGGCGAGCCGCCCGATGGTCAGACCTTCGAGCCCCTCCGCGGAAGCGATGTCCACGGCGGCCTCAAGAATCGCCTGCCGCGTCCGCTCGCCGTGCGCCCTGCGCGCCCCGGCCGAAGCCCTCTCCGCCCGCGCGCCCGAAGATTTACCGGGAATCGTCATCGCGCGCAATATAGCACGAACGTTCGTTTTGGCGGAAGGGAATTTTTCTCACTTTATGACAACCATCACGTGGGTGGTGTCGGGGCAGAGTAAAACACAGAGACACAGAGACACAGCTTGAAGATTTATCGTAACAAGCTGTGCCTCTGTGTCTGCGGTGGTTAATCCTTACTCTATATAACTACTGACCGGCGGCTTCGATGACGAGCGTCGCCGGGGGGAGGCCCTGCGATGTCGCGCGCAGCACGATGCGGCCGGGCTGTTTGCCTGACTTGACGACGACCAGTGCCCTCCCCTGCCAGGCTTTGCGCTGCGGCTGCTGGTAGCTCTCGGTGCTGACGGGGTTGGCGTTCCCGACGCCGACGACGGTGCCGGGGCCTTCGACGTTGAACCTGACGAGGTTCTCGGCCCTGGGGTGGCGCACGCCGCGCGCGTCCACTAGCTCGACGGTGACGTAGCTCAAGTCCTGCCCGTCGGCCCGCACGCGCGTGCGGTCGGCCGTGAGCTTGAGGCGGGCGGGCTCGGCGGCCGTGCGCAGTTCGGCGGAGGCGGCGGCCGTGCGCGGCGGATTGACGTAGCCGATTGCCTTCAAAGTGCCCGGCTGGTATGGCACGCTCCAGGTCGCAGTAAATTGGTTGGAGCGGTTCGTGTCTTTGCGTCCCAACGACTTCCCATTCAAAAACAGCTCGACGTACTCGCACGACGAATACACGTCAACGTCGAGCGGACGGCCCTCGTAACCCTTCCAGTTCCAGTCGGCCAACACGTCGTGCCAGTGCCACTTCGACCAGGACTGTCGCTGCGGGTTCGGCTCGAACGTGGGGCGGGGCGCGCGCACGAAGATCGAGAGCTGGTTATCCTTCCACAGCGCGTCGCGGTAGAAGGACTGCGGGCGCTTCCAGCCGCAGATGTCTATGTCGCCGCAGTAGGCGAGGTTCCAGGGGTAGAAGTTCGACTCCTGCCAGTAGCCGCGCCAGCCGATGCTCGCCTCGCCGATGTAGTCGAAGGCCGTCCAGACGAAGTCGCCGACGACATAACTATGGTCGAGCACGTTCGTCCACGCGTCGAAGGCTTCGAGCGGGTAGGATTCCGCGCCGTACATGATGCGCCCGGGGACGCGCGCGTGGTCTAACTCGTAGAGGCTCTTCTTCAGGTGGTCGCCGCCGGCCGCGTAGTTGTAGCCGCTGATGTCGAGCGTGGCGAAGTACGGGTCTTTGTCCTCGCGCAGCTCGTTGACGGCCGACGTGACGGGGCGCGTGGGCTCAAGTTTCCTGATGTAGTCGGCGAGGGTCTTCGACAGGCGCGCGACCTCGGGGCGGTGCCGGTTGGGAATCTCGTTGCCCGTGCTCCACATGATGATGGAGGGGTGATTGCGGTCGCGCGCGATCATGCTCTCGATGTCGCGCTGCCACCACTCGTCGAAGAAGAGGTGGTAGTCGTGCGGGTTCTTCCCCTCGCGCCAGGTGTCGAACGCCTCGTCGATGACGAGCATGCCGAGGCGGTCGCAGGCGTCGAGGAAGGCGGGCGACGGCGGGTTGTGCGACATCCGCAGCGCGTTGTAGCCGGCGGCCTTCAGCAGCTCGACGCGGCGCTCCTCCGCGCGGTCGTAGGCGCGCGCGCCCAAAGGCCCGTTGTCGTGGTGGAGGCAGCCGCCCTTGAGCTTGAGCGTCTGGCCGTTCAGGCGGAAGCCGTGCGTCACGTCGAAGGAGATGCTGCGGGCGCCGAACTTCGTCTCGACGCGGTCGGTCAACTGCCGCTCGCGGTAGACCTCGGAGACGGCCGTGTAGAGCGCAGGGCTGTCGGGCGACCAGAGCGCGGGCGAACGGAGCGTCGCCTCCTGCTCGAACTCCTGAGAGCCCTTCTGTTCGATGTTCCGTTCGGACTCGACTCGGCCCACCTCCGCGCCCGCGGGGTCGAGCAGGCGCGTGACGAGCCTGACGCGCGCCGCGGCGCCGGACTCGTTCTGCACCTTCGTCTTCAAGTTAACTTTGGCAGACGACGAGGTGACCTCGGGCGTGGTGACGTATGTGCCCCACTGCGCGACGTGCAAGGGGTCGAGCGTCTTCAGCCAGACGTGTCGGTAGATGCCCGAGCCCGAGTACCATCGGCTGTTCTCGCCCTCGTTCTTCACCTTGACGGCGAGGACGTTCCGGCCGCCGAAGTTGACCTTGTCGGTCAGGTCGAACCAGAAGCTCGTGTAGCCGTACGGGTGCCCGCCCGCGCGCCGTCCGTTCAGCCAGACCTCGGCGTTCATGTAGACGCCGTCGAACTGTACGAGGACGCGCCGGCCTCTCTGCGACTCGGGCACGTCGAAGGTCTTGCGATACCAGGCGGTGCCGCCCGTCGTGAAGCCGCCGCTCACCTGGCTGATGGCCGAGGGGTCGAAGGGCGTGCCCTTCCCCGGCAGGTCTTCGATGCTCCAGTCGTGCGGCAGGTCGAGATGTCGCCATTTGGAGTCGTCGAAGTCAACGCCTTCGGCCCCCTGCGCGCCGCCGCGCTGGAAGCGCCAGCCGTCATCGAACAGCACGACTCCGCCCTGCGCCCGCACACACGTCGGCGCGAACATGAAGAGCAGCGCGAACGCCGCCGTCAACAGTATGTAGACGTGCGGCCGAGCCCCAGACCCGGCGACCGCACCGGCGCGTCTTGCCATGAGTGACTCCTCTATATCGGTTTGCGGTTGGAGGCGCCCGACGCCGCGTGCGGCCCGAACAGTACCGCAAGCGGTAGCGAGCGGGTCTGTGTGTCATCGAACGGCTCGCACAGCGCGGCACGCACCCGCTCGCTACCACTCGCGGTTCCGTTGGAGTCGCACACGTCTGCAACCCGCTGCGGGTGGCACTGACCCGGTCGCCGTCGCGCCTGTTTCTAAACAGCCAATAAATTTCGAGCGGTTACTGCGGAGGCACACATTGTACAGCCACCCGTCGGCGGCGCGTCAAACTAAAGTTTGACGAGGCCGTCCACCTTCAGTCTCGTGTCAAACCGAGACTCGCGTGGTAGCTTCCTTGGCGCAATTCGGAACATTTCCGGTACTTCCCGGCCGGCGCGCGTCGCTCAAGTCGGAACCGCGCGCGCCAGACTCCTTCAGCTTCTCGCGATGAAAAAAAGAATCCTCCGGC
>JBEVJD010000208.1:0-15435 GCA_040510435.1 Pyrinomonadaceae bacterium | reverse complement strand
CGGAAGTTAGTGGCCGTTCGGAACATCCTGTCGGCGTTCGGTAAACTGGGAGTCGTTGCGCTGATCGCCGTCGCATTCGCCTTCGGCCTCGTGACGACCATCTACCTCTCGCTGCGCAGCCCAGACATCTCCGTGCCCGAGGTCGTCAACCAGTCCTACTTCGACGGCGAGAAGACGCTCGCGCGCGCCGGCCTCGACATACGCGAGCGCGCCAAGCGTTACAAGGCGGGCGTCGAGCCCGGCCGTATCCTCGACCAGTCACCGCGCGCGGGCGAGGTCATCAAGGGTGGACAGACGGTCGCCGTCGTCGTCAGCCGCGCCCCCAAGGAGGGCGAGAAGCCGCCCGACGAGGCCGTCATCGAGGAGCGGCGCGAGGAGCGCGGCACCGCGGCGCTCAACCAGAACACTAATCAGAACGCGAACCGCCGCCGCAACACCAACCGGAACACGAACGGCAATCAGAACGCGAACGCCTCGGCCAACACGAACGCGGCCGGGAACACCAACGGCGGCGGCGGGCGCGAAGGGAACACCAACGCGGGCGGCACGCCCGCCAACCGCAACTCCAACGCCGCGCGCCCCGCGAACGCCAACGCGAACGCCGCGCGCCCGCGAAACTCGAACCAGAGCCCGACCAACAGCAACTCCCGCCCGCGCACGACGACCAACAGCGCGCGCCCCGCGGGCGCCAACGCCAACCGTCGCCCGAACCCTTGAGCATGGGGCGCGGCCGTCTGCCGGGGGCGCCGCGGGCACAAAGACGGAGTAACTTTTAGCCTCAGGTTTGTAATAATTAAGTAAAGGCTTGAAGCCCTCTCCGGCGGGCTCCGGCGGGCGGGCCGCCCGCGCCCCCGGGTTAAAGGTTTTTATGATAGAGATTGCGCCGTCCATCCTTTCGGCAGATTTCACGCGGCTCGGCGAGCAGATCGAGGCGGCCGAGCGCGGCGGTGCCACCATCGTCCACGTGGACGTGATGGACGGCCATTTCGTGCCGAATATCACCCTCGGACTTCCCGTAGTTCGTTCGCTCGCCCGCGCAACCCGTTTACCCCTGGACACGCATCTAATGATTTCTGAGCCGGGGCGCTACGCCGAGCAGTTTGCCGAGGCTGGGGCGCGCATGGTTTCCGTCCACATCGAGGTTGACCCGCACATTCATCGCACCCTCGCGTCCGTTCGTAAGCGCGGCGCGAAGGCTGGGGTCGTCATCAACCCCGCGACTTCCTTGAGCGCGCTCGACGAAGTCCTGCAATTCGTCGATTACGTGCTGGTCATGTCGGTCAACCCGGGCTTCGGCGGGCAGGAGTTCATCCCGACCTCGGTCGAGAAGATCAGGCGTTTGAGTCGCACCATCCGCGAGCGCAACCTCGACGTGCGTATCGAGGTGGACGGCGGCATCGTCCCCGACAACATCGCCGCGGTGGCCGCCGCCGGGGCCGAGATATTCGTCGCAGGCACGGCCGTCTTCGGCCACGCCGACCCCGCGGCCGCCACCCGCGACCTGCTCAACGCGGCGGCGCAGTTAGTCTAGTGAGTGATAAGTGATGAGTGATGAGTAATTAAGAGCAGGCAAGTGCAGTCTCTTCTTTCTTATCACTTATGACTCATCACTTATCACGCGTTTTATTTCGGAGGTTTTGCTGATGCGTTTTCGCAAAATTGTTATGACCGTCCTGTGCGCCGCGCTGCTGGCGGGCGCGGTGCCGGCCGGGGCGCTGAGGGCTTCGGCGGCGCCGCAGGATTCGCAGCAGTTCACGCCCATCCAGCGGCTCGACGTGATGCGCTCGAAGCTGGAGACGATGCGGCGCACGCTCAACAGCGCCATCGCGGGTCTGAACTCGAAGGACAAGGGCGCGGAGGCTTCGGCCGACGACCCGCGCACGCGCCTCGGCGGGCTGGAGAAGGAGGCGGGCAAGCTCCTCAACGAGGTCGCAGACCTCCGCGGCAAGCAGGAGCGCGCCGAGCGCTTCGAGCTGACGGAGCTGGATAAGCTGGAGGCGGCCGTCGCCGAGATGGACACGCGCGTCCAGACTTCGATGCGCGACACGATGCGCGACCGCAGCGCGGCGCCCGCCGCCTCGAAGGAGGACGAGAAGAAGAAGAAGAAGGGCCCCGGCTTCTTCGGCCGCATCCTCGGCCGCGGCGACGACGAGAAGTACGACGAGCTGGTCGGCACCGTCGCCCCCGGGCGCGACCGCGAGCTGTTCGAGGAGGCGACCCGCGAGACGCGCAAGGACAGCTTCGAGACGGCGCGCTCCCTCTTCAACGTCATCATCAACACCTACCCCGACTCGGTCTACCTGCCGCTCGCCAAGCTCGCCATCGCCGACACCTTCTACCTCGAAGGCACGACGAGCGCGCTCATCCAGGCCGGCCAGGCTTACCAGGACTGGGTCACCTTCTTCCCGACCCACTCGCTCTCCGACGACGTGTGCCTGAAGATGGGCGAGGTCGAGATGCGCCGCATGGGGCTCTCGAACCGCGACATCTCGCCCGCGCGCAAGGCCGAGCACCGCCTCAAGTTCTGCCTCCAGCAGTTCCCGAAGTCGGCGCTGCGCCCCGAGGTCGAGGTGCGCCTGCGCGAGGTGCAGGAGAATCTCGCCGACCACGAGAAGGGCGTCGGCGACCAGTACTTCAACAAGTACTACCGCGGCGCCGCCAACAACCTGAAGGGCGCGCAGAACCGCTACCGCGAGGTCGTCGAGAAGTACAAGAACTACACGGGCATGGCCGAAGTGCTCTTCCGTTACGCGACGACCTACCTCGAAGAGGAGGAGCCGGACGAGGCGACGAAGTACCTCCAACAACTCCTGCGCCGCCACCCGAACAGCGACTACGCGGAGAAGGCCAAGGAGAAGCTGGCCGCCATCGGCGCGCAGGCGCCCGAGCCCGACCCCGACCGCGCCAACTTCGAGGAGCCGAAAGGGCCCGGCATGGTCGGCGGCGTCCTGCGCGAGATCAGCGGCGTCGTGCCGAAGACGGTCGTTAAGGACGGCGTCATCATCAGCCAGTCCAGCAAGGGCAACGACATCATCGCCGACGTGATCCAGCACAACGGGGTGCTGCCCGCCAACTACGACCGCCCCGTCTACCGCACCGCACCCCCGCGCGACGTGCGGCCGCTCCCGACTACAGCGCCCGCGCCGACGACGACCGCGCCCGGCGCACAGCCCGCGGGCAACGGCCTCAAGCCGTAACGGCTTTGAACAGAACCGCGAGCGGCAGCGAGCGGGTCGGTGTTACGCAGAGAGAGCTTCATGTGTAACACCGACCCGCTCGCTGCCGCTCGCGGTTCTGTTCTGCCGTGTGATGATGTTTGCCGGGTCGGTTGACCGGGTGCTAGAATTTTCCGCGTCCCCCTGAAGCAAAAGACTTTTACGTTCACCGATCTATCCCGCGGCGCGCGGCGAGGAGGCGGCGTTGGCACAGACTGTCGAGGGCACACGGGGCGAGCTTGAGCGCAGGCACTCGGCGGCCGCGAACGTGGTGAAGCTGGTGGGCGTCTTTACGCTGCTCCTGGTGCTGGTCGCGCTCTCCGGCGTCCTCTCCGGCGCCGTCAGCTTCGACCCGACCGCGGCGAACACGCTGCGCTTCACCATCATCTTCCTCGGCGTCGGCGCCATCGTCTTCCGGCGCACGAGGTTTTCGACCATGCGCCTTCAGGACATCGCGGCGCTGCGCGGCGCCTCGGGGCTGCTTGAGACTTTGCAGAAGACGACCGTCATCGTCGCGCTCATCGCCGCCCTCATCGCCGTCCTCGGCCTCCTCATCAGCGTCATGACGGGAGCCGGCACAGACATGCTCTACCTGGGCGTCATCGCCGGCGCCGTGCTGCTCTACGCGTACCCGCGGCGCGCCGCGTGGGCCGCAGTCGTCCGGGCGCTGGCCGACGGGGACGCAGACCCCGTCCGGGCCGCGAAAGGAACAATCGCTTGAAACTCGCTTCTCGCCCCGCGCCCCGCGGCCGCGTGCTCATGTGTCTGGCCTCAACCTTCGTCTCGCTCTCCGCGTTCACCTCCCCGACCACGGCCCAAGACGTGCGCGGCGCGGCGGCGGCCCGACCTCCGGCACAGGCCCAGACCCAGACGCAGGCACAACTCCCCCCGCGCGAGCGGCGCGCTCAGGCATACGTCAAGCTGCTCGAAGGGCAGCGTCACTTCGAGGGCGTGCGCTCGGGGGCGCTCACGCTCGAAGGCTTGCGGCGCGCGCAGGCCGCCTTCCAGCAGGCCGCCGAGCTTGAGCCCACGCTCTCCGAGGCGCGCGCGGCTCTCGCCGAAACCTACCTCATCACCAACGAACTCAAGCAGGCCGAAGTCGAAGGGCTGGCCGCCGTCCGCGCCAACCCCGACAGCTACGGCGCGCACCGCACGCTCGCGCGCGTCTACACGCTCCAGAGCGGACTCGCCGAGAAGACCCTCGACCGCCCCGTCGCCGACAAGGCCGTCGCGGAGTTGCGCGAAGTGCTCCGCGTCCACCCCAACGACGCCGAAGCCCACGCGCTGCTCGCCGAGTTCTACGTCGCGACCGACAGAGAGAAGGAGGCGGTCGAGGCGCTGCGCAGGTGGGCGACGCTGCCCGCCTCGATGGAGGGTCGCTTCTACCAGGTCGTCACGCAGGGGCGCGAGCTGAGTCCCGACGCGGCCAACGCGCGGCTCGGCGAAGTCCTGCTCGGCGCCGGGCAGACGGCCGAGGCCGTCGCCGCCATCCGCCGCGCGATAGCCATCGAGCCCGACAACCCGCGCTACTTGCAGCTCCTCGGCGAAGCCTTCGAGGCGGGCGGGTCGGCCGACCAGGGCGTCATCGAAGAGCTGCGCCGCATCCACGCGCAGAGCCCCGCCAACGTCGGCGCCGCGCAGACGCTCGCGCGCGCGCAGGCCCACAAGGGCAAAGTTGACGACGCGGTCGCGACCCTCAAGGGCTCGCTCTCGGCCGTCAAGCCCGGCAACGACGCCGAGCGTCTACAACTCCAACTCACGCTCGCCAAGGTCTACGAGGATGCGTCGCGGTTCGACGAGGCCGTCGGCGTCTACGAAGACCTCCTCAAGGCGCGCAACATCAACGACCGGCCGCTCGCCAACGACCGCGAGCGCCGCTTCGCCGTCTCCGTGCTCGTTGAGATCGCGGGGCTGCGTCAGCAGGCCGGACAGACCGAGCAGGCGCTCGCCGTCTTCGACCGCATGCGCACGCTGCTCCCCGACACCGACCCGACCGCAGACATCCAGCGGGTCGAGTTCCTGCGCTCGAACGGCAAAAGGGCCGAGGCGCTCCAAGGCGTGCGCGCCGCGCGTCAGCGCTTTCCCGAAGACCTGCGACTCCTCCGGCAGGAGGCGCAGACGCTCGCCGAGACGGGGCGCGCCGACGAGGCGCTTGCGCTCCTCCGCACGCGCCTGAAGGGCGACGCGAGCGACTTCGAAGAGTACCTCTTCATCGCGAACACGCTGATGAGCGCGGGGCGGGGGACTGAGGCCGTCGAGGCCGCGCGTAAGGCGCTGGCGCTCGCCTCGGCCGAAGACCCCAGTCAGACGACGAACGCCCTCATCATGCTCTCCTCGGCGCAGGAGCGCGCCGGAGACACGAAGGGCGCTGAGGCCACCCTGCGCCAGGTGCTCGCTAAGGACGCTAACAACCCCACGGCGCTCAACAACTTGGGCTACTTCCTCACCGAGCACGACCAGAAGCTCGAAGAGGCGCGCGGCATGATCGAGCGCGCCGTCCGCGCCGAGCCGCAGAACCCCTCGTTTCTCGACAGTCTGGGCTGGGTTTATTACAAGCTCGGCAAACTGAAAGAGGCCGAACGTTATCTAAGTGACGCGGCACGCCGCAACCCGACTTCGGCCACGATTCAAGAGCACCTGGGCGACCTCTTCAACAAGCTCGGCCAGCAGGAAAAGGCCCAAGCCTACTGGCGCAAAGCCCTCTCCCTCTCGGCGGAAGCCGCCGACACGACCAGAATCAAAGCCAAACTGGGTGAGACTAAATAAAGGCTTGATTTCTCTCGCACTTAACGGCTAAAGTGTGCCCGCCTTCAAACGGTCGCACCCCCTTCGACCGGATGAAGCGCGTCTCTCCGCTTTACGTCGCGAAATTCCGTCCTAATTGAGGTAAGTGTTTTACTCTAAATAGCTTGCCGTGTATCTGGCGTGTGTCAATTCTGTTACGGTGTTTTAAGGATTGACTACGGCCAAACGATGTTTTAACATTGCCAACGGGTTGGCCACTTGCCCAGTCTGGTTAACTTTGTCGGCCTCCTCCGGCCCAAGGGTTTGAAAATCAAGGAGTTCCCCTATGGTTGCAGGGCGGTTCCCCCGCCGCGCGCCACACGTTTCGGCAGCGCGCGCGTTTATCCTGTTATTTTCCTTAAGTCTGATGGCACCGGTGGCCTTTGCACGCAACGGCGGAAAAGGCACGCCGAAGGAGTCGGGGCGGACGGGCGAGCGCCCCGTGGCTCGGCTCATCGGGACGACCTACACGGAAGTTCCCGCGCGCGTGCGTGAGCGTCAGGTGGCGCGCGTCGCTGCGCCTGTGCTGGTCGCGGCTCGTTCCTACGCAGCGGCTCCGGTCGCGGCCGGGGCGACGGGCGACGAGCGCCGCGCCTTCGAACTCATCAACCGGGAGCGCCAGCAGAGGGGCCTGGGCCCGCTCGAATGGGACGGCGGACTCGTCAGGCTCGCGCGTTACCACTCGCAGAACATGGCGCGGGGCGGCTACCTGAGCCACGTCGACCGCGACGGGCTCGACCTGAAGGCGCGCGCGCGGGCGGTCGGGCTTCAGGGCTGGAGGGCGCTCGGCGAGAACATCGCGTATAATCAGGGTTACGACGACCCGACCGCGTTCGCCGTCGAGCGCTGGATGGTCTCGGAGAAGCACCGCGAGAACGCCATGAGCGGCCACTACACGCACGCGGCCGTCGGCATCGCGCGCGCTTCGGACGGGACGTACTATTTCACGCAGGTCTTCATGAGGCGTTAGGGCCTCGGAGTCGCAACGAATGTTGAGCTTCCGGGCGGCCGGCGCTTTCGTCAGAGGAGGCGCCGGCCGCTCTCAGTGTCAGCAGAGAAGCTAAACGTCCCGGCCTTCGCCAAAATCAACCTCGGCCTGCGTGTCCACGGCCGGCGTCCCGACGGCTACCACGAAATCAGCACGGTCTTCCAGACCGTCACCCTCCACGACACGCTCACCCTCGAATCCACGACCGACGGAAGGTTGGAACTCGCCTGTTCCGACCCTTCAATCCCGATTGACGGGACGAACCTCGTCCTGCGCGCGGCCTCGGCGCTGCGCGAACGGTACGGCGTGAGTGAGGGCGCGCGGGTGGAGCTTGAGAAAGTGATTCCGGCCGGGGGCGGCCTGGGGGGCGGCTCGGCGGACGCGGCGGTCACGCTGGCGGCGCTGGCGACCGTTTGGGGAGTCGAGGCGGGCGCGAAGGATTTGGCGGAAATCGGCGCGAGTTTGGGCGCGGACGTGCCCTTCTTTTTTTACGGCGGGACGGCGCTCGGGACGGGGACGGGGACGGACATCCGGCCGCTCAAAGACGCGCCGAAAATGCACCTCGTCATCGTCACTCCGGGCGTCCGCGTCTCGACCGCGGAGGCTTACGGGGCGCTCCGCGCTCCCGCCTTGACAAAGGTGGAACCGCTGGTTAACCTTTCTGTTTCGCGCACAGAGGCCGATTTTCCAGATTCACTCTGTGATGTGTGGTCGAACGATTTCGAGGCCGTCGTGGTGCGGCTCTACCCCGAAATCGGCCTCGCGCGCGAAGCGCTCGCGGGGGCGGGCGCGCGAAGGGTCATGCTCTCGGGCAGCGGCTCAAGCGTCTTCGGAGTCTTTGAAAGCAAGGGGGAGGCGGCGCGCGCGCGGGGTGCTCTTACGGCCGAAAACGGCTGGAAGGTCTTCGCGTGCGAAACGCTGACACGCGCCGAGTACCTCGCGGCGCTCGGCCGCGTCGCGGCGGTTCTCTCAAGGGGCGGCGGGGCTTGAAACCGGGATTGGGGAGTCGCCAAGTGGTAAGGCACCGGTCTTTGGAACCGGCATTCGTAGGTTCGAGTCCTACCTCCCCAGTAATAGTGATGAGTGATGAGTGATAAGTAATAAGTTAAGGCCGAGAGCCTCTCTTACTTCTTATCACTCATCACTCACCATTCATCACTAACACACGATGAGCACAACAGGCGGCATCAAAGTCTTCTCGGGGAACGCGAACCGTGTGCTGACTCAGGAGATATGTAATTACCTGAGCTGCGACCCCGGCCTTGCGACGACCGACAGGTTCTCCGACGGGGAGTTCAACTTCCAGATCACGGAGAACGTGCGCGGCGCGGATGTCTTCATCGTGCAGCCGACGTGCCCGCCGACGGACGCGCACCTGATGGAGTTGCTCGTCATGCTCGACGCCTTCCGCCGCTCGTCGGCCGAGCGCGTGACGGCGGTCATCCCGTACTTCGGCTACGCGCGCTCGGACAAGAAGGACAGGCCGCGCGTCTCCATCGGTGCGAAGCTGGTGGCGAACCTGATAACGACCGCCGGCGCCGACCGCGTGCTCACGATGGACTTGCACGCGGCGCAGATTCAAGGGTTCTTTGATATCCCGGTTGACCACCTCTTTGCGGCGCCGGCCTTCATCGGCCACTATCAGGATCACAAGCTCCCGAACCTGACGGTGGTCGCGCCCGACACGGGCGGGGCGGAGCGCGCGCGCGCCTACGCCAAGCGCCTCACGTCGGAGGACGGCACCCCGGCGACGCTCGCGCTCTGCGACAAGCGGCGCGAGAAGGCGAACGTGGCCGAGGTGATGAACGTGGTCGGCGAGGTGAGGGGCCGGAGCTGCCTGATCGTGGACGACATGTGCGACACGGGCGGCTCTCTGACGAAGGTGGCGGCGGCCCTGCGCGACGCGGGCGCCGACCGCATCCACGCCTGCTTCACGCACCCGGTGCTCTCGGGGCGCGCGTGCGAGCTTTTGGGCGAGTCGGCGATTGAGCGCGTCGTGACGACGAACACGATCCCCCTGCGGGACTCGGCGTGCCGCGAGAAGAAGATTAACGTTTTGAGCATCGCTCCGCTTCTGGCGAAAGCGATTAAGTCGATCCACGAGGAGACGAGCGTCTCCTCGCTCTTCGTGTGAGGCGGAGGGCGAAAACTTAAGAAGCTGTCGGCGGTCAGCATTCGGCATTCAGCTTTTGCCTTCGGCGCCGGTTGTGCGGAAAGGCGAGACGAAGTTGAAAGCAGAGTGGCTGAAGGCTGGCCGCCGAATGCTGAAGGGTTAGGAGTCATCATGGCAGAGAGACAAGAGATAACGGTGCGCGCCGAGTTGCGCGCTGGACGCGGCAAGAACGACGCGCGGCGGCTGCGCGCGCGCGGCATGGTGCCGCTCACGATTTACGGCGGCGAGGGCGACCCCATCGTGGCGGCCGCGCCGCTCGCGGAACTGGCCGCGATCCTGCGGTCGGGGGCCGGGCACAATGCCATCTTCACGCTCGACGTGGACGGCATCGGCCCGAACGAGGTCATGTTCATCGACCGGCAGATTGACCCCGTCAAGACGCGGCTCATCCACGCCGACCTGCGCCGCCTCGTGCGCGGGCAGGAGATCGAGGTCTCCGTCCGGCTCGAACTCGAAGGCGAGCCGGAGGGCGTCCGCGAGGGCGAGGGCGTTCTCGAACAGTTGCTGCGCGAGGTCGAGATTCGTTGCCGCCCGAGCATCATCCCCGACTTCATCAACGTGGACGTGTCGAACCTCGGCGCACACGAGGTGCTGCACGTCTCCGACATCCAGGTTGAAGAAGGCATCACGATTCTGACCGACCCCGAGACGGCCGTCGCCACGGTCGCCGTCGTCCGCGAGGAGCCGGTCGAGGAGACCGCGGCCGCGGAAGAGGTCTCCGAGCCCGAAGTCATCGGCAAGGGCAAGAAGGAAGACGAGGAGTAGTACGACGGGGAGTGTGGGAGACGTGGAGACGGGGCGTCCTTCTTTTCACCTCGGCTCTCGCTCTCGCCGTCTCGCCGTCATCCGCTCATGCTTATCGTCGGTCTGGGCAATCCGGGCGAGCGTTACGAGTGGACGCGCCACAACCTGGGCTTCATGGTCGTAGACCTTCTGGCGCGACAGACGGGCGCGCAGGTCAAGCGCACGGAGTGCCGGGCGCTCGTCGGGCGCGCGGAGTTTGAGGGGCGCGTGGTCGAGCTGGTCAAGCCGCAGACATACATGAACCTGAGCGGCGAGTCGGCCGCGTGCCTGCTGCGCAAGCGCTCAGGGTTGAAACCCGCGAGCGACCTCGTGGTCGTCAGCGACGACATCGCGCTCCCCTTCGGCTCCATCCGCCTGCGGCCCTCGGGTTCGAGCGGCGGGCAGAAGGGTCTGAAGAACATCATCTCGGCGCTCGGCACGGATCAGTTTCCGCGACTGCGCGTCGGCATCAAGCCCGAGCACCCGGTCTCGGACACGGCCGACTTCGTGCTCGAACGCTTCCCGAAGGGGCAGCGCGGAGAGGTCGAGCAGATTCTGGAGCGGTGCGCCGAAGCGCTCCGCGCCGTCATACGCGACGGCATTGACAAGGCAATGTCGCTGTACAACGGGAGTGACAAGTGATGAGTGATGAGTGATAAGAAAATACCAGACCCGTTCTTCTTTCTTATCACTCATCACTCAGTACTCATCACTAACCCTTTTCCTTCTTGCTTCCGCCGTTACGGCGGAGGCTAGACATCCAAAAGGAGGATGATTTTGGCAGAGAAGAGAGTTTACGAGGTCGTCTTTATAGTTGACCCCGACACGCAGGAAGAGGATATGACGAAGCTGACGCAGAACCTCAGCGGCGTCATCACCGACCAGGGCGGCACCATCACGCGCAACGAGGTGTTGGGCCGCCGCCAGCTCGCCTACCGCATCGGCCGCAAGAACGAGGGCGTCTACGTGCTCTTCGAGGTCGAGGGCACCGGCGGCGAGATCGCCGAACTGGAGCGCCGCATGCGCGTCAACGACGCCATCATGCGCTACATGACCGTGCGCGTGGACGAAGAGCGCCAGCGCGCCGAGAAGCTCCGCGCGCGCCGCCAGCGCAAAGCCTCCAAGCGCCCCGGGTTCGCCGCGGCCGCGGCCGGTGGTGGCGGCTCGGCGGCCTCGCGCGGCGGCGGCGGCGACGAGTCGTAAGGGCGCCCCGGCGCGTGTCACCTTTAACTTAAGGGTCGGCGGGCAGGGGCCAGCGCGCCCTCTCGCTCGGAGAGAGGCGAGCCGCGCGGCCGTCCCCGCGTTTGAAAGAGAGAAGAGAACGAGATGTCCAGAAACATTGAGAGAGAGCGCGATTTCGACAACGATGACGAGGGAGTGCCAGAGCGTCGGCCGCAGGGCGGCGGAGGCCGTGGGGGCGGCCGCGGGCGCATGCGCCGCCGCAAGGTCTGCCGCTTCTGCGTCGATAAAGTTGACCTGATTGACTTCAAGGACGTGAAGCTCCTGCAAAACTTCATCCCCGAGCGCGGCAAGATTCTGCCGCGTCGCATCTCGGGCGTCTGCACGGCGCACCAGCGCATGCTGACCGAGGCCATCAAGCGCGCGCGTAACATCGCGCTGCTCCCGTACACCGCGGACTAGAAGGAGGTTCACACAAGAGATGTCAACGACTAACGTACTGCTGCGCGAGGACGTGGACAACCTCGGCGCCCGCGGCGAGATCGTCAGGGTGAAGGCCGGCTACGCGCGCAACTTCCTGCTGCCGCGCCGGCTCGCCGTCGAGGCCACGCCCGGTAACGTCAAGCAGATCGAGGCCGAGCGCGGCGCGCTGCTGAAGAAGGAAGCCAAGGAGCGCTCCGGCGCCGAGGCTCAGGCCGGGCAGATGGGCGGCTTGCGCCTCAACTTCGAGCGCAAGGTCGGCGAGCACGGCCTGCTCTACGGCTCTGTGACGGCGATGCACATCGCCGACGCGATCAAGGAGAAGGGCTACGAGATAGACCGCCGCCGCGTCCACCTCAGTGAGCCGATCAAGGAGACGGGCGAGTACACCGTCAGCGTGCGCCTCCACCGCGAGGTGACCGTCGAAATTCCCGTCATCGTCACCGGCGAAGGCGGCGCACAGACGGCCGGCGCCGCCGCGCCCGCCGCGCCCGCGCCCGAAGCAGCCGCCACCGAGGCGCCCGCCCCCGGCGACGGCCCGAACGACGAGGCGACCGAAGCGGCCGAGGAATAAAAACAGTAGTCAGGAGACAGTAGTCAATCGGCTCCGCTTTGCGGAGGTTGATGATGAGAACCGAACGGTTCGACTGACGAAGATTTTCTACTGACTACTGTCTCCTGACTACTTATTTTCGGGGCGCGTCAACATGATTGTTGTCGCGCCCCTCTGCTTGTAGTATAAAGACCGGCGGCGCGACCCCTCCGCGCTCCCGCGCCCCGAACTGCCCGGGCGCTGGCGGGAAGGGACGCGCCGTTTCCCTGTCTAGACCACTTCAGTTTTCCACAGGCCAGAACTCCCGATGGCTCAGTACATAGCCGACCCGTCACGCGAACAGCTCCTGGAGCGACCGCTGCCGCACAGCGCGGAGGCGGAGCGCGCCATCCTCGGCTCCGTCCTGCTCGACAACTCGCTCGTCAACCACGCCATCGAGCTTTTGCGCCCGGAGGACTTCTACGTCCGCGCGCACCAGTTTGTCTTCCGCTCGATGATCGGACTCTCCGAGCGCGGCAGCGAGATCGACCCGCTACTCTTAAGCGAAGAGCTGCGCCGCGAGGGCGTCCTTGAGCAGGCCGGCGGGATGACCTTCATCTCGGAGCTGACCTACGGGCTGCCGCACTTCACCAACGTCGCCGCCTACGCGAAGGTCGTCAAAGACCACTCGATGATGCGGCAGTTGGTGAAGGTCGCCAACAAGATTACGAGCGAGGCTCTGGAAGGCGAGGACGAGGCCACCATCATTCTCGACCACGCCGAGCAGATGATCTTCGCCCTCGCCGACGAGCGCACGCGCCAGGGCTTCGCGCACATCAAGCCGGTCGCCGACCAGCTCCTCGAAAAAGTCCAGGAGATGGCCGGCCGCTCCGCCATGCTGACGGGGCTCACCACCGGCTTCAGCGAACTCGACACGATGACCTCGGGCCTCCAGCCCTCTGACCTCGTCATCGTCGCCGCCCGCCCCTCGATGGGGAAGACGGCCCTCTGTCTGACGCTCGCGCAGAACGCGGCGATACAGGCCGGGGCGGTGGTGGCGATCTTCTCTCTGGAGATGTCGAAGGAGTCTCTGGTGATGCGCATGCTCTGCTCGGAGGGGCGTGTGGACGCGCACCGTTTCCGGAGCGGCTACCTCTCGCGCGACGAGTGGGCGCGCCTCGCTGGTGCGCTTGGGACTTTGGCGGAGTCGAGGATTTTTATCGACGACACGCCGGGCATCTCCGTGCTTGAGATGAGGGCCAAGGCGCGGCGTCTGGCGGCCGAGCAGAAGAAGCTCGACCTCATTGTCGTTGACTACCTGCAACTGATGTCGGGCTCGTCGCGGCGTTCGGAATCGCGGCAGCAGGAGGTGTCGCAGATTTCGCGCGAGCTGAAAGGGCTGGCGAAGGAGTTGAACGTGCCTCTGGTCGCGCTCTCGCAGCTCTCGCGCGCGCCCGAGGCCAGAAGCGACCACCGCCCGCAACTCTCCGACCTGCGCGAGTCGGGCTCCATCGAGCAGGACGCAGACCTCGTCGCCTTCATCTACCGCGAGGAGCAGTACAACCGCACCGAGGAGAACACGGGCACGGCCGAACTCATCATCGCCAAGCAGCGCAACGGCCCGACCGGCACCGTCAACCTCGCCTTCCTCAAAGAGTTCACGCGCTTCGAGAACATGTGGCGCGAGTAGCCACGGCGCCTACCGAAAAATCAACCACGGAGACACTAAGACGCGGCTTTGAAGACCAAGAGTCAACAAGTCGTGTCTCCGTGTCTCTGTGGTTAATTTGTCTGATCCTTACCCGCCCTATTTCAATTAGCAGTTGAGTGTAACCGAGAGAGATTCAACACAGAGGCACAGAGACACAGAGAGGCACGGCTTGTTGAGTGATAGCGCTTGAAGCTGTGTCTCCGTGTCTCTGTGCCTCTGTGTTGAAAACTCACGCCGTCTGCACCCGCATGAAATGCGCTCTATTGCAGCTCAAGTAATCTTTCTACGATAGCGCGTGCGGCGTCGGGGCGGGCCATGCGCCGCGCGCCGGCCTGCATGGAGGCGAAGCGCGCGGGGTCGTCGAGGAGGCGGTCGAGCTTGTAGGCGAGCACCGGCAGGTTGTTGCAGCGGATGGCGACGCCGTTCTCCAGCAGGTGGTCGGAGTTGCGCTCCTCCTGCCCGGGGATGGGGTTGACGATGACGAAGACCAGCCCTTTCGCCAGCGCCTCCGAGGTCGTCAGCCCGCCGGGCTTGCCGAGGAGTATGTCCGCGGCGCTCATGTACTCGTCCATCTCGGTCGTGAACCCGACGGGGTTGATGGTCACATGATGCGAGCGCGGCAGGCGTGCGGCGGCCGACTCCAGCCTCGACTTCAGCTCGGCGTTGCGCCCACAGAGGGCCACGATCTGCGCCGGGTGTTGCATCCCGGCCATCGATTCCAGCATGTGCTCGACGGGGCCGACGCCGAAGCCCCCGGCCGAGACCAGGATGGTCGTCACGTCGGGCTTGAGGCCGAGCTTCGCGCGCATCTCCTGCTTGTCCCTGGGCTCGGCGAAGACCGGGTCGATGGGGATGCCCGAGGTCGTCACCTTCGCCGCGGGTATCCCGAGCCGCACGAGGTGCTCGCGGGTCTCGTCCATCGCCACGAAGTACTGCTCGTAGTGGTGGCAGAGCCACATGGCGTGCACGTCGAAGTCGGTGACGACGATGGCCTGCCGGAACTTGACGCGCCCCTTCGCCTTGAGCCAGGAGATGATCTCGGCGGGGAGGAAGTGCGTGCAGACCGTGATGTCGGGTTGGTACGCCTCAAGCATCTTGACGAAAGGCCGCGTGTTGAGCTTGTCGAGCGCGAGGCGTCGGCGCTCGTTCTTCCAGGGCTTGTCGAGGTGGTCGTAGAACCAGCCGAGCAGCTCGGGCGACTTGTTCACGAGGTCTATGTAGGCTTTGGAGTAGAGATGGCGGAAGAGCTTGTTGGTGTATTGCAGCGTGTCGACGTGCTTCACTTCGGAGGCGGCGTTCGTGAGCCGGAACGCGCGCTCGACGGCGTCGGCCGCGCGCATGTGTCCCGCGCCGGCCGAGGCGGAGAGGATTAGGACTTTGTTAAATGGCATAAGGGGTTGGTAACGGTTCAGATGAAGGACGAGCGGCGGGAGTATAGCAGAAGTAAAAAGTCGGAAGACAAGAGAGAGGGGGGGGGGGGGGGCGCGGGTACGGAGAAATCGCGAAGAACGAACCCCCCCCCCCCGAGAAAATTTGAGTTGAGGGGTGATGAACCGCCTCTTTCTGAGGTGCGAGGGGGGGGTGGTTATG
>JBEVJD010000207.1:0-5141 GCA_040510435.1 Pyrinomonadaceae bacterium | reverse complement strand
AATCTCTACAGACTCCGGCGGCCTCTCGACCTCTGCCGAAGGCTTCTCGACGGCCGCCGACCGTCTCTCGGCAGACCGCGGCGGCGCCTCGACAAACTCAGGCGGGCTCTCGGTATGCCTGCTCCAGGGTTTGGATGTCTATCTTCTTCATCTGAAGCATCGCCTTCATGACTCTGCCCGCCTTCTCGCGGTCTTCGTCTTGCAGCATCTCGTCGAGGACGGGCGGGACGATCTGCCAGGAGAGACCGTACCGGTCTTTGAGCCAGCCGCACTGCACCTCCGCCCCGCCTTCGGTCAGCTTCTCCCAGAAGTGGTCAATCTCCTCCTGCGTCTCGCAGTTGACGACCAGCGAGATGGCCTCTGTGAATTTAAAGTGCGGCCCGCCGTTCAGGGCGATGAAGTCCTGCCCGTCGAGTTGGAACGTCACGGTCATCACGGTGCCCGGCGGTTTCCCTGTGATCTCTTCTCCCTCCGCCGGGTAGCGTGTGACGCGCTGCACCTTCGAGTTCTTAAAGAGCGAGACGTAAAAGTTCGCGGCCTCTTCGGCCTCCGTGTCGAACCACAGGAACGTGTTGATTTTCTGCACGGTCGTTTCGCCTCTTTCGTTTTAATTCACAGTCTCGGAAGTCGTGTCGGGGGCGGGGGTGCCCATCGCGTCCACGAGGACGATGGTGAGTTCCTGCTCGTCGGCGAGGGAGGAGTCGATGAGGGTCTGGACGCGGTAGCGGCCGGGTTGCTGGAACTCGACGTTGAAGAAGAAGCTGATGTTGTTGGCGACGCCGCCCGTGGAGACCTCGAAGGGTGAGGGCTCGGCTAGGACGACGGCCTGCTGGCGGTCGTCCGTCAGGATGCGCACCTCGGAGAGGTGGCGCCCGTCGCCGCGCCACTGTGTGACGACGGCGAACTTCATCACCGTGACGGGGACGTGCTGCACCAGTATCTGGTGGAAGACCCCCATCAGCGAGAGCTTGTTGCCGACCTCCAGGCGCACGTCGTCGCAGAAGATCGTGTATGCGAGTTGCAGCCCGCCTTCGTTCCCTTTTGCCATCGTCCTCCCTCAATAAATCCCCGGCACTAAACGTTTCGTCTCGCGCGCGTAGTCCGCTTACTCTTCGCCGACCGGTCGCGTCAACGGTTGGTGCCGACCGTCATCCACGTCGGGTCGCCGTCCTCCGGTATAAATTTGATGTAGTGGAGGACGGCCAGCCTCTTCTGCTCCTCCGGCGTCTTGAACTTCAGGAACTCCGGGTCGAACGGCTTGTGGTCAACTCCGAAGATCAACTGGCCCGTGAACTTTCCGACCTCCACCTCCGTGAACTCCAGCGTGTATATGCCGCAGACGACACGGACGCTCACTTCATCAAACTTGAGGCCGTCCAACCCGGGCGGGAAGATGAAGCCCTCGTCCTTCACCCGGGGCTCGATGATCGGCGGCTTGAACTCGTCGTAGTGCGCCGCGATGAAAATTCGGATGGGCTTACGGTACTCCTTGCCGTCTACTTCGAACTTTATCTTGACCGGAGGAGTTTGCGCGACCGCCGCGGCCGCCGCCACCAACGTGAGGCAGAACGACGCGACCACCTTGAACATTCGGTAAGGCACGAGGTGTCTCCTTCCCTCTCTGCGACGTTCGACCGGCGGGCGACTTCACCCGAGCAATGCCCGAAGCTCTTCTTCGTTGATGATACGGAGGCCGAGCGCCTGCGCCTTTTCGAGCTTGGAGCCCGCCTCCTCGCCCGCGACGACGTAGTCGGTCTTCTTGCTCACGGTCGAGGTCACACGCCCGCCGCGCGCCTCGATGAGCGCGCGCGCCTCGTCGCGCGAAAGCGTCTCAAGCCGGCCCGTCAGAACGAACTGCTTGCCGGCGAAAGCCTCGTCCGGCGCGCCGCCTTCGGCGCCGCCGCTGATCTCCGTCAGCACGCCGGCCGCGCGCAGGCGCTCGCAGAGCTGGACGTTCCCCTCGTCGTCGAACCAGTCGCGGACGGACTGCGCGACGGTGAGGCCAATCTCGTGGATGTCGTCAATCTCCTGCACGCTCGCCGCGCGCAGGCGTTCGAGCGAGCGGAAGTGGCGCGCGAGCAGCGCGGCCGTGCGCTCGCCGACGTGGCGGATGCCGAGGCCGTAGACGAGTTGCGGCAGGTCGCGCGTCTTGCTCGACTCTATCTGTGCGAGAAGGTTGGAAGCGGACTTCTCCGCCATGCGTTCGAGCCCGGCCACGTCTTCGAGCTTCAGGTCGTAGAGTCCCGACACGTCGCGCACCATCCTCTTCTGCACGAACTGCTCGGCCAGCGCGTCGCCCAACCCCTCGATCCTCATCGCGCGGCGCGACGCGAAGTGAAGCAGACGCGCTTTCAACTGCGCGGGGCAGTCCGCCGCGACGCAGCGCGAGACGACCTCGCCCTCGGGGCGCGAGACGACGCCGCCGCAGACGGGACAGGTCGTCGGGAATTCGTAAGGCTTCGTACCGCGCGGGCGGCGCGACTTAACGACGCTCAAGACCTTCGGGATAATCTCGCCGCTCTTCTCGATGTTAACGTAGTCGTTGACCCTTACGTCGAGCCGCTTAATCTCGTCCTCGTTGTGGAGCGTCGCGCGCGCGACGACCGTCCCGGCGAGTTGGACAGGCGTGAGGTTGGCGACGGGCGTGAGCGCGCCCGTGCGCCCGACCTGGACGACGATGGATTCGACCTGCGTCGTCGCCTGTCGCGCGGGGTACTTGTAGGCGATGGCCCAGCGCGGCGCCTTCGCCGTCGTGCCGAACTCGTCCTGCAAAGCAGTGGAGTTGACCTTGACGACCACGCCATCTATCTCGTATTCGAGCCGGTCGCGCTCGGCCTCCATGCGGTTGCAGAACGCGACGACCTCTTCGATGTCGGAACACTTCGCGCGGTGCGGGTTGACGGTGAAGCCGGCGGCGGCCAGCCATTCGAGCGCCTCCCAGTGTGTCTGGAACGGCTTGCGCTCGCCGCGCAGCACGTCGTAGGCGAAGAGGTCGAGCCTTCGGCGCGCGACGACCTTCGGGTCGAGCTGGCGGATGGTGCCCGCGGCGGCGTTGCGCGGGTTGGCGAACCTCGCCTCCTCCGCCTCTTCCCTCTCGACGTTGATGCGCTCGAAAGCCTTGCGCGAAAGATAAGCCTCGCCGCGGACTTCGACCTCCGCCTCCGCGGCGGCCGCGCCCTTCAGGCGCAGGGGCACGCTACGGATGGTGCGGACGTTCTGCGTCACGTCCTCGCCGACGCGGCCGTCGCCGCGCGTCACGCCGCGCGCGAGCACGCCGTTCTCGTAGTGTACGGAGAGCGAGAGGCCGTCAATCTTCAGCTCGGCCACGTACTCGAAGGAGCGGCCGTCGGCGAGCTTGCGGCAGCGCTCGTCGAAGGCGCGCAGGTCTTCGATGTTGTAGCTGTTGTCGAGCGAGAGCATCGGCCGCCGGTGGACGTACTCCGCGAACCCTTCCGCGGGTCGCCCGCCGACGCGCAGCGTGGGGCTGTCAGGCGTCTGAAATTCCGGATGCTCTTCTTCCAGTTGACGCAGCCGCTCGACCAGCGCGTCATACTCCACGTCGGAAATCTCCGGCCGGTCGTGGACGTAATAAAGCTCCTCGTGCCTCAGCACCTCCTCGCGGAGCTTCCTGATCTCTGACTCGATGCTCTTCGCTGCGGTCGGCAAATTTGCTGTCACCGTTCAAGGGTTTTGTGGGTGGAGAACCGGCGACCATCTTAAAGTCATTCGTCGGCGGGGCGCAACAGAGTGCCCGTCCGGCCGCGACGAAGACCCGACCGGCGCCCTCTTAATCTTGAGAAGACCGCGCGGCCGCGAATCTCTCGCGGATTCGCTCGAACCCTTCCGACTGTCGCAGCGGGTCGAGGTCTGCGTCTGACGACAAAGCCTCCTGGTCGTCGAAGCCCGCGGCCAGCGCGCGTTCGAGCCACACGAGACCGCTCTCAAGGTCTCCGCCCCGCGCGTAAGCGCACGCGACGTTGTACGCGACCGAAGGGTTGGGCTGCTCTTCAAAAGCGGTTCGACCCGCGCGCGCCGAGATGTCGTATGCACCCGCGTCGAACGCCTCCGCCTGAAGGTTGACGTAAGCGGGCCAGCGCGCACCGGCCAGCGCTGTGTGTTCGCACAACTTTAAAGCCTCGTCGAACTGCCGGCTCCGCACGAGCGCGTCGTAGAGCGCCAGGACGATCTCTTCCGTCGGCGAAGAGTCCAACGCAGCGCGCAGGTGCGCGACCGCCTCGGCCGCCCGCCCCGTCTTCAGACGGACGAAGCCTTCGAGGTAAGCGTCGCCGCCGAAGAAGACCTGATGGCGACGCAGCTCGCGCTCCGCCGCGGCCGCGTCCTCAAGGAGCGCGTGCGCGAGGACGAGCAGCCGCGACGCCTGCCGCTTCAGCCCATCGCTCTGCGCGCGCCCGAGCACGTCGCCCGCGAGCGCCGCGGCCTTCGCGAAGTCCTTCTGTTCGAACGCGGCGGCGGCCTCCGCAAGCGGCGCGTGCAGATGACGCTCGCGGCGCATCTGCCACCACGCGAAGAGCGTCCGCCCGTTCGAGACTCCGAACCAGGCGCCGAGGAACCCGGCCCAGAAGAACTGATGCGAAAACGCCCAGACGGTGATCGCGACGGCGGCGACCAGCGAGACGACCGGCGTGAGCAACTGTCGCTCGCGCTTGAACACGCCGCGCTCGACGCCGAGCAGCGCCTGCCCGCCGTCCATCGGCAGTATCGGCAGCAGGTTGAAGAGGCCCCAGCCGAAGTTCGCCCACAGCAGATCGTAGAAGGCCGCCTGCGCCAGCGCGGGCGAGCCCGCCGCGACGAACAGCGGACGCGCGAGGTAGACGAGCCCGCCGAAGAAGAACCCCGCGCCGGGCCCCGCGAGGCAGACCGCCACGTGCCTCGCCGGCGAAAGCTCAACGCCCTCGCGCCAGGAGGTCACGCCCCCCATCGAGTACAGCGTGATCTCCGGCGCGAGCCCGAACGCCCTCCCCGCGAGCGCGTGGCCGAACTCGTGCAGCAGCACGGAGACGAAGACGACGAGCAGCCACTCGACCATGTACGCCGGCTGGGACAGACGCCCCGACGCCAGGAAAAAGGCGAGGACGAAGAACGAGCCCTCGACTTTGACCGGAATGCCGAACAGTTTCATA
>JBEVJD010000206.1:0-7245 GCA_040510435.1 Pyrinomonadaceae bacterium | reverse complement strand
GCGGGCTGTGCTAAATTTCGTGCGCGAACCTGCCCAATCTTTCATGCCGGATGTTTCCGCAGGAGGGAACTCATGACGACTCTCTTCACACGCGCGTGCGCACTCGCGCTGGCGCTCTCGGCCGTGGCTGGCGCTCAGGCACAGACGACCGGCGCGCGCTTCAACGTTCAGGAGCTGCTCAAGATTCAGCGCGTCGGCGACCCGCAACTCTCGCCCGACGGCCGCCTCGCCGCCTACCAGGTCGCGGTTCCGGACGTGGCCGCCAACCGCAACCGCACGCAAATCTTCGTCGTCGCGGTCGCGGGCGGGGAAGCCCGTCAGTTGACGACGGGCGCGGCCTCTTCAACCTCGCCCCGCTGGTCGCCCGACGGCCGACGGCTCGCCTTCACTACCGGCGGGCAGGTCTGGACGATGAGCCCCGACGGCACAGACCGCAAGCAGGTGACGAACATCTCGACCGGCGCGGGCGACCCAGTCTGGTCGCCCGACGGCCGTTGGATCGCCTTCGCCTCGGACGTGTACCCGGACTGCGCCGACGACGCATGCAACCGCGCGCGCGACGAGGAGGCCGAGAAGAATCCGGTCAAGGCTCACGTCGCCACGCGCCTCTTCGTGCGCCACTGG
This sequence comes from Pyrinomonadaceae bacterium, assembly GCA_040510435.1. Taxonomy (GTDB): domain Bacteria; phylum Acidobacteriota; class Blastocatellia; order Pyrinomonadales; family Pyrinomonadaceae; genus QHXN01. The sequence continues at coordinate 6,621 of JBEVJD010000206.1, read as the reverse complement.
GTGGGCTGGGAGGGCGCGAAGCGCTCGCACGTCTTCGTCGCCCCGGCGGAGGGCGGCGCGGCGCGCGACCTCACCCCCGGCGACTGGGATGCGCCGCCCTTCTCCGTGGGCGACCCGACGGACTACGCCTTCTCGCCCGACTCGAAGGAGCTGGCGTTTGCGAGGAACACAGACAAGATTGAGGCGGTCTCGACGAACGCGGATGTCTTCGTCGTCGCGCTGGCGGGCGGCGAGGCGCGCAGGCTCACCGGCGACAACCGCGGCGCGGACAAGACGCCGCGCTACTCGCCCGACGGGCGCTTCATCGCCTACCGCTCGCAGGCCACCGCCGGCTTCGAGAGCGACCGCTGGCGCCTCATGCTCTACGACCGGAAGACCAGCACGGCGCGCGAGCTGCTGCCGAAGTTCGACGCGCACGTCGAGGACATAACTTTCGCGCAGGACGGCAGCTCGATCTACTTCCTCTCCGGCGAGCGCGGCGAGCACCCCGTCTATAACGTGTCGGTGGCCGACGGCTCGGTGCGTAAACTGGTCGGCGGCTACAACGGCGAATTGCAGGTCGCGCGCGACGGCCGCCTCCTCGTCTTCACGCGCTCGTCGGCCGCCGGCCCGGCCGAGATTTACACGGCGCGCATGGACGGCGTCGCGCCGCTCAACGGCTCGAACAACCAGGCCGCGCAGCTCACGCACACGAACGACGCTTTCATGCGGCAGTTCTCTCTGCGTCCCGCGGAGGAGTTGACGTGGGCGGGCGCGGGCGGCACGAAGGTCTCGGGCTGGCTGGTCAAGCCGCCCGACTTCGATCCTTCAAAGAAGTACCCGCTCGTCGTGCTCATCCACGGCGGGCCGCAGAGCGCCTGGAACAATAGCTGGAGCTACCGCTGGAACCCGCAGATTTACGCGGCTTCGGGCTACGTCGCCTTCCTGCCGAACCCGCGCGGCTCCTCCGGCTTCGGCCAGCAGTTCATGAACGAAATCTCGGGCGACTGGGGCGGCAAGGTCTACGAAGACCTCATGAACGGCGTGGCGTTGGTCGCCGCGATGCCGTTCGTGGACAAGAACAACGTGGGGGCGGCCGGCGCCTCGTACGGCGGCTACATGGTCGCCTGGCTCCTCGGGCACAACGAACACCCGGCCGTGAAGTTCAAGACCTTCGTCTGCCACGCGGGCGTCTTCAACCTCGAAAGCATGTACGGCGCGACCGAGGAGCTTTGGTTCCCCGAGTGGGAGTTCAAGGGCACGCCCTGGGACGCGCCCGAGCTTTACGCAAAGTGGTCGCCGCACCGCTTCGCCAAAAATTTCAAGACGCCGACGCTCGTCACGCACGGCGAGTTGGACTTCCGCGTCCCCCTCGACCAGGGGCTCCAACTCTTCACCTACCTGCAAAGGCAGAGCGTCGAGTCGAAACTCCTCGTCTTCCCGGACGAGGGTCACTGGATTCTCAAGCCCGGCAACTCGCAGTTGTGGCACGCGACCGTCCTCGACTGGCTCGACGCGCACCTGAAGCGGCGCAGGGCTTAAAGCGATTTTCCCTTGAGTGAATATCGAGTGAGAGTTAACCACAGAGACACGGAGGCACAGCTAGGAACACGGCTTTATCTTTAGCAGTCAACCAGCCGCCGTGTCTCTGTGCCTCTGTGGTTAACTTCTTCCCGTCTACGCTCAACCGCAAGCCGCTGTAAAGCCCGGCACTGACCGACCATGCGTAAAGCGATTCGACTCTCATTCGTCTGCATGCTGCTCGCCTGCGCCGGGGCGGCGCGCGCGCAGGAAGCGCCCGCGGGCGGAACTCCCGCGCCGCTCCTGAGCGCGCGTCAGGTTGTAGTGGTGACGACGCGCGGCTGGGACGACGTGCCGGGCGTCCTGCGGCGCTTCGAGCGGAAGGGGAATAAGGGCGCCTGGGCGCAGGTCGGCCGCGAGGTGCCCGCGGCCGTCGGCAGGAGCGGGCTCGGATGGGGAGTCGGACTGATTGATACGGGCGCGCCCGCGGGGCCTTCGAAGAGGGAGGGCGACGGCAAGGGCCCGGCGGGCGTCTTCGCGCTGGGCACAGCGTTCGGCTTCGCCCCGCGCGCAGAGGTCTCCTGGCTGCGACTGCCCTACACGCCGCTGACGGACGCGGTCGAGTGCGTGGACGACCCCGCCTCGCGCCGCTACAACCTGATCGTCGTCAGGGATGCGGCCCAAGGCGTTGACTGGAATAGCTCGGAGAAGATGCGCTCAATCGAGGGTTACCGCTGGGGGCTCGTCGTCAGGCACAACGCCGCCCCGCCCGTCGCGGGGCGCGGCTCCTGCATCTTCCTGCACGTCTGGGCCGGGCCGGGGCAGGGCACCGCCGGCTGCACCGCGTTGGAGGAGGCGAGTCTCACGGAACTCCTCCGCTGGCTCGACCCGAAGAAACAGCCGCTGCTCGTCCAACTCCCCGAATCGGAGTACGCGCGCCTGCGCAACGTTTGGCGACTGCCGGCGCTCGCCCTCGACAAATAGCCGTCGCCGTCCGGCGGAGGCCGAAGGATTGCCACCCCTCTCCGCCGGACGGCGAACAGACGGACCGCGGGCACCCGCCAGTGCCCGCGGCCCCGCGCCGCACCCCGTCCCGACAGACGGGCTGCTCGGCGCGCCGGGGCGGTGCTTCCCTGCGCCGCCCCGGTTCTCAATCTCGTCCCCAAATCTTCTTCAAAATTACCCGCCGGCTCTTTCAACCGAATGAGGTCTGTCCGCAACCGCCCCGACGCCTCAGCCCTGTTTGGGCTTGCGCGCGAGCAGTCGCGCGATGGTCTCGGCGAGCGCGGGCATGTCCTCGGGCTTGCGCAGGAAGGCGCTGGCTCCGGCGCGGCGCGCCTCGCGCTCTGCGTCGCCGCTGGCCGAGAGCATGATGACGGGCACGTGCTGCCGGTGCGGCAACTCGCGCGCGCGGCAGACCAGCTCCAGCCCGTCCGCGCCCGGCAGTTGCTTGTCGATGATGAGGAGGTCGTAAGGCTCCGGGCCCTCTATCTCGCCGAGCGCCGCGAGGCCGTCCGCGTAGGTCGAGACGCGCCACCCCTCGCCCCTGAGCATATCGCGCACGGCCGAGGCGACGAGCGCGTCGTCCTCCGCGTGGAGTATGTGCACGCCGCGCGTCGGCGCCTCCGTGTGGGGCTCGCGGAACATGAGGCTGCTGCGGCGCGGCTCGGCCGGGGTGCGCAGAGGGAGCAGCCGCCGGTGGCGGCTGTGGAGCATCGAATCCAGGCTCTGGCGCGTGAGGCCGAGCAACTGCGCCGCGCGCGAGACGACGCCGCCCGAGTCCCTGAGCGCCCCCTCGACCAGGCGCCCCTCGTAACGCCTGACGGCGTCGCGGAGGGAGAAGCCCTCCCACGTGTCCGGCTCCGGCAAGACCCCGATGACGAACAGCACGCGGCGCGCGCACGCGTGCAGACGGTTCCTGTTGCCCGGGTGGCGCGAGTCGGCCAGCAGCGCGTCGGCGCGCTCGAACGATTCGGCCAAATCTTGCAGCGCGAGCCGCTCGCCCAACTCCTCGACTATCGTGAGCGCGGCCTGCCCCGCGCCCTCCACGTCGCCCGCCGCCTCGGCCACGTCCCCCGCACGCAACAGGGCCTCCCCCGCCTGCTCGAACTGCCCCCCGCGCGCCAGCGCCGTCCCCTGCGTCGTCAAAGTCTCCGCCAACAGAGACTGCTTCCCGGCCCACTCCAACACCTGCACCGCCGCCCGCGCCAACTTCTCCGCCTCGACAACCCGCCCCTCCGCCAAAAGCACCTTCGCCCGCGTCTCATCCACCTGCGCCAGATGAACGCTATCCTTCAAACTCGTCATCAAAGCCTGCGCCCGGTCTAAGTGCTCGTGCGCCTCTTTAAACTTGCCGATAGTGCTGGACAGGAAGCCTAAATTATTTTCCACGCAAGCCTGATAACGCCGATGCCCCGCCTGCTCGAAGTGATAACTGGCGGCGGCATATTCAATAAGGGCGCGATCTAAATAATCACTCCGACCTTCAACCGCGCCCAGGTCTTTGAGCACCGTGCCGAATTCGCTATGAAACCTTCCGTTGATGCTGTGATTACTGCTCCTCTCAAAGTACGGAGCGGCTTTAGTAAGAAGAGTTAACGCATCGCTCAATCGGAAAGTAACTTGTTCGACCATGGCGAGGCGCAATAAGGCTATGGCTTTAAAATCGTTGTCTTCATCAGAAAAGCGGCCTATCGCCTGATTGAGAATCACTCGTGCCTCGTCGAAAGCTCCTTCGCGCCAATAGCAATAACCAAGTTCGGTCTGTGCCTCCGCAACTTTCTTCTTCTGCTCAAGAGTCTCAAACATATTCATGCTGACGCTGAGGAGATTCTTTGCTGCTTCCTGGGCCCCTTCCATCTGTTTGACGCTGCCAATCCATCCCGTCAAAGTACCGCTGCGAAGTAACACTTCCGCTGCCGTCTCAGGGCTCAGTCCGTCCAACGCCGGAGGCTGTCCGACTTGAGACCATAGGCCGCCCATCGCTTCTCTTGCGCCTTCATAATTACCCGTGTCTTCGAGGGCTTTTGCTAATCGGCAGCGAAGCCGCGCCCGTTCCTCGTGAGTAAGGCTCGGGTCAGTTATCTGGTGAAGTAGCTTATGAACAGATGTCATGTGAGGCGCACCTTTCTATGTGGCCGATAGGAGAAGGATCGGCATTTTGCCCGGAACGCACCTCTTTATTGCTCGGTGTTAAGATACGCTGTCGCAACTCGTCCACGACGGCTCAGCAAGAATTCACCCGCCCGGCCCGTCAAACCAATTCCGCCCCTACGGTCAAAACGCGCCGAGTTACTGCCGCCGCCGGCCGCAAGTGGGCGGCGGCAAATATACGTGTATTTAAGTCGAACTACGGTCGGACGCCGGTTAGCCGGGGATGCGAGAAGCCGACGAGGAGGCGCCCAGGGGCAGAGAGTAAGCCCGCTGACGCGCCGTCGCAATAGAAATATCCGCCGCCCCGAAAAACCCGGGTGCGTATTTGCTGGATTTATCTTTTGCTGCAAAATTTGCAGCAGCGCAAGCGCCTCAAAACCTACACTTTGCCGTCGCGCGACCCCTCCGAGGAGCGAGCAGCCGCCGCTCGTGACCGTGACGATACAGAGGCTCGTCAACTGAGCGCGCCCGAGTCGGTTCGCGGCTTGCCGTTTGCGCGGGGAAGTTAATCACAGAGACACAGAGGCACAGAGACACGGCCAAAAGCCTTAAAGCCGTGTCTCCGTCTCTCCGTGGTGAGAATCCCTCGGGCCAGGGCTCAATTCCGAGTTCGGAGGCTTCCGCCTTGAAGCCGACGCACGCGCCCCGAAGACCCCCGCACGGCCTTTGAGCAAATCCGGGAAACGCACTACTATGGTAGCCCTGGAACCCAAGAGAGAACCCGGACGAAAACCCACTTTGGAGGGGAAGGATTTGCCATGAGCGCGACGAGCGACAGCAGCAGCAAAGAGACCCTGACCATCACCGACAACCGCACGGGCAAGCAGTACGAGGTGCCGATCACGGACGGCACCATCCGCGCGATGGACTTGCGCCAGATCAAGACCGACAGCCCGGAGGACTTCGGGCTGATGACCTACGACCCGGCGTTCATGAACACGGCCTCCTGCAAGAGCACCATCACCTACATCGACGGCGACCGCGGCGTCCTCGAATACCGCGGCTACCCCATCGAGCAGTTGGCCGAGCAGAGCAACTACCTGGAGGTCGCATACCTCCTGCTCCACGGCGAGCTGCCCACGGCTGAGCAGTTGAAGCAGTGGACGTGGGACATCACCCACCACACCTTCATCAACGAGAACATCCGCAAGGTCTTGGACGGCTTCCACCACAGCGCGCACCCGATGGGGATGTTCGAGGCGATGGTGGCGGCGCTCTCGACCTTCTACCCGGAGTCGAAGAACATCCGCGACGAGGTGTGCCGCCGCAAGCAGATTCACCGCCTCATCGCGAAGGTGCCGACCATCGCCGCCTTCGCCTACCGCCACCGGGTGGGCCTGCCCATCTCGTACCCGGACAACGACCTCTCTTACGAGGGCAACTTCCTCAACATGATGTTCAAGACGACGGAGCTGAAGTACCAGCCGAACCCGGTGCTGGAGAAGGCGCTCTCCGTCCTCTTCATCCTCCACGCCGACCACGAGCAGAACTGCTCGACCAACACGATGCGCTCAATCGGCTCGGCCGAGACCGACCCGTACTCGGCGCTCGCGGGCGCGGCGGCCGCGCTCTACGGCCCGCTCCACGGCGGCGCGAACGAGGCGGTCTTGCGGATGCTCAACGAGATCGGCTCGGTTGACCGCGTGCCCGAGTACGTGAAGCGCGTCAAGGCCGGCGAGTTCCGCCTGATGGGCTTCGGCCACCGCGTCTACAAGAACTACGACCCGCGCGCGCGCATCATCAAGCAGATCGCCTATGAGGTCTTCGAGGTCACGGGGCGCGACCCGCTCTTAGACCTCGCGCTCGAACTCGAACGCATCGCGATCGAAGACGAGTATTTCGTCAAGCGCCGCCTCTACCCCAACGTGGATTTCTACTCGGGGATCATCTATCGCGCCATGCGCTTCCCCGTGGACATGTTCCCGGTGCTGTTCGCCATCCCGCGCACCTCGGGCTGGCTCTCGCAGT
>JBEVJD010000205.1:0-4187 GCA_040510435.1 Pyrinomonadaceae bacterium | reverse complement strand
GCCAGATTTACGCGACCAACTTCGTCTTCAAGACCATCGAGACCGAGGCGCGCGTCTCGCAAAGGCATCTGGCGGAGACGGGGCGGGTGCTCTTCCGGGACATCCTCGCGGCGGAGCGGGAGGACGGGCGCCGGGTCGTCTACGAGAACGAGCGGGCGGTCGCCTTCGTGCCCTACTTCGCGCGCTACGCGTATGAGGTCTACGTCGCACCGAAACAGACGCGCCCCTCGATTGCGGCTCTGACGGATGAGGAGCGTGGGGACTTCGCGGAGGCGCTGCGGCGGATGGTGGTGAAGTTCGACAACCTGTGGGGGGTGCCGTTCCCGTACGTGATGGTGCTGCACCAGGCGCCGACCGACGGTGGGGATTATTCGGGCTTCCACTTCCACATCGAGTTCCACCCGCCGCTGCGGAGGCCGAACCTGTTGAAGTACCTGGCGGGGCCGGAGATCGGTGGGGGCAACTTCCTCTCGGACACGTCGCCGGAGGAGAAGGCGGCCGAGCTGAAGGCCGCCCCGGACGTGCATTACAAGCACGCCCGCTAGTCACCCGGCCAGTACCGCCCGCGGTGGCGATGGGTGCGTGTGACTCGGATGGCCTTTAAGATGTAAGACCGACCCACCCGCTACCGCGCGTGGTATTGACCGGCACTCGTAGACGAACCTATGAAGCTACTCGGGATTGACGTTGGGACGGGCGGGAGTCGCGCCCTTCTGGTTGACGAGCGCGGGAGCGTGGTCGCTTCCGCGACCGTCGAGCACGCGCCGTTCGCCTCGCCGCAGACGGGCTGGGCCGAGCAGGACGCGCGCGACTGGTGGCGCGCGAGCGAGCAGGCCGTGCGCCAGGTGCTCTCGACGGAAGGCGTGCGCGCGGAGGATGTGGCCTGCGTCGGCCTGACGGGTCAGATGCACGGCGCGGTGCTGCTCGACGAACGGGACGAGCCGCTGCGCCCCTCCATCATCTGGTGCGACGTGCGCACGCACGAGCAGTGTCGCGCGCTCACCGAACAGGTCGGCGCGGAGCGCCTGATTCAGCTCGTCTCGAACCCGGCGCTCGAAGGCTTCACCCTGCCGAAGATGCTCTGGGTGCGGGAGCGCGAGCCCGAGGTCTGGGCGCGCGTGCGCACGGTGCTGCTGCCGAAAGACTACGTGCGCCTGCGCCTAACGGGCGAGAAGGCGACCGATGTGGCCGACGCCTCGGGCACGCTCCTCTTCGACGTGACCCATCGCAAGTGGTCGGAAGAGATGCTGGAACTCACCGGCATCGAACGAAGTTTATTGCCGCGCGCTTACGAGTCTGCGGAAGTCGCGGGCCGCGTCTCGGCGGAGGGCGCGGCGGCGACGGGTCTGCGCGAGGGGACGCCGGTCGTAGCGGGCGCGGGCGACCAGGCGGCGGGCGCGGTCGGGATGGGCATCGTGAGGCCGGGCGCGGTCAGCGCGACCATCGGCACTTCGGGCGTCGTCTTCGCCGCGACCGACCGGCCCGCGCTCGACCCCAAGGGCCGAGTCCACACCTTCTGCCACGCCGTCCCCGAACGCTGGCACGTGATGGGCGTGACGCAGGGCGCGGGTCTGTCTCTGCGCTGGTTCCGCGACCAGTTCGGCGCGGGCGCGGACGACGGCCAAGACCCTTACGAGCGTTTGAGCGAGGAGGCTTCGTCTGCGCCGCCGGGCTCGGACGGCGTGCTGTGGGCGCCGTACCTGATGGGCGAGCGCACGCCGCACCTCGACCCGCACGCGCGCGCGGCTTTAGTAGGATTGAATGCCAGTCACAAGCGCGCGCACGTCGTCCGCGCCATCCTCGAAGGCGTCGCGTTCAGCCTGCGGGACACGCTGACCATCTTCGCGGAGATGGGTGTGCCGGTCGAGACGATACGGCTCGGCGGCGGCGGCGCTCGCTCGCGCGTGTGGCGGCAGATTCAGGCGGACGTATACGGGCGCGAGGTCGAGCTGGTCGAGGCCGACGAGGGCGCGGCCTACGGCGCGGCGCTGCTCGCGGGCGTGGGCGGGGGCGCGTGGGGCTCGGTGGATGACGCGTGCGCCGCCGCGGTGCGCGTGCGCGTGCGCGTCCCGCCCGACGCCGGGGACGCGCGCGTCATGAACGAGCGTTATAAAATCTTTCAGGCAATCTATCCGGCGCTGCGCCGAATCGCCGAGGCGTAGGCGTCGGTCGCGCTTAGACCAACAAGGAGAAAGGGAGAATAAGACGATGGCAGAAGACAAGTACACACCGCGGCCGGAGCACAAATTCACCTTCGGCCTCTGGACGGTGGGCAACCGCGGGCGCGACCCGTTCGGCGACGCCGTCCGCCCCAGCTTACCCCCGAACGACGCGGCGAAGCTGCTGGGCGAGGTCGGCGCGTGGGGCGTCAACTTCCACGACAACGATTTAGTGCCCATTGACGCGACCCCCGCGGAGCGCGACCGCATCGTGCGCGAGTTCCGCGGCGCGTGCGAGGAGAACCACCTGACGGTGCCGATGGCGACCGTCAACCTCTTCTACGAACCCGTCTTCCGCGACGGCGCGTTTACGGCCAACGACGCGCGGGTCAGGGCCTATGCCCTGCGAAAGACGATGCAGGCGATGGACTTGGGGGCGGAGTTCGGCGCGAAGATTTTCGTGCTGTGGGGCGGGAGAGAAGGTGTGGAGACCGACGCCTGCCGCCGCGCCGACGAAGGCGTCAAGCGTTTGCGGGAGGCGCTCAACTACCTGTGCGAGTACTCCATCTCGCAGGGCTACGACTACCGCTTCGCGTTGGAGGCAAAGCCGAACGAGCCGCGCGCAGACATCTACATGCCGACGACGGGCGCCTACCTCGCGCTCATCTCCACGCTCGACCGCCCCGAGTTGGTCGGCGTCAACCCCGAGGTCGCGCACGAGCACATGGCTGGGCTCAACATGACGCACGCCGTCGCGCAGGCGTGGGAGGCCGGGAAGCTCTTCCACATCGACTTGAACGACCAGGTGCCCGGCCGCTACGACCAGGATTTGCGCTTCGGCAGTGCGAACCCGAAGACGGCTTTCTGGCTCGTCAAATTCCTCGAAGACGTGGGCTATGACGGGCCGCGGGCGTTCGACGCGCACGCCTACCGGACGGAGGATTACGAGGGCGTGAAAGACTTCGCGCGCGGCTGCATGCGCACCTACCTCATCCTGAAGGAGAAGGGCGAGCAGTGGAACCGCGACCCGGAGATTAAGTCCATCCTCGCCGAGATCGCGGAGACCGATGGCAACGGCGGCGTAGGGAAGTTCGAGCAGGGCAAAGCCGCGGAACTGCTCTCGCAGGAGTTCGACCGGGCGGAGTTGGCGTCGAAGGGGCTGAAGTACGAGCGGCTCGACCAGCTCACCATCGACATCCTGCTCGGCGTGCGCTGAAAGAGACCGGGAGGGCTTACGACCGAATGATTCCCAAACTGGACATACTCCGGCGCATCATGGACGCCGGCCTCGTGGCGGTCGTGCGCGCGGAGTCGGGCGGCGAGGCGCGGAAAGTCGCCGACGCCGTGCTCGCGGGCGGCTGCCCCGCCATCGAGATGACCTTCACCGTGCCCGGCGCGCACCGCGTCATCGAGGAGTTGGCTAAAGCCTACAAGCCGTCCGAACTGATACTCGGCGCCGGCACCGTGCTCGACCCCGAGACCGCGCGCATCGCCATCCTCTCGGGCGCGTCCTACGTCGTCTCGCCCTCGCTCAACCCGGAGACGGTGCGTTTGTGCAACCGCTATCAGGTGCCGGTCATGCCGGGCGCGATGACCATCCGCGACGTGATAGAGGCGTTGGAGTTGGGCGCCGATGTCGTCAAGCTCTTCCCCGGCGAGGCGTTCGGCCCCGCAATCATCAAGGCCATCAAGGGGCCTCTGCCGCAGGCGCCTCTGATGCCGACGGGCGGCGTTGACCTCTCTAACGTCGCGGAGTGGATTAAGGCGGGCGCGGTCGCCGTGGGCGCGGGCGGGAGCCTGACGGGCGGCGCGAAGACCGGCGACTTCGACTCGATCACGAAGACGGCGCGCGCCTTCGTCGAGAAGATCAGGGAGGCGCGCGCGAAGTAGGGAGGCGTCGGCGACGCACCGGGTAACAGGCGTGCGCTCAAAACAAAGAGGCGGGGGCTGTATTGAATATCACGCCCCGACTATCTGTTTTTGTGGGGGGGGGCTCGGGCAGGGGTTGGCGTCGCGGGCAGATAATCA
>JBEVJD010000204.1:0-7334 GCA_040510435.1 Pyrinomonadaceae bacterium | reverse complement strand
TCGGGCGGCCCATCGCCAACACGAGGGTCTACCTGCTCGACGGGCGGATGCGGCCGGTGCCGGTCGGGATGCGCGGAGAACTCTACATCGGCGGCGACGGGGTGGCCCGCGGGTACTTGAACCGCCCCGGGTTGACGGCGGAGCGGTTCGTGCCCGACCCGTTTAGCCCGGAGCCCGGGGCAAGGCTGTACCGGAGCGGGGACGGGGGGCGGTATCACCCCGACGGGGTGGTGGAGTTTTTGGGGCGGCGCGACGGGCAGGTGAAGGTGCGCGGCTTCCGCGTCGAACCAGGCGAGGTCGAGGCGGCGCTCGGCGGGCTCGAAGAGGTGGCGGCGGCGGCGGTTGTGGCCCGCGAGGGCGCGGGCGGGGAGCGGCGGCTGGTGGGGTACGTGGCGCTGCGTGAGGGTTGCGCGGCGAGCCGGCGGAAGTTACGGGAGCGGCTGCGAGGGCGTGTGCCCGACTACATGGTGCCGGCAGTAATAATGGTGCTTGAGCGGCTGCCGCTGAAGGAGAACGGGAAAGTGGATCGGCGGGCGCTGCCGGAGCCGCGCGAGGACGCCGCCGAGGAGTATGAGGAGCCGCGAGGCGAGATGGAAAAGGTGCTGGCGGGCATCTGGGGGCAAGTGCTGGGTGTGGCGCGCGTGAGTCGGACGGCCAACTTCCTCGACCTGGGGGGGAACTCGCTGCGGGCGATGCAATTAATGTCGAGGGTGCGCGAGACGCTCGGGGTTAGTGTCGCCCTCCGCACCGTGTTCGAGTGCCCGACGGTCGCCGAGTTGGCCGAATGTGTCGCGCGGTCGGCTGTGAAAGGGGCCGAACCTGACGCGCCGCCAATCGTGCGCGTGAGCCGTGAAGTGCCTCTGCCGCTCTCGTTCGAACAGCGTCGCCTATGGTTCTTCGATCAACTCGTGCCGGGCAGCCCACTCTATAACATCCCCGTCGCTTACCTCGTCCGCGGCCCGCTCGACGCCGCCGCCCTCGAAGAGGCGCTCAACCGCATCGTCGCGCGGCACGAAGTCCTGCGCACGGCCTTCACCGAAGCCGACGGCGAGCCGGCGCAGGTCATCCGGCCGCACGCCGCCGTCCCCCTCGAAGTCGTGCGGCTGCGCGCCGGCGACGCGGGGGCAGACGAAGAGTTGGGCCGCCTCGTGCAGGAGGAGGGGCGGCGGCCGTTCGACCTCACGCGCGGGCCGCTGCTCCGCGCGAAACTCTTCCGGAGAGACGAGCGCGAGCACGTGCTCGTGGTCACCATTCACCACATCGCGGCCGACGGCCCCTCCATCAACATCTTCATGCGCGAGTTGGCCGCGCTCTACGAGGCGCGCGACGGCCGCGGCGAGGCGCGGCTGCCCGAGCTTCCGGTGCAGTACGCCGACTATGCAGCGTGGCAGCGCGGATGGCTGCGCGGCGAGGAGATAGAAAGCCAACTCGCCTTCTGGAAGCGTCAGCTTGAGGACGCGCCGGCGGCGTGCAAGCTGCCGACCGACCGCCCACGCCCGCCGTCCCCCAGCTACAGGGGAACCTTCCAGCGGTTCGAGGTCGGCGAGGATGTTTTCGCCGCGCTCAAGGCGCTGGGCCGGGCCGAGAACGCCTCGCTCTTCATGACGCTGCTCGCGGCCTACGCGACGCTGCTCTCGCGCTACAGCGGCGAGACGGACCTGCTCGTCGGCGCGCCCATGGCCGGCCGCAGCCGCGCGGAGGTCGAGCACCTCATCGGCTTCTTCACGAACACGCTGGTGTTGCGTGTGGACTTGTCGGGCGACCCGACTTTCCGCGAGCTGGTCGGGCGCGTGCGCGGGGTCAGTCTCGAAGCCTACGCGCACCAGGACTTGCCCTTCGAGAAGCTGGTCGAGGAGCTGCACCCGCAGCGTGACCTCAGTCGCTCGCCCATCTTTCAGGTGGCGTTCTCTTTACAGGACGCCCCTCCGGCCGCGCCCGCGGCGGCGGGCGTCACGCTCGAACCGAGTAACGTCGACATCCAGATCGCCAAGTTCGACCTGTGCCTGTACGCCTTGCCCTCCGAGCGCACGCTCAACGGCTTCTTCGCCTGTAGCCTCGACCTCTTCAGCCTTGAGACGGCGTCGCGGATGGTCAGGCATTTCGTCAGGTTGCTCGGCAGCGCCGCGGCGCAGCCCGACGCGCGCCTGTCGGCGCTGGAGATGTTGCTTGAAGAGGAGAGGGCGATGCTGTCTCGGACGAGCGAAGTGGAAGAGCTCGAAGGCAGCTTCTCGCTGTGAGGCGTCAGGGGGCCGGCGCGCGCGGCGCCGGCTGAGCGGGGATCGCAGACAGAGTGGGAGAGAGAGATGAGCGTCAACAGCCTTGACTGCGTCGTGATCGGCTACAACGAGCTTCCGTTCGAACAGTACGAGCGCTTCCTGCGCAACTACGGCGAAGAGTCGGAGGCTTACAGGGACTTGAAGTTCAGCTTCGTCAACGCCGCCGGCAGGAAGCTCGACTACCCGGGCCTGCTCAACCACGCCGTGCGCGAGGCGTACCCGGCGGGCGGGGGAGCGCGGACGCCCGCCGAGTTCAGGTCTGGCGACATCCCCAACCTGGCGGCCGTCTACCTGACGAACTTCCTCCGCCGCCGCGGCTTCCGCGCCGACTACATCAACCTCTTCCAGCACGAGCAGGATCGGCTCGCCGCGTTGCTCGCCGAAGACCCCCTGTGCGTAGCCATCACGACGACCTTCTACGTCGTCAACCTGCCGGTCAACGAGATGGTCGAGTTCATCCGCCGGCACAACCCGCGCACCAAGATCGTCGTCGGCGGGCCGCTCATCGCCAACCACGTCAGGAACTACCAGGGCGACGCGCTCAAGCCGGCGCTCGCCGACATGGGGGCCGACGTTTACGTCATCGAGGGGGCCGGCGAGTTGACGCTCGCCGACGTCGTCTCCTGCCTCAAGGAGGGCGGCGACCTCGCGGCCGTCCCCAACCTCGCCTACTTCGAGGGGGGCCACCTGCGCCGCACCGCGACGCGCCCAGAGAACAACTCGCTCGACGAGGAAGTCGTCAACTGGCTCGACTTCGCCGGCCAGGGGCTCGGCCGCACCATCCAGACGCGCACGGCCCGGAGCTGCGCCTTCAAGTGCTCGTTCTGCAACTACCCGACGCGCGCCGGGGCGCTGACGCTGGCGAGCACCGAGGCCGTCGAGCGCGAGCTGAACTCGATCCGCGAGCTGGGCGACGCGAAGAACGTCGTCTTCATTGACGACACCTTCAACGTGCCACTGCCGCGCTTCAAGGACTTGTGCCGGATGATGATCCGCAACGGCTACGGCTTCAACTGGTTCTCCTACTTCCGGTGCAGCAACTCGGACGAGGAGGCGTTCGACCTGATGGCCGAGAGCGGCTGCAAGGGCGTCTTCCTCGGCATCGAGTCGGGCTCGCCCACCATCCTCAAGAACATGAATAAGGCGGCCACCATCGAGCGCTACGGCTACGGCATCGAGCAGCTCCACCGGCGCGGCATCCTCACCTTCGGCTCCTTCATCGTCGGCTTCCCCGGCGAGACCGCCGAGACGGTGGACGAGACGCTGAGCTTCATCAAGGAGCACAAGCCGACCTACTACCGGGCGCAGAGCTGGTACTGCGAGCCGGGGACGCCCGTCGACCAACAGCGCGAGAAGTACGGCATCGAGGGCGAGGGCTTCGTCTGGTCGCACAACACGATGGACAGCCTGGAGGCGATGGATCACATCGACCGCATGTTCCTCTCCGTCAACGAGTCGCTGTGGCTGCCGCAGTGGTCTTTCGACTTCTGGATCATCCCCTACCTCATCGGCCGCGGCGTCACGCCCGAGGGGTTTAAAGAGTTCATGACTCTGGCCGACAGGCTTCTGAGCACGGAGATCGCCGCCGTCCCCGAGGCCCAGAAGAGGCTCATTCAGCAGCAGAACATGCAGGGCATCGTCAATGCCGTCAAGAACTGGAACCTGAAGTAGAGAGCCCGGCCGCGCGCCGCAGACCAGAGGGAAAACCATGAACTCACCGGAGATGACGCTGCTCGGCGGACACCTGGAGCGGGAGCAAGAGTACTGGCTCGGTAAACTGTCGGGCCCGCCGAGTCCGGCGGGGCTGCCGCTCGACTTCGCGCGCGCGCCGGGCGCCGGCCCCCGCGCGGGCCGGGTCGAAGCGACCTTCGGCGCGGCGACCGCGGAGAAGCTTTACAAGGCGGCCGGGGCCAACAGCTCGCTCGTCTTCGCCGTCCTCGTCGCGGCGCTGAAGGTCTGCCTTCACAAGTACACGGGTGAGGAGGAGATTACCGTCGGGACGGCGATTCACACGCGCCACGCCGAGGACGCCGCGCTCAACCGCGTGCTCGCGCTACGCGACCGCGTGCGCGGCACGACCACGGTCAGGCAACTGCTGGCCGACGTGAAGCAGACGCTCGCCGGAGCCTACGCGCACCAGAAGCTACCCTTCGCGCGGATGTGCGAACTGCTCGGCGTGACGCCCGCGGACGAAAGGGAGCCGCTATTCGATGTCGTCATCCTGCTGGAAGACATCAACGACCCGTCCCACGTCGCGGGCCTCAAAAACGACCTGACGCTCACCTTCTCCGCGGGCGAAAGTCGCCTCGCCGTCACCGTCGAATACCGGCCCGAGCTGTTCGAGCGGGGCACCGTGGAACTCTTCGCCCGGCGCGTCGAGCTGGCGCTCGCCGCCATGCTCGACCACCCCGACGATGAGATCGACGCCCTCAACCTGCTCGCCGACGGCGAGCGGGAGCAGCTCCTCTACGAATTCAACGACACGGCGAGCGACTACCCGCGCGACCTCACCATCCACCAACTCTTCGCGCAGCAGGCCGCCCTCACTCCGGACGCCGTCGCCGTCGTCTACGGCTCCGATTCGCTCTCCTACCGCGAGCTCGACGCCCGCGCCGAACTCCTCGCCGCCCGCCTCCGCGCCCACGGCGTCGGCCCCGAGCGCGTCGTCGCCCTCTGCCTGGAGCGCTCGGCCGAGATGGTCGTCGCCCTGCTCGCCATCCTCAAGGCGGGCGGCGCTTACCTGCCGCTCGACCCGGCCGACCCGCCCGCGCGCCTGAGCCGGCTGCTGGCAGACTCGGGGGCCATCCTCCTGCTGAGCGAGTCGCGGCTGGCGGCGCGGCTGCCGGAGACTGCGACGCCGACGCTGCTGCTCGACGCCGACGCCTCGGACGTTTCTCCCGCCAGCGGCGCGGGGCCGGGGGCGGCCGACTTCGCCGAGGTCGCGGCCACGAACCTCGCCTACGTCCTCTTCACCTCGGGCTCGACGGGCACGCCGAAGGCCGTCGGCGTCGAGCACCGTGCGGTGGTGCGGCTCGTGCGCGGCACCGGCTACGCCGAGTTCGGCCCCTCCGAGGTCTTCCTCCAACTCGCCCCGCTCGCCTTCGACGCCTCGACCTTCGAGCTCTGGGGACCACTCCTCAACGGCGGCCGCCTCATCGTCATGCCGCCGGGCGCGCCTTCGCTCGACGACATCGCCGCCGCCCTGCGGCAGCACGGCGTCACCACGCTGTGGCTGACGGCCGGCCTCTTCCACCTCATGGCCGAGCGCCGCCCGGCGGCGTTGCGCGGGCTGCGCCAACTACTGGCCGGCGGCGACGTGCTCTCGCCGGCGCGGGTGCGCGAGTTCGTCGCGGGCGGGGGCTCGCGCCTAATAAACGGCTACGGGCCGACGGAGGGGACGACGTTCACCTGCTGCCACGAGGTGGGCGGGGCGGGCGAGGTCGGCGCCAGCGTGCCCATCGGGCGGCCCATCGCCAACACGAAGGTCTACGTCCTGGACGGGCGGATGCGGCCGGCGCCCGTCGGCATGCGGGGCGAGCTCTACATCGGCGGCGACGGGCTGGCGCGCGGCTACCTGGGGAACGCGAAAGAAACGGCCGCGCGGTTCGTGCCCGACCCGTTCTCGACGGAGTCGGGGGCGCAGCTCTACCGGACGGGCGACTTCGCGCGCCAGCGGGCCGACGGGGTGGTGGAGTTTTTGGGGCGTCGCGACAATCAGGTCAAGGTGCGCGGCTTCCGCGTCGAGCCGGGCGAGGTCGAGGCCGCTCTGCGAGAGCACACGGCGGTGAACGAGTGCGCGGTGGTGGTACGGGCGGATGAGACGGGCGAGGGGCGGTTGGTGGGGTACGTGGCGCGTCGGGCCGGTCACGAGGTGAGCGCCGAGGAGTTGCGCGAGTATCTGGCAGGGCGTGTGCCGAGGTACATGATGCCGGCGGTCGTGATGGTGCTGGAGCGGCTGCCGCTGACGGCGAACGGGAAGGTCAACCGGGCGGCGCTGCCGGAGGTGACGGCGGAGCGGCCGGATGGCGCGGGCGAGAGGCCGGTAGGCGAGATAGAGGAGGTGATCGCGAGGCTGTGGGAGCAGGTGCTCGGAGTGGAAGGAGTGGGGAGGCGTGAGAACTTCTTCGAGCTGGGTGGGCACTCGCTGCGTGCCACGCAGTTGATGTCCAGAGTGCGTGAGACGTTCGGCGTCCAGGTATCGCTGGTCGTGCTCTTCGAGCAGCCGACGGTGGCTGACCTGGCCGCCGCCGTCGAGGACGCCTTGAGGGCAGATAGCAGTCTGACGGCCCCGCCCGTCGTGGCGGCCCCGCGCACGGGCCCGCTGCCTCTGTCGTTCGCGCAGCAGCGGCTCTGGTTCCTTGACCGTCTGATGCCCGAGGCGGCCTCCTACAACGTGCCCGTGGCCTACCGCATCGAGGGGCGGCTCGATGTCAACGCGCTGGAGCGCAGTCTGAACCGCATCGTGGAGCGGCACGAGGTGCTGCGCACGACCATCGCCGTCATCGGGGCGGAGCCGTCGCAGATAGTCCGGCCTGAGTCGCCCCTCACGCTCGAACACGCAGACCTCGCGGGGCTGACCGAGGACGCACGCGCCGAAGCCGTGCGGCGTGAGATCGAGAGCGAAAGCCGCCGCACCTTCGACCTGGAGCGCGGCCCCGTCATCCGCGCGCGCCTGCTGCGGCTCGCAGAAGAAGAGCACGTGCTGGTCATCACCATGCACCACATTGTGGCCGACGGCTGGTCGGTCGGCGTGCTGGCGCGCGAGCTCTCCGCCTTCTACGAGGCCGAGGCGCGCGGCGCGGAGGCGCGTTTACCAGAGTTGCCGGTGCAGTACGCGGACTACGCGGCGTGGCAGCGCGCGTGGCTTCAGGGCGAGGAGTTGGAGCGCCAGTTGGATTACTGGCGCGGGCAGTTGGCGGGGGCGCCGACGGTGCTCGAACTGCCGGCCGATCACCCGCGCCCGAAGATGCAGACGGGGCGGGGCGGCGTCGAGCGGTTCGAGGTCGGAGGGGAGGTGCTGGACGGCTTGCAGACGGTCGGGCGCGAGGAGGGCGCGAC
>JBEVJD010000203.1:0-5663 GCA_040510435.1 Pyrinomonadaceae bacterium | reverse complement strand
GTAGAGTTCGAGAAATCGCGCACGCGATTGGGGGCGGCCGAGGCGGACTGCGACGGGTCGAGCAGGGTGACGGTAAACTGGCCGGTGCGCTCGACGGGTGAGGCGAGATTTTCGGGGCCGGGGTAGCCGTAGGCGGCATCGGTGCGAACGATGACCGTCGGCCCGACGACGCGGAAGTCAGCCTGATTATCCTGCGTGTCCGCGGGCCGTCCCGACGAGAGGTCGCGCAGGAGGCTGTACTGCGTGTCCACGACGTTGACGGGAGCGTAGCCGCCGCCCTCGCGGAAGAGCGCGTTCGTCTCCGAGGATGAGCCTGCCGCGTCGAGGCGGTTGGCCTGGGTGAAGTTGGACGGATTCGCGGTGCTGAAGAGGGCTATCCCGACGTTGACCGGGATGCCGGGAGAGAAGGAGATGTCGCCGGCGGCGTAGGCGTTGAGGCCGTAGCCGCCGCCGTTGACGCCGAGGAAGTGGCCGCGGGCCGGGATGACCGTGCCGGTGGGAACGACGAAGCGCGTTTGCCCGCCGGAGGCAACGAGTGCGAAGCCGGAGGAGCCGTCCGCCGGATCGACGGTGAGGGGAGAGTCTGTGTTGTTGTACAGCTCGACGAACTCGTCGTTGTCGCCGTTGGGGCCGCGCAGGCGGAACTCGCTGATGATAAGGTGGCCGGGCAGAGTGGGGGCGGTTTGGGTATTGTTGTAGACGTACGCGGAGCCCGCGTTGATGGCGACGCGACTGTCGCCGGAAGCGCCGACGATGATCGTGTTGCCGCTGACGGCGGCCGCATTGCCGAACCCTTCGCCCGCCGACTCGCCCGGCCCCCCGACGAGTTTCTGGTGCTGGCTCCATGTCGAACCCGTGCGGACGAAGACGTAGGCCGACCCCCTGTCCGCGGGCTCGAAAGGCGTATCCTCGACATCGGCGGTGGCGCCGACGACTACGGTGTCGCCGCTGATTGCCACCGAGTCGCCGAAGAAGTCCGGGTCAAGGTCGTCCGACGAAGGCTCCGGGTTGCTGAGTTTCTGTTGCTGCGTCCAGGTCGTGCCGCTCCTGACGAAGACGTAGGCCGCGCCGTCCTGTCCCGCCGGCACGTGGCTGAAGACGGCGCCGACGATGACTGTGTCGCCGCTGATTGCCGCCGCTTCGCCGAACCTGTCGTTCACCGCCCTGTCGGAAGCGACGAGCTTTTGCTGTTCAGTCCAGTTCGAGCCCGTGCGGACGAAGACGTAGGCGGCCCCCGCGGAGCCGTCATCGCCGTCGGCGCCGACAACCGCCGTGTCGCCGCTCATCGCAACCGAGATGCCGAACCTGTCTTCCGCCGCCGCGTCGGAGGCGACTAGTTTCTGCTGCCCGGCCCACGTCGAACCCGTGCGGACGAAGACGTAAGCCGCTCCCGTATTCGAGACCGGACTGTTGGAGAGATGAGCGCCGACGATGATTGTGTCGCCGCCGATTACGACCGAGATGCCGAAATTGTCGGACGGCGCCTGGTCGGGGGCGACGAGCTTCTGCTGCTCTGTCCAGACCGAACCGGCGCGGACGAAGACATAGGCCGACCCGGCATCCGCATTCGGGCTGTCGTCCGCCTCCGCCCCGACGACGATTGTGTCGCCGCTGATGGCCACCGAGCGGCCGAAGTGGTCGTTCGCCGCCGCGTCGGAGGCGACGAGCTTCTTCTGCTGCGCCCACGTCGAGCCCGTGCGGACGAAGACGTAAGCCGACCCGGCGTCCGTACTCGGGCTGTCGTCATCGTGCGCGCCGACGACGGCCGTGTCGCCGTCGACCGCCACCGAGACGCCGAAGAAGTCCTGCGCGGCCCCGTCCGATGCGGTGAGCTTCGATTGCTGTATGGCCGCGGCCAGCGGCCCCGGAATATCGCTCTTCCGCGAGATGGAAGAAGTAGTTGGCGGCGACACGGCTCGTGCAACGACGGAACCTCTCGCCTTCTGCGCGAGCGCGGGCGTAATCGAGACGGGTGAAGACAGAAGTGCGATTACTGCGTGCAGGGCAACATAGGTTTTGATTTTGTGACGCATATCAGGCTGACTCCTCGGTGAAGAAGGGCTTCCGTGTGAAGTCTCCAAGTAATTTTATAGCCGTAGCGACGGAGCATGAGAGCAGATTCTAAAGGGAGCGCGTCGTGGGGGATGACGGTTAAGATAGCAGTGGCGGTTGACGCCGGTCAACGAATAATTTTCTGGGGAGTGCCTGCGGCGGGTGTGTGAGAGGGGCGCTCTCGCGGAGTAATCCGTGAGAGCGCCCCTCTGCGGCGTACGCGCTCATCTCCGAATCAACTCCCTCACAGTGACTTGAGGAAGCGAAGTAGTTGAGCTTGCTGGAGGGGGGTGAGCGTTTGGTAAGCGCTGCTGCTGGCCGCGGCCTGCCCGGCGTGGCGCAGGATGGCCTCGTTGATGGTGAAGGACTGCGCCCCGCTGTTGGTGGGCGGGCTCGAAGAGCCGCCGTCGTGCATCAGGCGGTCGCGCGTGCGCAAGCCCCACAGCGGAGCCGTGCGCACCATGTTTCGCGTCGGCTCGCCGCCCGCCTCGACGATGCCGTCGCCGGTGCCGATGTCGTGGAGCAGGAAGTCGCCGAACGGGTGGTAGGTCTTGTTGGCCAGCGCACCGACGGTGAACGTCCCGCCGTTAAAGGTCGTGGTGGGGTTGGCCGTCGTGGTGATGGCGCGGGTGTGGCAGACCGAACAGCTCAACTGGTCGAAGAGCTGCGAGCCGGGGTCGGTCGTGTCGTCGGGCACGAGGTCGAGGTCGCGCGGCGGGGCCTTCGTCGAGCGCATGAAGCGCGTGAAGGCTTCCACGTCCTCGCCGAAGCCGAAGACGCCGCCCGTGTCCTCCAGGCCGGGGATGGGGTCGAAGGGCGAGACGTTGCGCCCGAGCGAGGTGCTCTCGGTCGGCTGGAGTGGGCTGGTGATGCCTTGCTCCAAGCGGTAGGCTCCGGCCGAGAAGCTGAGCAGGCTGGCGACCGAGTTCTTCCAGCCGAAGCGGCCGAGGCGCGGCTCGTTCGGGGCTTCGAGCGACGGCACGGTGATGGCCGTCCCACGCATGTCCGTGGGCTGTTGGTCGCGGATGGCTATGAACGTCGAGTCGTCGGTCGCCTCGACGAACCCGTCGCCCAGCGTGTTCAGCGACGCGCGGAAGGTGCGCACCGTCTCGCCCTCGTCTCTCGAATAGGCGGGGGCATTGCCGGCCGTCGTGGAGAGCAGGGTCGGGTTGCTGCCGTCGGTGGCGATGGCCCAGATGCGCGCGGTGCCGGTACCGCGTGTGCTTGAAAAGGCGATGGCCGAATCGTCGGTCGCCCAGGCCGGGTTGGCATCGGTCGCCGAGTTGTTGGTCAGGCGCGTCGGCGTGCCGCCGCTCGCGCCCACTTTATAAATCTCCCAGTTGCCGTCGCGGTTCGTCCCGAACGCAATCGTCATCCCGTCGGGAGACCAGGCGGCCCGCTCGTCGTTGCCAGTCCCCGAAGTGATCTGAACTTTGCCCGTGCCGTCCGAGTTCATCGTCCAGATGTGTTCGCGCGGGTTGAGCCCCTGCGGGAGTCTCGTAAAGGCGATCTTCGCCCCGCTCGGCGACCAGGCGGGCTGCGTGTCGTTGGTCGGCGCGCCGCCGCTGGAGATGTCCACCTGATTCGTGCCATCCGGGTTCATCAGGAAGATACGGAACTGCCCGCTGCGGTTGCTGCTGAAGGCGATCTTCGTCCCGTCGGGCGACCAGGCGGGCTGGTTGTCCTGGGCGTTGGTCGTGGTGACCTGTTGCAGGTTCGTGCCGTCGCTGTTCATGACGAAGATGTTGACGACGCTACCGCCCACGTTGCGCGCGAAAACGATCTGCGTGCCGTCCGGCGAGAAGGACGGAAACAGTCCCGCGACGGGCGTGTTGCCGACGGCGCCGTACTGTCCGCCGTCGAAGCCCATGACGGAGATGTTCTGCGAAGCGCCCACGAAGACGATGCGCGTCCTGTCAGGGACGCGCTCCTGAATCTGCGCGTTGACGGCGCGCGCCTGGATGAGCGAACCGCCCGGCGCGTCGACGAAGGTTCCGTCGGGGCCGCTGTGCCCGGCGCGCAGCTCGAAGATTTGACTGACGCCGCCGGTCACGGGGTTCTGGTGACACTCGGCGCAGGACTGCGCGTTGTAGACGGGGCCGAGGCCGTCGGCCACCTCCTCGCGTTCCTCGAAGGCGGCCTTGTCGCCGAGGAACGTGCCCGGCGTATTCGGGGCGCCCTGCGGCGTGAAGCCGTTGGTCTGATCGTCGAAGCCGGCCGGGGCCTCGGTCGGGCCCGACTGACTGCTGACGGCCGGCGTGATGGCCAAAGAGGTGATGAGCAGGGAGGCGAAAAGCGCGATGACGAACAACTTGGTAATCCTCATGTCTCCTCCTGAATCGAGGCCACCTCCGGCGGAGGTGGGGATGGGTGGGTTGCCGTTTGGGACAGACTTCAGCGCGGCGCGTAAGTGCCGGGGTCAGTGAGAATCCGGGGCAAGGGTGCGCCGACAGCCGGATGAAAGGCAGGCCGGGCGGTTCTTAAAAGAAGGCGGGAGCGCAGGCCGTGCGTGCCGCCGCCTCCCGGGAAAGTTGGTTGACGTGAGGTTAACAGGAGAGAGGCTCATGCGTGAGCGAGACTCTTGTTAACACGAAGACGAGCACACGATGTCTACCCGTTCCGGC
Organism: Pyrinomonadaceae bacterium; assembly: GCA_040510435.1. Classification (GTDB taxonomy): domain Bacteria; phylum Acidobacteriota; class Blastocatellia; order Pyrinomonadales; family Pyrinomonadaceae; genus QHXN01. The sequence goes on along the minus strand of JBEVJD010000203.1, from coordinate 987 downwards.
TTCACGCGAAGACGGAGCAAGTGAGGGGGACGGGCTGTGTAAATCAAATATTCGGGTGACGCGGAAAATCTACTCACATTACAGAGACCCGTCAACAAAATTATTCCGCCGCGCCTCACAGCCCGGGCAATCCTCGGTCGTTCTCACCTTCGTTGACACCGGAGTCTTTCGGGAATATCTTTCACGCGTCAGGTAAGTCGCCCTGCCAGCGAGTGCTTCGCCGGCCTCACTTAATCGTCACAGCGCCCGTAGCGGTAAAGGTCGTCCGAGGGATGATTCAGCCGCTGTCCACCGCCGTTGATGCGTGATGTCATGACCGCGGCAACAAGGCAAAGCGGGCTGTCCGTCGCCTGCATTGTCACATCTTCAGCCCCGCCCCGCGGCGTGAGAGGCTGCTAAGGTTCGCGGAGCTTCCTCTTGCTCCGCCTTCACAGGAGGGAACATAATGCGCAAACTCTTCAGACGTTGCTGCGCGCTCTTGGGCGCATCGGCCTTACTTTCAGTGGCGGCGCTAGCACAGGAGGGCGACGCGGGAGATGGCCCCAATTCGCCGGCCACCGCCGGGCAACTCATCATCAGCGAGTTCCGGCTGGTCGGGCCGAACGGCCCGAGCGACGAGTTCGTCGAACTCTACAACAACTCCGGCGCGACGCACACGGTCGCGGCCTCCGACAGTTCCGCCGGGTACGCCGTCGTGGCCTCCGACGGCACTCTGCGCTGCACCATCCCGAACGGGACGGTCATCCCCAACCGCGGCCACTTCCTCTGCGCCAACAGCGTAGGCTACTCGCTCTCCGGCTACGCCACGGCCGATGCCGCCTACACGACCGACATCCCGGACGACGCGGGCATCGCGCTCTTCAACACGGCGAACGCGGCGAACTTCACGCTCGCCAACCGGCTCGATGCGGTCGGCCCGACCAATGAAGCTAACGCGCTCTACAGGGAGGGGACGGGATACCCGACTCTAACTCCCTTCCTGATTGA
>JBEVJD010000202.1:0-7648 GCA_040510435.1 Pyrinomonadaceae bacterium | reverse complement strand
TGACTATGCTGTATCGTTCGACGCAGTGTCGCAGTCGTGCGGGCGCTGCCGTGTAGAAGTTGTCCCACAGTGCCTCCTTAGCGGGTAATAGTAAGCAGGCTACACCATCACACCGTGGGACTGAACAAGTAGTCAGTAGTCAGTAGACGGTAGCGCTCCGCGCTGCGGTCGCCGACGCTGGCAAATGAACGGTTCGACTCACGAAGGTTCTTCTACTGACTACCGACTACTGTCTACTGACTACCTAGAGGAGAATTATGGCTAACCGTATCGCACGCATCGAGACGAACATGGGGACGATCCGCTTCGAGCTGTTGGAGGACGAGTCGCCGAAGACGACCGAGAACTTCAGGCTGCTGGCCGAGGCGGGCAAGTACAACAACGTCATCTTCCACCGCGTCATCAAGGGCTTTATGATCCAGGGCGGCGACCCGACGGGGACTGGTCGCGGCGGACAGTCGGCCTGGGGCGGGCGCTTCGACGACGAGATCGACCGCTCGTCCGAACTCTACCGCGGCACATACGCCAAGGGCACCGTAGCGATGGCGAACGCCGGGCCGAACACCAACGGCTCGCAGTTCTTCATCATGCACTCGGACTACGGGCTTCCGCCCTCCTACACCAAGTTCGGCCGCGTCATCGAGGGTCAAGACGTGGTGGACGAGATCGCCACCACGCCCACGCAGCCCGGCGACCGCCCCAAGACCGACGTGGTGATGCAGAAGGTCACGATAGAAGAGGCGTAAACCGTGAACCGTGAACCGTGACAAGAGAAGACAGGCTCTTCTTCTTGTCACGGTTCACGGTTTACGGTTCACGCCTTTTACGGTTTCATTCCGGACTTGCCGCCGGCCCTCTTGAGTATCTCGACGACCTCCGTCTGGCCGTTCTGCTCGGCGAAGTCGAGGGCGGTGCGGCCGTCTTCGTACCTGGCGTTGACCTCCGCGCCGTGTTCGATGAGGAGCTTGACGCTCTCCTTCAGCCCCTTCTGGGAGGCGGCGATGAGCCCGCTCCAGCCCTTCGGCGTGTGCGCGTTGGGGTTGGCCTTGTGCTTCAGGAGCAGGTCGAGCGTCCCGACGCGGCCGTTGGCGGCGGCGCTGATGACGGGCGTGATGCCTGCGTCGTTGCGCGCGTTCACGTCGGCGCCCTTCGCCATCAGCGCCTCGACGATGTCGTAGCCCGTCGGGCGCGGCGCCGCGAACAGGAGCGCCGTGCCCCCGCCGTTGCCGCGCGCGTCCGCCTCCGCCCCGCGCTCAAGGAACGTCTTCACCAGCGTGACGTGCCCCTGCGTGGCCGCCTTCATCAGCGCCGTGTCCTTGTCGTTGTCGCGCGCGCGCACGTTCGCGCCACGCTTCAGCAGCAGCCCGGCCACGTCCGCGTGCCCGAACCAAGAAGCCCACAGCAGCGGCGTCCACCCGTCCTCGGAGCGCGCGTCCGCCTCGGCCCCCTTCGCCAGAAGCTCCTCCGCCACGGCCAAGTACCCGTTGGCCGACGCGAAGGTGAGCGCCGTCCGGCCGTCCTTGTGGCGCGCGTTCGGGTTCGCGCCCGCCGCCAGCAGCACGCGCACCACGGGCAGGTGGCCGTTCGAGGTCGCAAAGATCAGCGCCGTCCGGCCGTCCTCCGTCTGCGCGTTCGCGTTCGCGCCGCGCGCGACGAGCGCCTGCGCCGTCTCGGCGTTGCCAGCCTCGGCCGCGACCATCAGAGCCGTCACGCCGTCGGCGCAGCGCCCGTTGGCGTCCGCGCCCTGCGCGAGCAGAGACTGTGCCGCCGACGCCTCCTTCGCCGCCGCGACGTAGACTAACGCCGCGCAGCCCTCCTTCGACTTCGTGTTCACGTCGGCGCCGGCCTTGACCGAGCCGGCCACGGCCGCCGCGTCGCCGCGCCCGGCCGCGTCGAGCAGTCGGTCGTTCTTCGTCGCGCGCGGCCCGCGCGTGACGGTCGGCGGCTTCGGCTTGGCTGTCACCACCACCTTCGGCTTCTTCGGCTGGATGGCGAACTGCCCGACGCCGCCCGTCAGGTCGCCCTGCGCAACCGCCGTCAGCGCCATTAGAAGCGCAAGGCACGCGGCCCCGAGCGGCGCACGTGCTTTGGCGTTCCGTGTCTGTCTGCTTTGGTATGTCATGGCTTCAGGGACTCCTCAGAGCAGGGCCGCGACCGAATGGTTGACGGGGCCGTGTCCGCGCCCCAAGCCGGGCGCGCGGCGAATGGCCTCGGTGACGAAGCGCTTGGCCGCGGCGACAGAGTCTTCGAGGTCGAGGCCGCGCGCGAGACACGCGGCGATGCCCGCGGCGAGCGTGCAGCCCGTGCCGTGCGTCGAAGTGGTCTCGACGCGCGCGGCGGTGAACGTCTTGACCCGACCACCTTCATCGAGCAGCACGTCCGACGCGTCGCCTTCGAGGTGCCCGCCCTTGACGAGCACGGCGCGCGCGCCCATCGCACGAATCGCGCGGGCGGCCTCAAGCATCCCCTCGCGGTCGCGCACGCGCAGCCCCGTGATGCGCTCGGCCTCGGGGACGTTCGGCGTGACGACGCGCGCGAGCGGCAGCAGCTCGCTCTTCAAAGCGTCGAGCGCCTCGTCGTCTATCAGGTCGAAGCCCGAGGTCGAGCGGACGACCGGGTCAACGACCGGCGCGGGCAAGGAAGCCTCGCGGAAGAGCCGCGCGACCTCGACGATTATCTCTCGCGTCGGGAGCATGCCGGTCTTCGCGCCGGCTACGCGGAAGTCCTCGGCGACGGCCAGCACTTGCGCGCGCACCGTCTCGGCCGTCTGGTGCGCGGCGCCGAAGACGCCGGTCGTGTTCTGGAAGGTGAGCGACGTGACGGCCGCCGCCGCGAAACAGCCGAAGGCGGTGAACGTCTTTACGTCGGCGACCACGCCCGCGCCGCCCGACGGGTCGAACCCCGCGACGGTCAGCGCCACCGGCATTTGCGTTTCGTCACTCATCGCGCGCCCCGAGGCCGTATGCCCGGCCGATGTGATGCACGATCCGCTTGAGGTTTTGTCCGTCCGAAAAAAGGCGAATCCCGGCGACGCCCGCCGCACCCGCCCGTAAGACATCCTCAATCTTGTCAACGCCCACGCCGCCGAGCGCGACGAGCGCGAAGGGGGAGAGTTCGCGCGCGGCTTTCGTCAACGCTTCGAGCCCGACGGGCGGGCCGTACGCGCGCTTCGAGGGCGTGTCGAAGACGGGGCCGAAGACCGCGAAGTCTGCGCCGCCCGCAGAAGCCGCGCGCGCCTCGTGAACATTGTGCGTCGAGACGCCTATCAAAAAGGCTCCGCCGAAGGCGCGTCGCACGACCGACGTGTCGAGCGAGTTCGTCGTCAAGTGGACGCCGTCACAGCCCGCGGCGCGCGCGATGTCTGCGCGGTCGTTGACGAGGACGCTGGTCGCACTCCCTCGCGCGGCGTCGGCGGCGGCCGCGGCGAGTTCATAAAGAACGCGGCCGCTCAACTCCTTCTCGCGCAGTTGAACGAGCGTGACGCGCGCGGCGACGGCGGCACGGACGAGCGCGAGCAGGCGGCGGAACTCTTCGGACGAAGGGGTCGTCGCGCTACTGGTCTCGCCGCCCGTGATGAGGTACGTGATCGGTCGCGCGAGCGGTCGGGGCATCCTGGGCGAGTTGCGTCGTCGGGAGAGTGTCGGCGGTCGGGAGAGCGTCGGTCGTCGTGTCGGGTTCAACCCGCGGCGCGCGCGCGGGCGGCGGCGCGTCGGCGCCCTGTAGCTTACGCACGGTCTCTCTGAAGTGGAACATCTCCCAGAAGGCCATCGCCAGGTTGAGCAGGCCGACGCCCGTCACCGCGCCGCGCACCCACCCGGAGGAGACCGCGCGCTGGAGCCCCACGAGCCCCGTCTTCTGCGCCACCATCACGAGGAAGAAGTTGTCGCCCCAGTCGCCCATCCCCCACGGCTGCCACCACGGCAGCAGCGTCAGAAAGATGCCCGCCTCCAGGCAGAGGAGGATGTAGAAGATGACCGTGAGCCTCGAAGCCATAAGACCGTAAACGGTAAACCGTAAACCGTGACAAGTAAAGGCGTGAACCGTCAACCGTCAACCGTGACGAGATAAAACCCATTCTCATCTTGTCACGGTTGACGGTTGACGGTTCACGCCCTTTTACGGTTCACGGTTCACGGTTCTTTGCAGTTCCCGCAGGCGCTCGGCGACGCCGCGGTAGGAGACATCGATGGCGTAGACCTCGGAGAGGACTTCGATGGCGCGGCCGTTGTCGCCCATCTGCTCATAGGCCGTGCCGAGGTCGTAGCGCATGGCCTGATACTCGTCCTCCGTGTGGCCGGGCGCTTCCAGACCCCGCTTGAACCAGAGCGCGGCGGGGCGCGGCATCCCCTTCTCCATGAAGCAGTGGCCGAGCATGTTGCAGCATTGCAGGAAGCGCGGCGTGCCGTCGCCCGGCGCCGCCTGACCCGCGGCGGCCTGAAACTCTTCGACGGACTGATCCAAGAGCCCCATCTCGCGATAGGCCAGACCCATCTGGTAGTGCGTGTCGAAGTCGCCGCCCGCGTCCTCTTCGCCGCCGTCCTCGACCGCCTCGCGGAACTCGTCAAAGATGGCCGCGAGCCCCGGGTCAATCCCCGCGCCCGCGGGCTGCGGCGGCGGGTTGTGCGACGCCTGCGGGCGCGGCGGTTCCGCGGCCGGAGGGTTGGAGAAGCCCGGTTCGGGCGCGGGCGGCTCGAAGGCCGCGGGCGCCGCCGCCGGCTCGAAGGCCGAAGGCATCTCGAAAGCGGTCGCGTCGAAGGCCGAGGCGTCCTGCGCCCCTTGGGCGGCGTTCGTATCGAAGACGGCGTTCGTGTCGAAGGCGCTCGCCGGGTCGAACCCTCCGGCGGCGCCCGCGTCTTCGGCGGGGACGAGCCGCGCGCGAAGGGCTTCGATCTCGGGGTGCTGGCCGTACTGCCGTACGAGCATGTCGAGCGTGTCGCGCGCGATGTCGGCGTAGCCCTGCTCGATGTAGAACTCGACGCTCTCAAGCTCCTGCTTGAGCATGCGCTCGACGCTCGCGCCCGCGGACGGCTCCTGCGCGACCTCGCCCGCGGCCGGCGTCGTGAAGTCGAACTCCTGAAAGCCGGTCTGCGGCGGCGGCTCCGGCGCGACGGGCTGAGCCGCGACCTCGAACCCCGAGCCGCCGTCGGTCAGGTCGTTGAGGTCTGCGAAGGAGGCGCTGGCGTCGGCGGCAGCCGCGGGCGCGGCCGCGGGGGCTTCGGCCACAGAGTTCCACTCGAACTCCGCGGCGGTGGGCACGGGCGGCGGCGCCGCCGCTTCGTCCGCCGCTTCCGGCAGCGGCACCGCGTCGTTCTGCATGAAGCGCTCGAAGCTCGGGGGCTCCTCCACGCCCTGCGCCTGCCCCGACTCTTCGAAGAGCGGGCCGCCCAATTCTTCCAGACGCGCGAGGTTGCCCTGGTCGTCGGGCGCGAGCCGCGCGAGCCGCGTGAGCGCGCGCCGCTCGTCCTCGACCGCGCCCGTGGCCTCGGCCGCGTCGGCCAGACGTTCGAGCGCGGAGCGCAGCTTCGCCTCGTCGTGCATCGAGGAGTAGCAGCGCACGAGCAGGCGGTGCGCGTCCATCTGCTCGGGGTTGCGCGCGAGCACCTCCTGAAGCAGCTCGGCGAGCGGCGACTCCTGGCGCGCGGCCAGCGCGGGCTCGGCCACGTAGTCGAGCAGGCGCGCGGCATCGTCCGGGCTGCCCTGCCGCAGGTAGAGCCGCGCCACGTCGAAGAGGAGCATGAAGCTCGAAGGGTCGCGGCCGACCAGTTCGTGCGTCGCCGCCTCGGCGCGCGAGGCATCCTCCGCGTCCACGTAGGCGCGCGCGAGCATGGCGCGGACTTCGATGTCGCCCGGCCTCTCCTTGGCGGCGCGCTCAAGGACTTCCGCCGCGTCGTCGGCCGTCCCCAACGCCGCGTTCGCCGAGAGCATCCCGTGCAGCGCGGCGTGCGAGGCCGGTCTGAGCGCCAGCGCCTTGTTGAAGGCTTCGAGCGCGGCCTCGAACTCCTTGCGCGCGGCGAGACGCGCGCCGGCCTCGGTGTAAGCCTCGGCCGCGAGGTCGGGCAGGTTCTCGTTGGCGAAGCTCGCGGCGAGGCGGAGGCGGACTTCCGTGTTCGAGGGGTCGAGGTCGGCGATGCGGCGCAGCACGTCGAGCGCCTCGCGCGACTGGCCGGCGCGCCCGAGCGCCTCGGCCGCGATGAGGTAGTGCTGGCGCGCGTCCACCATCAGCCCCTGCTGCTCGTAGAGCGAGGCCAGGGCGAGTGCCGTCTGCTGGTCTGCGGGCTCGAAGCGCGTGAGCTTCTTGTACATCGCGACGGCTTTGAGGGTGAAGCCCTGTTCGCGATAATGCTCGGCGACGAGGCGGTAGCACGAGGCGGCCTCGGCGCGCTTCTCGACGCGGGCGTAGAGGTCGCCGAGCGTGTTGAGCGCGTTGAAGTCGTCCGCGTCGTGCTCGACGATGCGGGTGTACTCCTGTATGGCCGACGGAATCTTGCCCGACGCAAGGTACTTCTCAGCCGCACGGATGGCTTTTGCCTTGTCGAAACCCATCAGGAATATTGTATCGTTCTGTGGAAGTGGACTGAAGCGACGCGAGGGCGGACTGAAGCAGCGACAGGGTGCTTTCCGGGCCCGGCGGTAAACTTACTTGTCCACGGCTCTCACGCCCCTGCCTCCGAGGACGGGCAATTTTGTACGTTAGCACCCGCCCGGGCGGGTGTCAACCAACTCCTTCCGCGGGGATTTATGCACACAAAGATGGACGAAACGGCCGCCCCGCGAGGCGAGGCCGGGCCCGAGACGGCCGCGACGGAAGCGGCCCCGGGCCGGTTCGCGCGAGCGTCGGAAAGGCTCGCGCTGGCGGGCTTCGTGCTCTACGCGCTGGCCGCGCCGCACTCCATCGCCGTCTCGTGGATAGGGCTCTCGTTCGCCGTGCTCGGCTGGCTCGGGCGCACGGCCGCGACGCGCCGCCCGGGACTGAGGCGCACGCCGCTCGACCTGCCGCTCTGGCTCTTCTTCGCATGGACTGCGCTCTCCTGCTTTCTCTCGGAAGAGCCGCGCGTGAGCGTGCCGAAGCTGATTAACGTCAGCACCCTCCTCATGTTCTACCTCACGCAGGCGCTCGTCACGCGCAGGAGGGCCGTGCTGCTGGCGGCGCTGTTGATTCTTTCGGGCTCGGCGGGCGCGCTGTGGGGCGCGGGCGAACTGGCCGTCGGGCGCGGCGTCGTCGTGCGGCGCCTGAGCGTCGACAGCCCCTTGCGCCGCGCGACCCCTCTGCGCGAGGGCGACGCCGTGTGGCGCGTGAACGGGAGGCGCGTCTCCACGGTCGAAGAGATTGACGAGGCCATCCGCCGCACGCCCGCGGGCGAGCGCGTGCGCCTGAGCGTCGTCTCGCGCGGCGAGCATGTCGAGTGGCCGGGCGCGGTCGTCGGCGAAGAGGTGCGCGCAGCCCCGTCGCCCTCCGGCATCACCGAAGGCGGCGGGCGCACGCACAGCTTCCGCGCCTCGGGCTGGACGCGACACTACGAGACCTTCGCCGAGGTCTTGCAGCTCGTCGCGCAGCTCGCCCTCGGCTTCGCACTCGCGGTCTGGCTGCGTGAGAGAGCGAGAGGCGTCGGAGAGGCTTCCGACGAAGGACGACGCGCACGCCTGCTGC
>JBEVJD010000201.1:0-4535 GCA_040510435.1 Pyrinomonadaceae bacterium | reverse complement strand
CGCCCCGCGCGCACCCGCGTCGCCGCCGGTGCCGTCGCCGGCCACTAAGCCGACCTAACACACGCAACACACAAAACCCTGCCCCGCGCCGCTCCCCTCTGCGGCGGGACTGTCTCTCTGTGTTTTCCAGTAGTCAGTAGACAGTAGTCTGTAGTCTGTAGAAAAACAGGCGGCGCGCCCCGCCCGAAGGCCGAGACGCGCCGCTTGTTCTGACTACTGACTACTGACTACTGTCTACTTCCTTAACCCACTACCACACCTGGCAACGATCCTTCTCGGGGCGCACCATCGGGTCGCCGGCCTTGCAGCTGAAGGCGGCGGCGAACTGCGGCATGTTCGAGAGCGGACCGTTGACGCGGTAGGGCCCCAGCGGGTGCGGGTCGGTCTGCGTGATGAGGCGCGCGAACTCGGGCCTCACCTTCGACGCCCAGACCTGCGCCCAGCCGAGGAAGAAGCGCTGCTCGGGCGTGAAGCCGTCTACGTTCTCGGGGCGCTTGCCCCCCATCGACTTCTGCAACGCCTCGTAGGCCACGGTCAGCCCGCCGAGGTCTGCGACCGACTCGCCGACGACGAGCTCGCCGTTGACCTTCAGGCCGGGCTCGACCTCGAAGGCCGAGAACTGGTTGACGACGCACTCGCCGCGCGTCGTGAAGTTCTTCAGGTCGGCCTCCGTCCACCAGTTCTTGAGGTTCCCTTGCAGGTCGAACTTCGCGCCCGTGTCGTCGAAGCCGTGCGTGATTTCGTGGCCGATGACCGCGCCGATGGCGCCGTAGTTGATGGCGTCGTCGGCCGCGGGGTTGAAGAACGGTGGCTGGAGGATGCCGGCCGGGAAGACGATCTCGTTCATCAGGAAGTTGTTGTAGGCGTTGACCGCGGGCGGCGTCATGCCCCACTCGGTGCGGTCAACCGGCTTCCCGATCTTGGCGAGGTCGCGCGCCTGCGCGAACTCACTCGACCGGATGATGTTCGCGGCGAAGGATTCGCGCGAGACGCTCAGGCGCGAGTAGTCGAGCCACTTGTCGGGGTAGCCGATCTTCTGCTTGAAGGAGGCGAGCTTGGCGAGCGCTGCCTTGCGCGTCTCCTCGCTCATCCAGTCGTTCTTCTCGACGCGGACGCGGAAGGCTTCGATGAGGTTGTTAATCATCGTCTGCATCCGCGCCTTCGACTCGGGCGTGAACGCGCGCGCGACGTAAACCTGCCCCAGCGCCTCGCCGAGGTTGGCGTCGGCCGCGCCCACGCAGCGGCGCCAGAGCGGGTGCTGCTCGCGGCGCCCCGCGAGCACCTTGCCGTAGAAGTTGAAATTCTCGGTCTCGAACTTCGACGAGAGCGCGTCGGCCGCGGCGTGGACGAGGTGCCAGCGCAGGTAGGTCTTCCAGTCGGCGACGGGCACCTCGACGAGCATCTTGTTGGCGGCCTCGAAGAACTCGGGGTGCGCGACGTTGATGGTCAGGTCTTTCGGCAGGCCGAGCCCCGCGAAGTAGTCGGCCCAGGAGAAGTTCGGCGTGAGCTTCTGGAGTTCGGCCGCGGTCTTCATGTTGTACTGCGTCGAGGGGTCGCGCAGTTGGACGGGGTCGCGCGAGGCGGCGGCGAGCCGCGTCTCGATGCTTATCACGGTCTGCGCGTTCTTCGCCGCCTGCTCCGGCGTGTCGCCGAGGAGCTGGAACATGTTCGTCACGTGCTGGACGAAGGCCGTGCGCTGGTTGACGGTCGCCTCGTCGGTCTTCGTGTAGTAGTCCTTGCTCGGCAGGGAGAGCCCGCCCTGCCCGGCCGCGCCGATGACCATCGAGCTGTTCTTGAAGTCGGGGAGCGAGCCGAAGCCGAAGAGGCCGGGCAGCCCTGCCTTGTGGAGGTCGGTGATGAGGCTCTGGAGTCCCTTCACGTCGGAGACCTTGTCGATGCGCGCGAAGTACGGCGTCAGGGGCTTGGCGCCCTCGGCCTCGCGCTTGGCCTCGTCGGTGCAGGTGGCGTAGAAGTCGCCGACCTTCTGCTCGTTCGAGCCGGCCTTGGCCTTCGTGTTCCTGGCGGACTCTTCGAGAATCTCGCGCAGCGTCGTGCGGTTGCTCTCGTTGAGGATGTTGAAGCTGCCCCAGCCCGGCTGGGCCCCGGGGATTTCGGTGGTCTTCATCCAGTTGCCGTTGGCGTACTGGTAGAAGTCCGTGCAGGCCGCGGTGGTCTCGTCCATGCGCGCCCGGTCGAAGCCGCGCCCCTTGCCCGCGCCGCCGGTCTGCGCCAGCGCGACGAAGCAGAGGAGGCACGCGGCGAGTCCGGCGGACGCGGCGCGGAAGTTAAAAAAACGCATGAGTAGGCTCCTTGTCTGAACGTTTTGGTTGCTTGAATCGGGGGACTCTCAGCCGCGGACGGTATGTGTCCGGTTGACGGTTTGAGCCAGTTAATACGGCGGGGCCGCATGTTGGTTTCAAAACGTGGGGCGGCCGGCCGCGCGCGCTCGAACGGGGGAGTTTAACGGACGATTCTAGCGCGGCGGGGCTTTTGTGACGAGCCGCCCGCATCCCGTGTCGAGCGGGACGAAAGGGAGGATGAAAAAAAAAGTAGTCAGTAGTCAGGAGCCAGTAGTCAGTTCGGTGAGCCCCGGAGGGGCGGGATGCTTATAGCCTTGGCCAATAATAATTTTGACAAGCTCCGGAGGAGCGGCATGTCGATGTCGCCCCTGACGGGGCTCGGGTTCAATTACACATCTGAGCTATAGACATCACGCCCCTCCGGGGCTTTGCCAACTGGCTCTCACCGGTGTTTGCCTTCAACTGCCTACCGCCATCTGCCTACTGCTTCCCGCCTCCTGACTACTGCCCCGACTCTTGCAGCTTCTTCCAGGCTTCCACGTAGGGCGCGGCCTTCGGGTTCTGCTCGTTCCAGCGGGGCGGCTGGGCGGAGTCGGCGAGCGCGAGGAGGCCGCGGCCCACGGTGCGGACGACGCGCGCCATGTTGTTGAAATCCACCTTCTGCCATTCGTCGCCGACGGCGTGGTAGTCGGGGAACTGGAAGGCGACGCCGGCCGTGTGCGCCGGCACCCCCGCGTCGGCGAGCGACTGGTTGTCGCTGCGCGAGAAGAACGAGTCGGAGTTGGTCGGGTGCTTGTAGACGCGCACGCCCTCGACCTCGCCCGCGCGCTGCAAGACCGCCCCCACGTCTGTGTAGTCGAAGCCGGTGAGGGCGAGCGTGCCGACCTGCGCCCCCTCGCTGTCGTCGGTGCGCCCGACCTGCTCCATGTTCAACTGCGCGATTGTCTGCCGCAAAGGCACGAGCGGGTGCTGGCCGTAGTAGCGCGAGCCGACGAGCCCCAACTCCTCGCCGAAGAAGGTCAGGAAGAGGATCGAGCGGCGGGGTCGCTTGCTCAACTTCGAGAGCGCCGACGCCAGTTCGACGACGCCGACGGTGCCCGAGCCGTTGTCGTTCGCGCCGTTGTTGACGCAGTCCTCCTTCGAGGGGTCGCAGTTCTCGCGCACGCCGATGTGGTCGTAGTGCGCCGAGACGATGACGTACGTGTCTTTGAGTGTGGGGTCGGAGCCGCGCAGAAGCCCCGCGACGTTGCGCACCTTCATCTCCCCCGCTTCGGGCGTGAGGCGGGCGCGGGCGCGCCGCGAGTTCGTCGCCACGTCCGCCCACTTCACGGTCTGGAAGTAGCCGTCGTCGCCCGCGGGCTCAAGCCCCGCGCGGCGGAACTGCGCGGCGATGTACTCGGCGGCGATGTCCAGTCCACGCGAGGGCGTCTTGCGCCCTTCGAGCGCGTCCGAGGCGAGGAAAGACAGGTGCCCTTTCATGCTCTCGGCCGACACCTGTTCGAGCGCCGCGCGCCAGTGCGCCGGGTCGCCCTTAGCCTGCGCGCCCCGCGACTGGGTGCGCCGCGAGCGCTGCGCCCAGGCGGTGGCGTCCCACGGCGCGACGCAGGCGAGGCAGAGCAGGGCGACGAGCGCGGCTCTCGTCAAAGACCTCGCCACCCTCATTCGACCCTCACGCCGCGCCAGAAAGCGACGCGGTCTTTAATCTCCTTCGCGGCCTCCTTCGGCTCCGGGTAGTACCACGCCGCGTCCGCGTTCACCTCGCCGCCCACCACCACGTCGTAATAACTCGCCGTCCCCTTCCAGGGGCAGCCCGTGTGGGTCTCGCTCTCGCGGAAGTGTTCCCGGTTCATCGAGTCCGCGGGGAAGTAATGATTCCCCTCGACGACGACCGTGTCGTCGCTCTCCGCCAGCACCGTGCCCTTCCAGATCGCTTTCATCGCTCGAAACTCCTTCTCGTTTTTTAGCCGCGCGTCAACTGCCTGTACTTGATGCGGTGCGGCTGCGTGGCGTCTTCGCCGAGGCGCGCGCGCTTGTCCTCTTCGTAGTCGGAGAAGTTGCCCTCGAACCAGAAGACGCGGCTGTCGCCTTCGAAGGCGAGGATGTGCGTGGCGATGCGGTCGAGGAACCAGCGGTCGTGGCTGATGACGACGGCGCAGCCGGCGAAGTTCTCCAGCGCCTCTTCGAGCGCGCGCATGGTGTTCACGTCGAGGTCGTTGGTGGGCTCGTCGAGGAGGA
>JBEVJD010000200.1:0-3378 GCA_040510435.1 Pyrinomonadaceae bacterium | reverse complement strand
TAGGTGGGCGCGCGCGCCGGCCAAGCCCGCGCCCCCCGAGACGACTTTAACATACCCGCGAGGGGTAGGGTGGGGGTGGGCTTTACGATTTTTAGAAATATCTCTTACCGCCGCCCCGCTCGCTACCGCTCGCGGTTCTGTTCAAGTCGTCTCGGCGGCCTCGGCCTTCGCCTGCGCGCGCTCCTCCTTCAGAAGCGAGGTCTCGTACTTCACTTCGCCGACGAGTGTGTCCATGATGGCCTTGGCGAAGCCGAGGATGGCGGGGCCTAAGACGATGCCGGGGATGCCGAAGGCGTAGACGCCCGTCACCAACCCGACCAGCATCCAGTAGAAGTTGAAGCGTTCGGCGCTGCGCGCGGCGAGCTTCGGACGCAGCACGAGCGAGGAGCCGACCGTCATGGCGACGCCGATGAGGAAGTAGGCGGCGGCCGCGCCGGGCCGGTGCTGGAAGACGAGGAGGAAGATGCTGACGGGGATGTAGACGGCCCACTCGCCGAGGATGGGGAAGAAGCCGACGAGGAAGGTGACGAGCGCGAGCGCCACCGCCAGCGGCACGCCGAAGACGAGGTTCATCACGAGGATGATGACAGCCTTCGCCGTCTGATCCACCATCACGGCGAAGAGCGCGCCGCGCAGCGCGCCGCCGACGTTTTCGCCCAGCCGCTCGTAGAAGGGCAGGAAGTCGCCCGGCACCCGCAGCTTGATGTAGGCCGCGAGCCGCACGCGCTGCGTCAGCACGTAGAAGAGCGTGAAGAAGAAGACCGTGGCCGAGACGAGCAGCATCGCCGTGCGCTTCTTCACGTCGGCGAGCGCCTCGCCCGAGCGGACAAACGCCTCGGCAAAGGCGTTCTGGAGGACGGCGCGCGTGTTCTCGACGGCGACGTATTCGGAGAGCGACTGGCTGATGCTGGCGACGATCTCCTCGCGCCGCCGCTCGTCCTGCACCTGCGCGGAGTAGCCCGACATCTCGTACCAGCCGTAGCCGACGGTCGCCGCCAGCGGCACGACGATGAGCGCGATGGTGATGAGCGCGCTCCCCGCGCGCGCGTGCAGGCGCCGCTCCAGCCACTCCTGCACGGGCAGGAGGTACGCCGCGGCCACCGCGCCCAGCAGCAGCGCCACCAGCACCTCGCCGAGCAGCCGTACGAAGAGGAAGAGCGCCAGCGCGATCAGCACCGCGTAGATGGCCGCGCGCTTGGCCTCGCCCACCGTCACGTCACCCAAACGTTTCGACTCGCCGTCCTGAGACATCAGGCGCGTACTTTAGCACGCGGGGTGTCGCTAGAGTCTGTCTTAGGCGCTACAAATTCGACGAATCAGTAGGCAGATGGCAGTAGGCAGTTGAAGGCGTTCGGAAGCCCCGGAGGGGCGGGATGTTTGAAGCCCCGGAGGGGCGGGATGTTTATAGCCCAGGGCTGATGATTATCCTGACAAGCTCCGGAGGAGCGGCATGTCACATGTCGCCCCTGACGGGGCTCGGGGTGAATTAGCACGCGGGGTCTATAAACATTCCGCCCCTCCGGGGCTTTGCAAACGAACTCCGAGAAAGGTTAGAGCGCGGAGCCCGGGTACTAAGTCCGCGCGACTTCAGTCTGTGTGGCTTCGGCGGACGAGTCGCGCATCCAGCTCTGCAACCTCTCCGTGTCCTTCGTCACCGTGCGCGAGGCGGCGAAGAGCACGAGCGTGAGGAGCGCGCCTAAGACGGGGATGAGGTACATGGCCGTGTGCAGCCCCGCGGCGCGGAACGGTTCGAGCGCCTGTTGCGTCGTCGCCGTCACCCCTGCGGCCTCGGCCGCGCGCGCCGTGAAGAAGTCGCTCACCAGCCCCGTCCCGTAAGGCCCCAGCGAAGCGCCGAGCACGTACATCGCGAAGAAGTAGAGCGCCATCGCCGTCCCGCGCAGGGCGGGCTCCGTCACGTCCTGAATCGTCGAATAGACCGTCGAGTAGTACGCGTACATCAGGGCGCAGCCCGCCCCCATCAGAATCATGAACCCCACCGTGTCCCCGCCCGGCCTCCCCAAAGCCAGAAAGAGCAGCGGC
This sequence comes from Pyrinomonadaceae bacterium, assembly GCA_040510435.1. Classification (GTDB taxonomy): domain Bacteria; phylum Acidobacteriota; class Blastocatellia; order Pyrinomonadales; family Pyrinomonadaceae; genus QHXN01. The sequence goes on along the minus strand of JBEVJD010000200.1, from coordinate 1,338 downwards.
ACCGAGCAGAGTATCGCGACGGCCCCGACGAGCAGCCGGCCGTCTGCGCGGCGCGCCGACGCGGCGTCCGCTGCCATCCCGCCGAGTATCAAACCCGGCGCGCCCGAGAGCCCGTAGGCGACCATCGAGACGAAGTTGGCCGACTGTATGTCCGACCCGTGGTAGCGCATCAGGAACGGCGTGATGAACGAGCCGATGGCGTACATGTTGAAGTTGTGCAGCGCGCCCGAAAGTATGAGCCAGCGCATCGTCGGCGTGCCCAGCACGAGCCTGTAGGGCGAGCCCTCTCTGCGGCGCGCGCCCACGCCGTGCGCCTCGGACGCGCCGCGCTGCGGCTCGCGCACGAAGAGGACGAGGACGGCGCAGAGCAGCCCCGGCAGGCCGGCCACGTAGAACGCCTCGCGCCAACCGTAGGCGCGCGCGATGACGCCGGACGTGGCGAAGCTCAAAGCGATGCCGACGGGGAGCCCGAGCATGAAGACCGACATCGCGCGCCCGCGGCCCCGTGCCGGGAAGAGGTCGCCGATGAGCGACGAGGCGGCCGGCGCGCACGAAGCCTCGCCCACGCCCACGCCGAGGCGGAAGACGAAGAGCTGCCAAAAGTTTCTCGCCAACCCGGAGGCGACCGTCAGAAGACTCCACAGGAAGACGCCCGACGACAGAATCCACTTGCGTCCCGACCTGTCCGCCAGCCTTCCGAGCGGCACGCCGACGAAGGCGTAGAGCAGCGTGAAGGCCGTCCCCAGCGCTCCCATCGCGCCGTCGCTCAGCGCCCACTCCCGGCGCACCGCCTCGCCGACCGCGCCCAGAATCTGCCGGTCGAAGAAGTTCATCGCGTTGATGGCGAACAAGACCCACAGCGTGAACCACGCCCCCGTGCGTTGTTGTTCCATGAGCACTCACTTCGGCCGCAGTTGGTTGGTTTGAACTCCGATGACGAGGGCAGGCATTATATCCCCGCGCCGCCAGACCGTGAGGAAAAGAATTCGGCCCCGGCGCGCGCCGAACTGCCGGGCACACGCCCGCCGACGTGGAAGGAGATTCTGTATGAGGGTCATCACGCTTCGACTGTTGTTCTTTGGCTTCATGACTTTGGCCGCCGTGGCGCTCGTGGGCGGGCGCGCGGGGGAGGCCGGCGCGCACGGGTCTGCTCAGGCCGAGACGCGCTGCGGTTGGTTCAGCAACCCGACACCCGCCAACGCCTCGCTGCACGACCGCGACGACGAATGGATCGTCGGCGTGCAGGGCGGGCACCAGGCCGAAGGCGACTGGCCCCACTTCGGGCCCAAGCAGTGGATCGAGACGAACGGGCACTACGGCTACGGCTGCGCGTGCATG
>JBEVJD010000199.1:0-9002 GCA_040510435.1 Pyrinomonadaceae bacterium | reverse complement strand
GGCGTCATCGCCGACTGCACGGGCGACAACGCGGGCGACTCGGTCGGCCCCTCGGCCGACGGCTTCGAGACCTACGGCGTGACGGGCGTGGCGCTCATCACCTTCATCCTGCTGGCGGTGCCGTCGGCGGCCGTGCAGGTGCAACTGCTCGTCTGGATTTTCGTGATGCGCGTGATGATGATCGTGGCGTCGGCCGCGGCCTACTTCCTCAACGAGGCGGTGGCCAAGTCGCGCTACCAGAACGCCGCCTCGATGAACTTCGAGGCGCCGCTCACGTCGCTCGTCTGGGTGACCTCGATCATCTCGGTCGTGCTCACCTACGTCGTCTCGTATCTGATGATTCCGAACCTCGGCGACGGCTCGCTGTGGTGGAAGCTCTCGACCATCATCACCTGCGGCACGCTCGCGGGTGCGATCAGCCCCGCGCTGGTCAAGGTCTTCACCTCGACCGAGTCGGCCCACGTCAAGGAGGTCGTCACCTCCTCGCGCGAGGGCGGCGCGAGCTTGAACATCCTGTCGGGTCTCGTCGCGGGCAACTTCTCGGCCTACTGGATCGGCCTCGCCATCACCGCCCTGATGGCCATCGCCTACGTCTTCAGCACGTACGGCCTGGGCGGGCTGATGATCGCGCCCGCGGTCTTCGCCTTCGGCCTCGTCGCCTTCGGCTTCCTCGGCATGGGGCCGGTGACGATTGCCGTTGACTCCTACGGCCCGGTCACCGACAACGCGCAGTCGGTCTACGAACTGTCGCTCATCGAGCAGGTGCCGAACGTCGAGGAGGAACTCAAGCGCGACCACGGCGTCACGGTCAACTTCGAGCGCGCCAAGCACCTCCTCGAAGAGAACGACGGTGCGGGCAACACCTTCAAGGCGACGGCCAAGCCCGTGCTCATCGGCACGGCCGTGGTCGGCTCGACGACGATGATCTTCTCGATCATCCAGGTCTTGCGCGGCGAGGCGCTCGCGGGCGCGACCCGCGCGTCGCTCTCGGAGGCGCAGGGGCTCGCCACCTTCTACGAAAATTTGTCGCTCCTCAACCCGCTCTTCCTGCTCGGGCTCGTCACGGGCGGCGCGATCATCTACTGGTTCACGGGCGCCTCCATGCAGGCCGTGACGACGGGCGCCTACCGCGCCGTCGAGTTCATCAAGTCGAACATCAAGCTCGGCGCCGAAATCGAGAAGGCTTCGGTCGAGGACTCGAAGAAGGTCGTCGAAATCTGCACGCAGTACGCGCAGAAGGGGATGTTCAACATCTTCCTGACCGTCTTCTTCGCCTCGCTGGCGTTCGCGTTCGTAGACCCGTACTTCTTCATTGGCTACCTGATCTCCATCGCGCTCTTCGGGTTGTATCAGGCCATCTTCATGGCCAACGCGGGCGGTGCGTGGGACAACGCGAAGAAGATCGTCGAGGTCGAGCTGAAGGAGAAGGGCACGCCGCTGCACGACGCGTGCGTGGTGGGCGACACCGTGGGCGATCCCTTCAAGGACACCTCGTCGGTGGCGATGAACCCGGTCATCAAGTTCACGACGCTCTTCGGGCTGCTCGCCGTCGAACTGGCGCTGTCGGTCTACCGCAGCCGCGGCGACCACACGCTCAACTACCTGCTGGCCGCCGTCTTCTTCTTCATCTCGGCCTACTTCGTCTACCGCTCGTTCTACGGCATGCGCATTCGCAGCGGCAGAAACGTGAACACGCGCGAGATGGGGAGTGACAAGGACGGGCTCGCGGGTCGTCAGCTCGATGGCAAGGCTCACGCGGCCGGCGTCGAGCGCGGCGCGGCGCGGCGCGACACGACTCGTTAAAGAGGCCGGGGAGGACTGTTAACTGTGAACAGCTACGCGAAAGCGGAGACGCTGGTCGGCGCGCTCGTGGCGCCGTCGGATTGGGCGCGTTCGGCGCTGCTGGTCGTGGGCTTCAGCCTTCTGACGGCGGCGGCGGCGCAGGTCTCGGTGCCTTTGCCGTGGACGCCCGTGCCTTTGACGGGGCAGACGTTCGCGGTGCTGTTGACGGGGGCGCTGCTGGGGCCGCGGCTGGGCGCGCTGGCGATGCTTGCGTACCTCGCGGAGGGCGCGGCGGGGCTGCCGTTCTTCCGCGGCGGCGCGGGCGGCTACGCGCACCTTTCGGGCGCGACGGCCGGGTACCTGCTGGCCTTCCCCGCGGCGGCTTACGTCACGGGTTACCTGGCGGAGCGCGGTTGGGACAAGCGCTTTGTGACGGCGGCGGCGGCGATGGCGCTGGGCTCGCTCGTCATCCTCGCGTGCGGTTGGGGCTGGCTCGCCGCGGCGATGGGCGGCGCTCAGGCGTTCCGGCTCGGCGTCGCGCCGTTCCTGCCGGGCGATGTGGTCAAGATCGCGCTCGCGGCCGCGGCGCTCCCCGCGGGCTGGGCGCTGCTCCGGCGCGCGAACCCGCGCGGCGAGTAAGTAACTTAACGACAGAGACGCGGAGACATAGCTTAAGAGCACAGCTCTTGTTTTTAAGCTGTGTCTCCGCGTCTCTGTCGTTAACTCCTTCCGGTTCACACTCACCTGCGAACTGCTTTCGAGGCCGCGCTTCTTGAAGTCGGGCGGGCTCGGAACCTATAATCTCGCCGTCTCTGACAACCGCGGCTTCGACGCGCCTCCCCACGACATTTAACGGAGCAACCTTCGATGAAACTCGCCGCCCTCGCGTCCCTCTTCGTACTCCTCTTTGCGCCCGGCGGCTTCGCGCAGGGCGGCGGCTCGCCGCGCATAGCCGAGGTCAGCCCTTACACGAACGTCGCGCCCGGCCAGATCGTCGAGCTGCGCGTCGAGAACCTGGGCGAAGAACTATTCTCGCCGCCCGCCGACGGCGGCCTCCGCATCCTCGTGACGCAGGACGGCGAGACGCGTGAGGCGCGCGCGCGCACGGCCGCGCCCGTCTTCAGCAGAGTGACCACGCCGCCGGACGGCGCCGCCGCGCCCGACCCGTCAAAGGAGATGAAAGCTTATCAGGGCATGACCTTCGTCGTGCCGAAGGGCTTGCGCCCGGGCGAGGCCGAGGCCGTCGTCTCGTTCCGCGGCCGGAGGAGCGCGCCCTTCAAGCTCAACATCGTCGCGCGGCCGCAGCGCCCCGTCGTCGGCACCACGTCCATCACGAGCATCACGCCCGCGAGCCGCCCGCCCGCGCCGCTGTCGGGCGACGCCGCGACGCGGCAACACCTCGGGCTCAGGTTGGAGCGCGGCGCAAAGGGCGTCGCATTGCACGTGCGCCCGCTCGCCGACCCCGAGGACGCGGAGGCGGGCGTCGTCGTCCGCTTCAAGCAGGGCAGGGCCTTCTACGACGCCGACGCGCGCGTCGTCCACCACGCGGGCGGGCGCGAGCGTCTGCCTCAGGGCCGCACCGGCCTCTCGGTGGCGCGCGACGTGCTCGAACTCGACGTGCCCGAGATGCTCGCGCCGGGCGAGGCCGAGATGGAGGTCACACTGCGCGCCGCCGGCCAGACGGGCGAGGCCGCGCTCGTCCCCGTCACCATCACCGACGCCGCGCGCGCCTTCGAATCGCCGAAGACCGCGGCGCCGCGCCTGCTCTCCGTCACGCCGAACCGCGTCGGCGCGGGCCAGGCGCTGTTAATCTCCGTGGATAAGCGGCGCACCCTCGACCCCGACCCGTCGAAGACTTTGGTCATCTTCGAGACGCCGGACGGCGCGTCGAGCCGCGGGGCCACGCCCGAGATGAACAGCGCCGTCGCCATGCCTTCGCTGCCGCCCGACGCGCCCGTCTTCATCCTCGTGCGCGCGCCGCACGACCTGACCGGCGCGGTGCGCGTCCGGCTCGTCAACCCCGCGCGCGCCGACTACGAGGGCGCGTCGAGCGAGCCCGTGCAGGTCGAGGTGGTGCGCGAGGCGCTCGCGCCCGAGGTGCAGGGCGCCGCCGAGGCGAACGCGGACGAGTTGGCGCGGCTCCGCGATTTGGGCGCGGCGCGGCCGGCCGATTCGGCGACGCGCTACGTCTCCATCCGCGTCGCCGGGATCGACCCCAACCCGAGGTTCCTGCGCGTGCGTTTCGAGCAGGAGGGGCGCGCCGCGGCGACGCTCGGCGAGGGCGACCTCATCCTCTTCACGGGCCAGTCGCTCATCGTCCGCCTGCCGAAGGGCTTCGCGCCCGGGGCGCTGCGCGTGAGCGTCGAGAACCTCGGCGCGTCCGGCTACAGCGCGCCTTCGGCCGCGACCTTTGAACTTTCCGGGCGCCGTTGACGCCGCGCGCCACCCACTTGCAAGGCAAAGAGATGAAGACTCACCACACACGCCCCCGCGCCGCGCGCGCCGTCGTCGCGGCCCTCGCCGTGCTGCTCGCGGCGCAGGCCGCCTCCGCCAAAGACACCTGGACGAGCGTGCGTTCGCAGAACTTCCTCCTCGTCGGCAACGCCTCGGAGAAGGAGATCAGGCAGGTCGCCACCCGTCTGGAGCAGTTCCGCGACGTGTTCAGGCGGCTGTTCCCGAATCTCAAATTCAACGCGCCGGTGCCGACCACGGTCGTCGTCTTCAAGAACGACGGCTCCTACAAGCCCTTCAAGCCCGTCGTTGAAGGCAAGGTCTCAGAGGTCGCGGGCTACTTCCAGTCGGGCGACGACGTGAACTACATCACGCTCACGCCCGAGCACAGGGGGGCCGAGAACCCCTTCAGCACCATCTACCACGAGTACACGCACCTGCTTGTCAACAACTCGCTGGGGCCGGGCGCGGCGCCGCCGTGGTTCAACGAGGGGCTGGCCGAGTACTACAGCACCTTCGCCATCGAGGAAGACCGCAAGGTTCACCTCGGCCGCCACATCGACCACCACATCCTCCTGCTGCGCGACCAGAAGATGATCCCGCTCGCGCAGTTCTTCGGCATCACGCAGTACTCTTTGCAGCGCAACAAGCACGACATGCGGAGCATCTTCTACGCGCAGTCGTGGGCGCTGATGCACTACCTCATCCTCGGCAACGAGGGCCAGCGCCTGCCGCAGCTCGGCGAATTCCTCACGCTGACGAAGAAGGGCGTGCCGACCGACGAGGCGTTCCGGCGCGCCTTCCAGACCGACACGGCCGCGATGGAGAAGGAGCTTGAGAGGTACGTCCGCGCCAGCACCTTCATGAGCCGGGTCTCGACCTTCGCGCAGAAACTCGAATTCGACTCGCAGATGACGGCCGCGCCGCTCACGGACGCGCAGGCCGACGCCTACCTCGGCGACCTGCTGCTCCACACCAACCGCCTCGACGACGCGGCCGTCCGCCTCCAGCGCGCGCTCGACCTCGACCCGACGAACACGATGGCGCGCGCCTCGCTCGGCATGGCGCGGCTCCGCCAGAAGCGCGAGGCCGAGGCCGTCGTCCAACTGCGCGAGGCCGTGGCCGCGGGCGCGACCAACTACCTCGCGCACTACTACCTCGCCTACGCGCTCAGCCGCGCGGGGATGGGCGAGAACGGCCACATGCCGGGCGGCTATCCCGAAGAGGCCGCCGCCGAGATGCGCGCCGCGCTGCGCAAGGCCATCAGCTTGCGCCCCGACTTCCCAGAGAGCTACCACCTGCTCGCGTGGGTGCAGCTCGTCACCGGCGAGGGCGTCGCCGAGGGCGTGCAGCTCATCCGGCAGGCGGTGGCGCTCGCGCCCGGCAACCAGCACTACGCGCTCATCCTCGCGCAGCTCTACCTGCGGCAGGAGAAGTTCGACGAGGCGCGCAGGACGGCCGAGCCGCTTACGCGCGAGGGCACCGACCCGTCGCTGCGCGCGACGGCACAGTCGGTGCTCGCCTCGATCAACAAGTACGAGGAGCGGGTCAAGGAGTACAAGGCCGCGCGCGAGGCTTACGAGCGCAGCAGCGGCGGCACACCGCGGCTCGCCGTGCGCGACGAGGAGGATGACGAGCAGGAGGAGGCCGGCACCCGGACGCCGAAGGGGCCGCGCAAGTCCGAGGACGAGATGGTGGCCGAGGCTATGGCGCAGGCGATTCACGACGCGCTGCGCAAGCCGCAGGCGGGCGAGACGCGCGTGCGCGCCGTCCTGACTCGCATCGAGTGCGGGCCGAAAGGGCTGGTCTTCGTCTTCAAGGCGGGCGACCGCACGCTGCGCCTCTCGGCGGCCGGCTTCGAGGGGCTGCACCTCGTCAACTTCAGCCAACAGGCCGAGAGCGAGCTCACCTGCGGCGCGCGCAAGTCCGAGACACAGGCCGTCGTCACCTACCGCGCCAGCGCCGACGCACGCTCCAAGTCCGACGGCGCCCTCGTCGGGCTGGAATTGGTGCCCGCCAACTTTCAACTGAAGCAGTAGAGGGAGGGTGTTGGGTGTTAGGTTTTGGGTGTTGGCTAAAACCCAAAACCCAAAACCTAACACCCTGCCCCCAAAACCCTTCCCTTATGAATCCGCCGGTGGTAAAGATACCGTAATTCCTTGTAGGGGAGAGGTGCCGACAGTGTCATCACCCCCAACACGGCCGCCGACCGACGCCGAGTCGTCGCAGGCCGAGATGATCCGGGGCGTCGCCGAAGGGGACAATCAGGCGCTCGCCTCGCTCTACGACGCGACCAGCCGCACGGTCTACGGGCTCCTGCTGCGCATCCTCTCCGACCATTCGACGGCCGAGGAGGTGCTGCTCGACGTGTACGCGCAGGTCTGGCGGCAGGCCACAAGCTACAGCGCCGAGCGCGGCAAGCCGCTGGCCTGGCTGACGACCATCGCGCGCAGCCGCGCCATCGACCGCCTGCGGAAGGGGCGCCAGGAGCACCAGTTGACCGTCCCGCTCGAAGAGGCTTCGCGCGCCGCGCGGGGCGAGTCGGTCGAGGACTGCGTGCTGGCGGGCGAGGTGGGGGCGGTCGTCCGCGCCGCGCTGGACGCGCTCGCGCCCGAGCAGCGCGACGTGATCGAGCTGGCTTACTACGGCGGGATGAGCCACAGCGAAATCGCCGCCGCGCGTAATCTCCCGCTCGGGACGGTGAAGACACGAACAAGGCTCGGCATGATGCGCCTGCGCGAGGCGCTCAAGCCGGCATGGGAGGGGATGCTATGAGTCACACGACCGTTGACGAAGAGGCGGCCGGGCGGGCCGCGCTCTACGCCCTGGGCGCGCTCGAAGGGGACGAGGCGCGCGAGTTCGAGGAGCACTTGGCGGCGGGCTGCGCGGCTTGCGCGGCGGAGCTGCGCGAGTTCGAAACGGTCGCGGGCGGCTTATGCCTGGCCGCGCCCGAGGCCGAGCCGCCCGCGGGCGTGCGCGCGCGCCTGCTCGCGCACGTCTCGGAAGACGGCGGCGGCAACTCCGGCGCGGACGCGTCTCAAGGGGACGCGCGCGGCGACGAACCGAACCTCTTGCGTGACGCCGCGCCCGGTTTCCTCGTCGTGCGCGCGGGCGAGGGCCAGTGGCGGCCGACCGACGACGCGGGCGTCACCTTCAAACTCCTCTTCGCCGACCGCGAGCGCGGCACCGCCACGACGCTCGTCCGGATGGAGCCGGGCTCGCGCATACGCTCGCACAGGCACCTCGGCGTCGAGCAGTGTCTCGTCCTCGAAGGCGACGTGCGCTCCGGGGTCATCGGGATGAGGGCGGGCGACTTCAACTGCTCGATGCCGGGCAGCGTCCACGAAGAGCTGATCTCGGACGGCGGCGCACTCCTCCTCATCGTCTCCCCCGAACACTACGAGCCCATCGCGCCGCACGCCGTCTGATTTGGAGCCGGCCGGCCGCAGAAGAAAATTAAACACGGAGACACGGAGACACGGCTTGAAGAGGACTACTCAACAAGCCGTGTCTCCGTGTCTCTGTGTCTCCGTGTCGAAATCCTCGTCCGCTAAACTCTCGACCCGCGCACAAACCTCCGGCGCCCGCTTCCGCCCCCGCACGACGCGCGTTATAATTCGCCCTTGCACGCAATCCCAACAGGCCGCTCGCACCGAGACTGCATCAGGAGGATTTAGATTCATGGCCACCGAACTCAAACGCGAGGGCTCGGCCCTCTCCCGCATCGAGGGACTCCTCGGCGAAGACGGGCGCGCCCTTCTCGACTTCAACTCGCCGAAGATTTCCAAAGACGTTTTGCAGACGCCCGGCCCCGACTTCGTCGACCGCGTCTGGGCGCACTCCGACCGCAACCCGCAGGTCTTGCGCTCGCTCCAATCGCTCTTCGACCACGGGCGGCTCGGGGGCACCGGCTACCTCTCCATCCTCCCCGTAGACCAGGGAATCGAGCACTCGGCCGGCGCCTCGTTCGCGCCCAACCCCGTCTATTTCGACCCGGATAACATCGTCAAATTGGCGATTGAGGGCGGCTGCAACGCCGTCGCCTCCACCTTCGGCGTGCTCGGCGTCGTCGCGCGCAAGTACGCGCACAAGATTCCCTTCATCGTCAAGATCAACCACAACGAGCTGCTGACCTTCCCGAACAAGTTCGACCAAATCCTGTTCGGCACGGTCAAGCAGTCGCACGAGATGGGCGCGACGGCCATCGGCGCGACCATCTACTTCGGCTCCGACGAGTCCGGCCGCCAGATAGTCGAAGTGGCCAAGGCGTTCGCGCTCGCGCACGAGCTGGGGATGGCGACCATCCTGTGGTGCTACCTGCGCAACCCGAAGTTCAAGACCAAGGAGGGCGACATGCACACGGCGGCCGACCTCACGGGTCAGGCCAACCACCTCGGCGTCACCATCGAGGCCGACATCATCAAGCAGAAGTTGCCCGAGCGAAACGGCGGCTACAACCTCCTCAACACCGAGAGCGCCTACGGCAAGACCAACCCGAAGATTTACACAGACCTCACGAGCGACAACCCGATTGACCTCGTGCGTTATCAGGTCGCCAACTGCTTTATGGGGCGCTGCGGCCTCATCAACTCCGGCGGCGAGTCGAAGGGCGCGAGCGACATGGCCGAGGCCGTCCGCACCGCCGTCATCAACAAGCGCGGCGGCGGCATGGGGCTCATCTCGGGCCGCAAGGCGTTCCAGCGCCCGATGGACGAGGGCGTCCAACTCCTCAACGCCATCCAGGACGTGTATCTCGCCGAAGAGATTAC
>JBEVJD010000198.1:0-3543 GCA_040510435.1 Pyrinomonadaceae bacterium | reverse complement strand
CGCGGGTCTACTCGCCGCGCCTGTGGGCGTTCGTGCTCGTGTCGAACCTGCTCTTCGTCGCGGTCTTCTTCGGCGGGCTCGCCCTCGCGGGCGTCCGCGCGGCCGCGGGGCTCCCGTTCGTGTGGCCGCTCGTGATCGTCTCGGTCATCTTCCTGCTGGGTCTCTGGAAAGCCTTCTTCCGTCTGCGCGCCGTCGCGCTCGTGCTGGAAGAGCACCACGGACGTTTGCGTAGAGATGTCTGGGCGCACCTGACGCTGTGGCCTTTGACGGCCGCGCTCTTCCTCTACAACGCCGTGGCGGCCTGGCTCTCGCGCCGCATCGTCTGGCGCGGCATCGGGTACGAATTGAAATCGCCGACGGAAACTGAGATTATCAGGCCGGATGCCTAACAAGGTCACACAGTTCGTCCAACTCCTGCGCTCGACCGGGCGCGAGCGCAGGCTCGGGACGGTCATCTTCTTCGTCACGTCGCGCTGCAACGCGAAGTGCGAGACCTGCTTCTACCACGAGGAGTTGAACCGCCCGGGCGACCTGACCTTCGAGCAGATCGAGCGCGTCTCGCGGACGATGCCGCAGATCACAGACCTCTGGCTCTCGGGCGGCGAGCCGACGCTGCGCGCAGACGTGGACGACGTGATACGCCTCTTCGTCGAGAACAACGGCGTCCGACGCGTCATCATTCCCACCAACGGCCTCCTCAAGTCACGCACCTACGCGCTGGTCGATAACGCGCTCTCGCTCGACGACGAACTCCACCTCTACCTCAACGTCGCGCTCGACGGCTACGGCGAGACGCACGACCGCGTGCGCGGCGTGCCCGGCAACTGGGGGCGCACGCTCGAATGCATACGCGCGCTCTACCCTTTGAAGGAGAAGTACGGCGACCGCTTCCGCCTCAACGTCAACACGGTCGTCTGCGCCGAGAACTACGCCGAGGTCGGGCGCCTCGCCGACTTCATGTGGGAGAACTTCCGGCTCGACGGCCACTACTTCAACGTCGTGCGCGGCGAGACGAAGGCGGGCGAGGGCATCAAGCAGATACCGGCCGACGTTCTGCCCGAGATGTACGCGCGCGTCGCCGCGCTCACCGAGCGCTACGGCGGCCGCATGTTCGCCGGGGACGACGCCGCCACGCGTTTCGTCAAGTCGGTCGCCTACGTCGGCGCCATCGCGACGCACTACCGGACGCAGTACGCGAATTTTGCGGGCGCGTCGGAGTGGCCCTTCCCGTGCACGGCGGGCGAGACGACGGCCGTCATCGATTACAACGGCGACGTGCGCGCCTGCGAGCTGCGGGGCAAGTTCGCGAGCCTCGCAGACTTCGACTACGACTTCGGGAGGCTCTGGGCGTCGGAAGGCCGGCAGGACGAGCTGAGTCAAATCGAAGGCGGTCGTGCCTGCTGGTGCACGCACGTCTGCTTCATACACGACTCGATGCGCCACTCGCGCCGCGCGCAGCTTTGGGAGGTGCCGCGCAACTACCTGACGCGCGCGCGCTGGTAGTAGAGAAAGACTGCGAACGTGCGGCGCGGCGCGAGCGTTTAGGTTGGCAGAGGCGGACAAAAGAAATCCTATCGGCCAGCGGAGGTTTTACGAATGAAGTTCTTCAAGTTCCTGCTCATGCTCTTTGCGCTCGTCTTCGTCGTCTGGGGCGCGTTCTGGCTCTTCGGCGTGGTGGCCGGCCTGCTCTACGCGGTCGTCAAGTGGGTCGCCATCCTCGGCTTCATCGCGCTCGCGGGCGTCGGCGCTTACAAGCTGCTCTCCGGCCCGGACACGGGGGCGCAGGCCGCGCTCTCGCCGGCCGAGGCCGAGATGTTGAAGGCCGAGCGGCTGCTCGCAGACCTGCGGCGCAAGGAGTTGACCAAGTAGACGGGGGCGGCGGATGGCTGAGGGCGAGCCGGAAAAAGGCGACAACGAGGCGCGCGAGGCGGCGCGCGGCAGCGGCATCGCGTACGCGGCCGGGCTCTCGATCTTCTTCTCGGTGCTGACGCTGATGGGGTTGGGGTGGCTGCTCGACCGCCAGTTCGGCACGGGCTGGATGATGGTCGCCGGCATCGTCCTCGGCGCGGCCGTCGGCTTCTACCAGTTCCTACGCATCATGTCTCGTCTCAACAAGTAGGGCGGGCGCGCTCGACAGGCCGGCGTGGGGGCATGTAAAATCTCCCGTTCCGTGATGAACGAAGGCGCAGACAGTGCGCGCCCGGCCGGGCCCGGGGACGCAGACCCGGCAGGCGAAGCCCCGCGCGAGGCCGTGAGGCGCATCTTCCGGGGGACGTTCGTCGCCGCGCTCGTCGCCGTCGCTGCGAGCCTCTTCTTCGCCCCGTGGCGCGTGACGGCGGGGCTGGCCCTCGGCGGCGCGCTCGCGCTCTTCAACCAGCACTGGCTGCGCACCTCGGTCGAGGCCGTCTTCGAGGGCACCACGTCGGCGCGGCCGCCGACGATGAAGGCTTCGCGCTACGTCCTGCGCTACGCGGTCGTCGCCGGCCTGGTCTTCGCGGCAGTCCAGTTGAGTCTGGTCTCGCTCGTCGCGACGCTCGCGGGGATGTGCGCGGTCGTCGCGGGGCTTCTCGCGGAAGGGTTCAGGCAGTTCTACTTCGCCATCGTACGTCGGGAGGAAACCTAGTCCATGTTCTTTCAGCACACCGAGCACGGGGCAGCCAAGGCCGCCGAGCACGGCGCGCCCGCGGCCGGCCACGGCGCCGCCGCCGACCACGCCGCGGCCGGGGCGGGGCATCACACCCCACTCATCGTCGAGTTTCTCAACCACTACGTCGGCGAGCCGGTGCATGAATTCCAGATGCACTACACGAAGCCGTTCTGGGACTCGTTCCTCGGCATGTTCGGTTCGAGCGCCGAGTCGGCCTTCGGCCCCTACACGCCGGAGAACGCGGTGCCGTGGTACACGGTGATGTTCGTGCTGGCGGCCCTGTTCACGCTGCTCGTCATCTTCCTGCTCAAGCCGCGTAAACTCTCGGTGGATGACCCGGGCTACGGGCAGTTGACGCTGGAGACGGGCGTGCTGGCCGTGCGCGACCTGTTGGTTGACAACGTCGGGCCGCACGGGATGAAGTACCTTCCCGTGATCGGCACGTTCGGCATTCTCATCCTCATCTCGAATCTGATGGGGCTCGTCCCCGGTCTGATGTCGCCGACGGCTTCGACCTCGGTGACGTTCGCGCTCGGCATCTCGTCGTTCGTCTACTACAACGCCATCGGCATCAGGGAGAACGGGCTGGTCGGACACCTGAAACACTTCATGGGGCCCATTCTCCTGCTCGCGCCGCTGATGTTTGTCATCGAGCTCATCAGTAACCTCGTCCGCCCGATGTCGCTCGGCATCCGACTGTTCGGCAACCTCTTCGGTGACGAGCAGATTCTCGGCACCATCTCGAATCTCGCGCCGTGGACGAAGTGGGGGCTGCCGGTCTTAATCATGCCGCTGAGCCTCTTCGTCGCCTTCATGCAGACCTTCATCTTCGTGCTGCTGTCGATTCTCTACATCAGCGAGGTCTCGCACCACCACGACGAGCACGAGGGGCACGA
>JBEVJD010000197.1:0-9131 GCA_040510435.1 Pyrinomonadaceae bacterium | reverse complement strand
ACACGGCGACGATGCTCGGGCTGACGGCCGGCTGGTTCGGGGGCGGGGGCGGGCGCGGCCTGACGGCGGCGTCGCTGGCGGAAGTCGCACAGGCGACGGGGCTGAACGTCGTGGCCTTCCTCGTCGTCGGGCTGCTGGCGGCGCGGCTCGCCGTGCGGCAGACGCTCTCCGAGGTGCAGATGCGCGAGGCGACGCACGCGCTCGTCAGCTTACGCGCTCTGCACGAGCGAATAGTGGAGTCCATCCGCTCGGGCGTCATCACGACCGACCTTGAGCGGCGCGTCTTCACCGTCAACCGCGCGGCCGAGGAGATGACGGGCTACGCGGCCGCCGACCTGCGCGGGCAGGACGTGTCGATCCTGTTCGGCAACATCACGGGGCGCATCGAGGAGTCTCTGCGCTCGGCGGCCGAGGGGCACGCCAGTCCGCGTTACGAGTCGGAGTGCCTGACGCCCGAAGGCTTCCTCATCAAGCTCGGCTACAACATCTCGCCGCTCTCGTCCGAGTCGGGCGAGACGACCGGGCTCGTCATCACCTTTCAAGACCTGACCGACATCCGCTCGATGGAGGAGACCTCGCGGCGGCAGGAGCGTTTGTCGGCGGTGGGGCGCGTCGCGGCCGGCATCGCGCACGAGATACGCAACCCACTGGCGGCGATGCGCGGCTCGATTCAGGTCTTGCGCTCGGAGCTTGAGGCCGACGCCTCGCAGCGCGAGTTGATGGACATCGTGCTCAGCGAGTCCGACCGCCTCAACCGCATCATCAGCGACTTCCTGACCTACGCGCGGCCGCGCAAGTTCTCGCTCGCCGAGACCGACCTGCGCGAGCCGCTGCGCGAGACCTTCGCGCTGCTGCGCCACAGCCCCGAAGTGCTCGACGGGCACCGGCTCGAAGAGGACTTGCCCGAGGAGCCAGTGCTGGCGCTGGCCGACGCCGAGGGCGTCCGGCAGGTCTTCTGGAACCTCACGCGCAACGCCCTGAAGGCGATGCCCGACGGCGGGACACTCCGCGCCGAGATGCAGCGTGCGGCCCCGGGCAGCGTCCGCATCACCTTCGCCGACACGGGGCGCGGCATGACGCCCGCACAGGTCGAAAGACTCTTCGAGCCCTTCTCCTCCTCGACGACGGGCGGGACGGGGCTCGGCCTCTCCATCGTCTACCAGATAATCCGCGACCACGGTGGTACAATCAACGTCCGCAGCCGCGAGGGGCACGGCACGACCATCACCATAGAACTGCCGGCCAAACAGAGTTAGGCCCTATATTAGAGACTATGGCGAACCTTCTGATCGTTGACGACGAGCCGGGGATGCGGCAGCTTCTGTCGCACGTCTTCGGGCGCGCGGGGCACGCGGTACGCACCGCCGAGAACGGCACGAAGGCACTGGAGCTGCTGCGACAGGCGCCGGCCGACCTCATCGTCTCGGACGTGAAGATGCCGGACATGAACGGCATCGAGCTTTTGCGACGGCTGCGCGAGTTCCTGCCCGACACGGCCGTCGTGATGATGACCGCCTTCGCGACGGTCGATACCGCCCGCGAGGCTTTCAAGCTCGGCGCCGACGACTTCATCCAGAAGCCCTTCGACGTGGACGAGTTGAAGCTCATCGTCGAGAAGGCGCTCGAACGCTTCGCGCTCCTGCAAGAGAACCGCGCCTTCCGCCGCGCCCAGCGCGAGCGCGGCCGACTCGACCAGATCATCGGCCACTCGCAGAAGATGCAGGCCGTCTACCAGATGATCGAGACCGTGGCGCAGGTGCAGTCCACCGTCCTCATCACCGGCGAGAGCGGCACGGGGAAGGAGATGGTCGCGCGCGCCATCCACAACCTCTCCCCGCGCGTCGATAAGCCCTTCATGCCGATCAACTGCGGCGCCTTCACCGAGACGCTCTTGGAGTCGGAACTCTTCGGCTACACGCGCGGCGCCTTCACCGGCGCGACCGCCAACCGCAAGGGGCTCTTCGAGGCCGCCGACAAGGGGACGATATTCTTAGACGAGATCGGCGAGATGTCGCCGACCATGCAGGTCAAGCTGCTGCGCGTGTTGCAGGAGCGCAAAGTCCGACCCGTCGGCGCGCACGAGGAGACGACCATCGACACGCGCGTCATCGCGGCGACGAACCGCGACCTCGCGGCGATGGTCAAGCAGAGTAGTTTCCGCGAAGACCTCTTCTACCGCGTCTCGGTCATCCCGATTGAGCTGCCCCCACTGCGCGAGCGGCGCGAAGACATCCCCGAGCTGGTCGAGCACTTCGTCCAGAAGTTCTGCCGGCAGACCGGGCGCGACCTGCGCGTCTCGCTGCGCGTGAGGGAGCTGCTCGAAGCCTACGCCTGGCACGGCAACGTCCGCGAGCTTGAGCACACCATCGAGCGCGCCGTCGCCCTAGAGCGCACCGACACCATCCAGCCCGAGTCGCTCCCGCAGTCCGTGACCAACTACAACCCCGCGACCGTCACGCCCTCCGAGTCGGGTCTCCCCGATGAGGGACTAAACCTCGTCGCGCACCTCGAACACCTTGAGAAGTCCTACCTCCTCGAAGCCCTGCGCCGCACGGGCGGCAACCAGACGCGCGCGGCCGAAATCCTCCACCTCTCCGTCCGCTCTCTGCGCCACCTCCTCGACAAGCACGGCATCCGCAGCATGACCGCCCAACTCCGCTCCGACGCCGCCGGCCGCGGCGCGTCAGAGGGCTGAACGCGGCCCTGTTTTCTGGAAGAGCGCGCGCCGTTTTTCTGGAATTCCTCACAACTCTTTCCCGTTTAGGTGGGCTGTCAATTTACGGCAGCGGGGTGCTGACGAATTTTGTTACCGGCCCGCGCCGCGTCACCCGCGCTCGCCTGCGCCGACACCCGCGTCTTGCAATTTTCGCTGCAAATCCCGCCAATTCCCTGCAAAACTCGAAAGGGCGCGCCGTGGCACGCTCCTTGTTTTAGGCACCGGTGTCAGAAATCCCGCGCGACCGGCGCGTAGCCAAGAGACGACAGCCGACGCCGCGAGAATGAATCTTCACTCAAACAACTTTCTCCGAAGGAGCACCGTTACACAGATGCAAAAGAACAAAGGCCAGAAGGGCTTCTCGCTCATCGAGCTGCTGATCGTCGTCGCGATTATCGGCATCATCGCCGCCATCGCCATCCCCAACCTCCTCGCCTCGCGTCGCGCCGCCAACGAGGCCTCGGCCATCTCGGCCCTGCGCACCATTGGCACTTCCCAGAGCACCTACTCCTCCACGTTCGGCAACGGGTCTTACGGCACGATGCAGAACCTTGAGGACAGCCAGTTGGTTGACTCGCAGATCGCCGACGCGACCTCCGCGGCGCCGAAGAGCTGCTACTTCTTCGGCATCGACTCCGGCGCCGGCGCCGGTGGTTACTCCTCGGCCGCGGCTCGTTCGAGCGACACCTGCGGCACCCGCAACTTCGCCTCCGACGAGGCCGGCGTTATCTACGGCCTGACCAGCGCGGCCGGCACGCTCGACTACGACACCAGCAGCGGCAACGCCATCGGTAACTAACGAAGGCCTTCGCCGACAGACGGGACACGGACGGGGGTGCGGTTTAAAAGACCACACCCCCGTTCTTACTTAAGGCACGGGTCGCGCGAGCCCCAAGCCGGCCCGAGCCGCGACGCAAACACCACCGGAACATTCCAAAGGTTCAACCCATGAGAACCAACGACCAGCACACGCGACCTTCTCCCGCCGTCACGGCCGCCGCCTGCGGGCGCGGCCTTCCTCCCGGGCGCCGACGCGCGGCGGGCTTCTCGCTCATCGAGCTGCTGATCGTCGTCGCGATTATCGGCATCATCGCCGCCATCGCCATCCCCAACCTCCTCGCCTCGCGCCGCGCCGCCAACGAGGCCGCGTCCGTCTCCGCCATCCGCACGCTCTCGAGCGCGGAGGAGTCGTACCGCGCGACCTACGGCAGCGGCAGAACCTTCGCCGACCTGAACGGGCTGGTGAGTACGAAGATGATCGACGCGACGCTCGGCGACGCGACGGTCGTCGCGTCGGCCCGGATCGGCTACGTCTACAACGTCACCCTGACGGACTCCGACAGTAAGTTCTGCGCCGGGGCCGCCCCCGCGTCCACCTACACGGGCTCGCGCAACTTCTCCTCGGACACGCCCGGCGTCATCTACGTCCACCCCTCCGCCATCGGCACGCCCCCGACCTCCACGGTTGGCGGGGTGCCTTTTAGAAACTGACACCGTCGAGCATGTCCCGCCTTGCACTCAGGCTCAAGAGTCAGCCCCTCCGTCTGGCCGGCGCCCTCTGGCCGCTGGCCCTGCTCACGCCCTTCGTCCCGGGGCTGCCGCGCCCCGCCAACGGAGGGTTCGCGTGGCGGCAGGAACTGGCCGTCGCCTCCCTCCTCTGTCTCACCTTCGTGCTGCTCGTGCGGCGCACCGCCTCCGCCCGCGCCGCCTGCGCCCTCTTCAAAACCCCCGCGCGACTTTCGCCTGAGCGCCTCTCATCCTTCCTGCTCGCAGCCTTCGTCGCGTGGGCGGCGGCCTCAGCCGCCTGGGCGACCGACCTCTTCGCCGCGGCGCACTACGCGCTCTCCTGGGTCGCGTACCTTCTGCTCTTCCTGCTGCTGGCGCGCGCCTACGCGAGCGGCCGAATTCTGCGCGCGGCGCTCTACGTGCTCGGCGCGGGCGTCTTCGTCGTCAGCGCGGCCAACATCGTCGGCCACCTCGGCTCGACCAACTCGCTGCTGCGGCAGAACGGGCTGGGCGAGCCTTTGGCCGTCAGCATTCCGCTCTTCGCGGCGCTGGCGCTTTGCGTCCGGCGCCGTCGCGTCGCGCTGCTTGCGGGGGCCGCGTCGACGCTCGCGTGGCTGGCGGTGCTACAGATCGCCGAGCGCACCTCCTTCATCGCGGTCAGCGCGGGACTCTTCGTCCTCGTCGCGGCGATGCTCGCCACACGGCGCTTCAGGCCGCGCACCCCGCTGCGCGCCGTCGTGCTCGGCCTCGCCTTCGTCGCCTGCCTCGCCTCGCAGTACGCGCCCACGCCCTTCGAGCAGAGCGCGCACCGCCCCGTCCTCGCGCGCCTCGGCGCCACCTCGACCGACGACGTGAACGCGCGCGCGCGTTTCCTCTACTGGGGCACGGCCGTCGAGATGTGGCGGGCGCACCCGGTGGCGGGCGTCGGCGCGGGCAACTTCAGCACGAAGCTGCCGGAGGCGCGCGCCGCCTTCGCCGTGCGATACCCCGATTCGCCACTCAGCCGGCTCAACGAGAAGTTCCTCAACACCGGCGCGCACAACGAGTACCTGCAAATCCTGGCCGAGACGGGCGCGGCGGGGCTCGCGCTCTTCGTGGCCTTCGGCGCGGCGCTGATGTGGTCTGCGTGGCGCGCGCTCCGTGGCTCACGCGGCCCGCTCGCGCCCGGCGCGGTCGCGAGCCTCGCGGTCTTCGCCGTCAGTTCCGGCGCGAGCGCGGTCTCGTTCCGCTGGATGGGCAGCGGCCTCGTCTTCTTCTTCGCCGCGGCGCTCGTGACGCGCCTCTCCGCGCAGGCCGCGGCGGGCGAGTCGCGCCCCGTCGAAGACGCCGCGACTTCCGCCGAAGGAACCGAGCACGACGGCCTGCGCGGGCGGCGACGCTTCGACGCCCTCCCGCTTCCGGCGCCTGCGTTCGGGCTCGCGCTTTCAATGCTCCTGGCCTTAGTGATGGGAGTTCACGCGGCGGGCGTCCAGTTCATCGCCGAAGCGCAGCGGAGCGGCGACGAGAAGCGCACCGAAGCGCTCTACCGCACGTCTCTCGCCCTCAACCCTCTCAACCCCGCGACGCACTACCAGTTCGGCGTCTGGCTCTTCCACAGGGGGCGAGACGGCGAGGCCGTGCCGCACCTGCGCTACAGCGTCGAGCGCGGCTTCAACGCCTCGACCTGCTACGCCTATCTGGCCGGCGCCGAGTCGAACGCGGGCGGCGTGGAAACATCCGAGCGCACGCTGGCGGAGGCCGTGCGCGTCTTCCCGCGCTCGGTCTTCCTGCGCGCGCGCCACGCCGCGGCGCTCGCGCGCCTCGGGCGTGACGCCGAGGCCGAGTTGGAAATGGCGGCCGCCCTCCTGCTAGACTCGCGTGCGGCGCGCGGCTGGCGTAGCCTCATCGACGAAGACATCGACGCGGCGACCGCGGCGGCGCTGCGCGACCCGAAGTCGGCCGCCGTGCCGGGCGAACTGGAACCCGAGGACGCGGTCTTCGCCGTCCTCAAGGAGAACGAGCGGCGCTTCCCCTGGGCCGTCCATACGGGGTGGCGCGCGCGCATGCGTTCCAACTGAAAACGATGAACAGCGAAGCCTCGATGCCCGAAGAGATCGTTGCACTGAAAACCGAAGCAGCCGCCCGCGAGTCGGGCGCCGACTTGAGGAGGTCGGGCGCGGCCGCGCGCGTCGCGGCCATTGCGCGCAACACCTTCCGCGAGGCCGTGCGCGACCGTGTGCTCTACAACCTCGTCCTCTTCGTCCTCATCCTGACGGGCGGCGCGGTCTTCCTCGGCGAGCTGTCGGCGGCGCAGGAGTTGAAGATCATCGTGGACATGGGGCTCTCGGCCGCGCTCCTGTTCGGCGTCTTCATCGCCATCTTCGTCGGCGTCGGGCTCGTCTACAAGGAGATCGAGCGCCGCACCATCTACGCCATCTTCTCGAAGCCGGTGGGGCGCGGCGAATTCCTGCTGGGCAAGTACCTCGGCCTGTGCCTGACGCTCGCGGTCAACGTCGCCGTGATGGGTGCGGGCGTGTCGCTCGCGCTCCTGTACGTGAGCGGCGGGTGGCACCCGCTCGCGCTGAGCATCTGGCCCGCGGTCGCGCTCATCTACGTCGAGCTGATGATCGTGGTCGCCGTCGCGCTCCTCTTCTCCTCGTTCTCGTCGCCGGCACTCTCGGCGCTGCTGACCTTCTTCGTCTTCGTCATCGGCCACTTCAGCGCGGAGCTGAAGTCGCTGTCGGCGGCGGGCGCGTCGGGCGTCGCGCGCCTCTTCTTCGCGGCGCTCTACTATCTTCTGCCGAACCTCTCGAACTACTCCTACATCACGGCGGCCGCGCACGGGCGGACGCCCGCGGCGCCCGACTTCCTCGTCGCGGTGCTCTACGGGCTCGCCTACATCGCCGCGCTGCTCGCGGCCTCAACGCTCGTCTTCAAGCGGCGCAACTTCAAATGAAAGCGACGGACGAGAGGACTGATTCGAGCCCGTCCCCGAGTCCGGGCGCGGCGGAAGAGTTCGCGGCCGGGCGTGCGGGGGTCGCGCGGCGCGAGCGTGCGCGCGACGCGCTGCTGGCGCTCGTCGTCGTCATGGGGCTCGTGCAGACCTTCGCCCTCGCGCGCTGGCTGGACGCGCGCCGCCCGGCGGAAGACCCCTTCGCCGCGTACGAAGAGCTTTACGTCAGGCCCGAGACGGCGCGCCGCCTGAGCCTCGGCTTCAACGGCGTCGCGGCCGACTGGTACTGGCTGCGCTCGATCCAGTACGTCGGGCGCAAGGTGGAGGCATTTCAGGGCGAGTTCACGCTCGACGACCTGCGCCCGCTCGGCATCCGCAACCTCGGGCCGCTGCTCGAACAGTCCACGGCGCTCGACCCGCAGTTCATGGCGGCCTACGACTTCGGCGCGGTCGTCCTCCCCGCCATCGACCCCGACGCCGCCGTCCGCCTCGTCGAGCGAGGCATCAGCGAGAACCCGCAGGAGTGGCGGCTCTACCACTATCTCGGCTACATACACTGGCAGGCGAACCGCTTCCGCGAGGCGAGCGCGGCGTACGAGGCCGGCGCGCGCCAGCCGGGCGCCCCCCCCTGGATGAATATCCTGGCCGCGCAGATGACCGCGCAGGGCGGGAGCCGCACCGTCGCGCGCGAGATGTACCGGCGCATGTACGAGGGCGCCGCCGACGAGCAGGTCAGGACGCTCGCCGTCCAAAGGCTGGCGCAGCTCGACTCGCTCGAAGAGCGCGACCGCATCCGGCGCGCGCTCGCAGACTTCCGCGAGCGCGCCGGGCGCTGCCCCGCCGACTGGCGCGAGGTCGCGCCGCTGCTGCGCGCCGCGCGCTTGCGGCTGACGGGCGCGGGCGTGCCGCTCGACCCGTCCGACGTGCCTTACGTGCTCGACGCCGCCGCCTGCGACGTGCGGCTCGACGAACGCTCGAAGATACCGAAGGATTAAACGACAACTGTGGGGTCTGAGGTTATGTCTCCTGCTGTAGAAATAGACGGACTGACGAAGGACTACGAGGTCGGCTTCCTGCGTAAGCGCAAGGTGCGCGCGCTCGACGGGCTCTCGCTGAACGTAGGGCGCGGCGAAATCTTCGGCTTCCTCGGCGCCAACGGCGCGGGCAAGACGACGACGCTCAAGCTGCTCATGCGCCTGATGTACCCGACCTCCGGCGGCGCGCGCATACTCGGCCGCGACATCGCCGACACAGCGATGCACGCCGAGATCGGCTACCTTCCCGAGCACCCTTACTTCTACGACTACCTCACGGCGCGCGAGCTTCTGCAATACTGCGCCGAGCTGTTCGGCTACCGCCCCGCCGAGCGACGCCGCCGCGCCGCCGACCTGCTCGCGCGCGTGCGTTTGGACGAGAAGTCCTGGGACAAGCAGCTCCGCAAATTCTCCAAGGGCATGTTGCAGCGCGTGGGGCTCGCGCAGGCGTTAGTCAACGACCCGGCCGTCGTCTTCCTCGACGAGCCGATGTCCGGGCTCGACCCCGTCGGCCGCCGCGAAGTGCGCGACCTCATCGCCTCGCTACGCACGACGGGCACGACCGTCTTCCTGTGCTCGCACATCCTCTCCGACGTTGAAGTACTCTGCGACCGCGCGGCCGTGCTGCGCCGGGGGCGGCTCGCGCACATCGGCCGCCTCGAAGAGCTGCGCGGCGCGGGCGGCGAACGCCCGATGGAGGTCGTCGTCTCCTCGGAAGACGCCGCCCGGCTCGAAGCTGCGCTCGCCCCGCTCGCCGCGGCGCGACTCACCGCCACGCCCGGCGGCGCGCGCGTCGAGGTGCCGACCGAGTCGGAAGTTGACGAAGTTCTCCGAGCCGTCCGCACGGCCGGCGCACGCCTCGTCGCCGTCCAGCCGGTCGGCAATCCTTTAGAAGATTTGTTCGTGAACGAATAACAGAACCGCGAGCGGTAGCGAGCGGGTG
>JBEVJD010000196.1:0-17296 GCA_040510435.1 Pyrinomonadaceae bacterium | reverse complement strand
CCGCGGGCAAAGGATGAAGCCCCCGCAAGTTCTCTTCCCTGCCGGGGAAGCAAGGCTTCGTCCGCCCCGTTCTGCCCCCAAAGCAGAGCCCGTCCGAATCGTGAACGAAGGAGCGTCCAGTATGCGGTCTCGTCTCTCTGCGCCGACAGCTCTCCTCTTCCTTCTCTCCACACTCTTACTGCTGACCCCGGCGGTGTGCGCCGCCGAAGACACCTACTACGACGATGAGTACGAGGAGCGCGCGCGCGTGCTGCGCATCAGCCTCCTCAAAGGCGAGGTCAGCGTCAAGCGCGCCGGCAACGACGAGTGGGAGGAGGCGCGACTGAACGCGCCGCTCGTCGAGGGCGACGTGCTCTCGACGGGTCGCGACGCGCGCCTCGAAGTACAGGTTGACGCGCGCAACTTCGTCCGCGTCGGGCCCGACTCTGTCATCCGCGTCGTCACGCTACGCGACGAGGGCATCGCGCTCAGCCTCTCCGAAGGCACCGCGACCTTCCGGCTCGCGCGCTTCGACAAGGACAAGGAGTACTTCGAGCTGGACGCGCCGGGCACGACCGTCGCCGCCGAGCGCACGGGTCAGTACCGCGTCGATGTCGAGCGCGACGGCGGGGTGCGCGTCACCGTGCGCGAGGACGGGCGCGCGCGCATCTACTCGCAGAATTCGGGCTTCGTCCTGCGCAACAACCGCACGGCGCGGCTCGCGCCCGACGGCACGGGCGAGAGTGACTGGGAGTTCAGCGCGGCCGCGGGCTTCGACGAGTGGGACTCCTGGAACGACGAACGCGAGCGCTACCTTGCCTCGCGCCTGCGCCACGACGGGCGCGACCGCTACTACGACTCGGACGTGTACGGCGCCGAGGAGCTGGACGCCTACGGCGACTGGGCCTACCACAAAGACTACGGCTACATCTGGCGCCCGCACACGACCTCCGTCAACGCCTACAACGACTGGACGCCGTACCGTTACGGCCGCTGGGTCTGGTGTCCGCCCTACGGCTGGACGTGGGTCGCGGACGAGCCTTGGGGCTGGGCCCCGTACCACTACGGCCGCTGGGTCTACGTGAACAACTACTGGTGCTGGGCGCCGCGCGGCTACGGCTACCGCTACGGTCGCGCGTGGTGGCGGCCCGCGCTCGTCGTCTTCGTCACTTTGGACTTCGGGCGCGACCGGCACGTCTGCTGGTACCCGCTCACCTACGGCCAGCGCGACCCGCGCGGCCGCTACTGGTCGCGCGGCCACGACCGCCTGTCGCCGCTGCGCGGGCGCGACCTCGAACACCTGCGGCGCTCGAATCCGCACCTGCTGCGCGCCGTCTCGACCGTGCCCGCGCGCGAGTTCGGTGACAGGGCTCTGCGTGCGCGACCCGCGGCCGGCGACCTCGCCCAACGCGCCTTGTCGAGCGAGCCCGTGCGCGTGCCAGTCGCGCGCGCAGACCGCGGTGCGCCGCGTGTCGGCGCTGGTGCCGCCCGACCCACGGGCGCGCAGGGACGCGACACGCTGACGATTAACCGCCCGGCTCCCGTCATGCCTCCGCGCGCCGTGAACGACCGCCCGACCGGCGCCGCCGCGCGCACCCCCGGCGTCCCGCTCGACGGCGAACTGCGCCGCACGCGCGTCCTCAACAACCGCGAGCCGCGCGTGCCTTCCGCGCCCGACGCCTCAGGCGGCAACAACTCCGCGGGCTCCGGCTCCCTCGGCGGCGACACGGGCGGCGGCACCGGCGCGGTCGAGCGGCCGCGCACGTCCGGCGCTCCCAACACCAACCCGGGCGGCGACTCAGAGCAGCCACGACGAGCACGACCCACGCGCCCGAGCGAGTCCGAACCGTCGTCCGGCTCCCCCGTCGGCGACGACGCCGTGTCGCCCAGGCGGCGCGCGCGCGACACGGACGGCGGCGGCAACTCGGGCGCGCCGCGCGTCCGACCCACGCAGCCCTCCGGCGAACAGCCGCCCGCCGAACGGCCGCGCGAAGAGCGTCCGCGCGACGACAGCTCAAGCCCCATCTCCCGCCCGCGCCACGAGCCGCGCATACGGCCCCGTGACGAAGAAGGCGGCGGCGGCTCTTCGGCTCCGTCACGCCGGGAGGAGCCCTCGCCGAGGCGCGAGGAGCCTGCGCCGAAGCGCGAGGCTCCGCCCTCCTACAGCCCCCCGCGCGAATCGCCTGCGCCGCGCCGCGAGGAACCCGCACCGCGCCGCGAGTCGCCGCGCTACGAAGCGCCACGCTCCGAGCCGCGACAGGAGGCCCCACGTCAAGAGGCCCCGCGACAGGAAGCGCCGCGTCAAGAAGCGCCTCGACAGGAGGCGCCGCGTCAGGAGCCACCTCGTCAAGAGGCTCCGCGCCAGCGCGACCCCGAAGCGCCGCGGACTCGGGCGAGGCCGGATCAGCGTTAACGCGAGAGTCGGAGGCGCGAGACGGGGCCGCGCGCCTCCGCTTGGTGGCGGGGGCAGCGCCGTGCGAACACGACCGACGCAACTCGTCGCACGGTGCTGCCGCCGCCGCATTAGAAGCAGGCAGGAGGCAGATGGCGGTAGACAGCGAGAAGGAATTTTAGATTTTTGATTCGCGATTGAAGGCGGAAGACGCGCCGACCGCAAATCTAAAATCAAAAGTCGCAAATGTCTTTAACTGCCTGCCGCCATCCGCCTCCTGCCTACTTCTGAACCTCTCCCCGGACACAGCCGAAAGGATTTCAGATGCGCGCCCGCTCACACCTCGTCGCACTCGTCTCGTTACTAACTCTGTTCGCCCTTTGCACCCCGCTCCCGCGCGCCGGTAAGGCGCAGACGAAGACCTCGAAGAACTACAGACCCGACCGCCGCCGCGCGTTGGCGTCACGCACGCACGTCGGCAAGACGCCCGCGCGCCCCGGCGCCTACACTCCGAAGCGCAAACGCGCCGCCGCGCAGGCGCGAACGCGGCCGTTGAATCGAACCGCCGATTCGAGTCGGCGCAAGCCCGCGCGCCCCGCGGCTCTTAAGAGGAGCGTTGAGAAAGCCTCTGGTAAAAACGCACGCGCTGCGGCCGAAGCGGCGCGCCCGACTCCGTCGGCCGCCATCGAGCCGGGCACGCCGCTCAGCCGCGTGCTGCACGTCTCGCAACTGAGCCTCGTCAACGGCGACGGCACGCACGAGGAGTTCGTTGACCGCGACGGCGACCTGCGCGCCGACGACCGCGCCACCTTCGACGCGCGCGGCGGCTCCTACGACATCGCCGTCGGTCGCACGGGCGCGCGCTACGAAGTCTTCACGGCCATTGACGACCGCGGAACCAGTAACACCTCGGACGACGTGGCGACCGGCATCCTCGTCCTCGCGCTCGACACCAACGGCGACTACGTGCGCGACACCGCCACTACCTTCGACCTCGGCCGCGACTTCGGGCTACCCTCGGCCGCGGCGGTCGTCGCGGGCACGTCCCACGCGGGGCGCGAGTTCGTCGTCGTCTCCTCCGGCGGCTACTTCAACAGCGAAGACCCCGACGACCCCAACAACGAGGAGTCGCCCGGCGTCGTCCTGCTCGTGCGCGACCTCGCGACCGGCGGCTTCGACACGTCGCGCTCGCGCTCGCTCGTCGCGGTCGGCGACGACCGTCTCTTCAACGCCAACGGCCTCGCGCTCCTGCCCGACGGCGACCTGCTCGTCGCCGACTTCCAGTCAAACGAGTTGCGCGTCGTCCGCGACACGGACGACGACGGCGTGCCAGACACGCTCGACCCCGTGCCCTTCTACTCGTTCCCCTTCGACACCGACGCGCCGATTGACGTGGCGGCCAACTCGCGCGGCGTCGTCTTCACGCACTCCGTCGGGAACGAGACATACATGCTCGCCGTCTACGACACCGACGGCGACGGCGACGCAGACGCGGACGAGGTCTGCGTCGAGGGACTTTCGATTGACAACAACTTCGTCCTCCACGGCCTGACGGTCGCGCGCGAGGGGACGGTCTACGTCATACAGGACGCGACGGGCGAGAGCGACCTCGCGGAAGACGGCGGCAACGGCGGCATCCCGCACGTCTACGCCTTCCCAGACCCCGCGCTCAACGGCGTGCTGCGCGACGGCGACGCCTTCGTGCTCGCCGACGACGAGTTCACGCAAGCCTACTCGGGGCTCTCCTTCGGCGTCGAGACCGCGCTCCCGGTTGTCGCGCGGCTCTCTGTGACCAACAGCGCGAGCCTGCAAGGCGACGCGCCGACGGGCGGGCTCGCGACCATCACGGGCGCGGGGCTGACGCGCGGCCAGAGCGGCGCGACGCAAGGAGAGGCGACGGCGCGCGGCGTCCGCGTGACGGTCGAAGGGCTGGAAGCACCCGTCCTCTCCTTCGACGACACGAAGATTCACGTCCACGTCCCGCAGGCGCTGGGGACGGGCGTCGGCTCTGTCGTCGTCCTCGTCAACGGCAACGTGACGGCGGCCGACGACGCCGACTTCGTTAACGCCAACCCCGGCCTCTTCACCGTCCCGCAGACGGGCGAGGGCGAGGCCGTCGCGCTGCTCGTCTCGGGCATGCTCTACACAAACGCGCCCTTCCCCGCGCGTTTCGACAACGCCGCGTCCGAGGTCGCGCTCCTCGGGACGGGCTGGCGCAACTCGCTGCCCGTCACGGTGCAGATCGGCGGCAAGGCCGCGCGGGTCAACTACGCAGGCCCCTCCGGCGGCTTCAACGGCCTCGACCAGATCAACGCCGTCATCCCCGACGGCGTCACAGGCCCCGCCGCCGTCGTCGTCACCACCGCCTCCGGCGCGACCAGCCGCACCGGCGTCTTCATCACCGTGCAGCAGTGAAGCGATAGAGGCATTCAACCACAGAGACACAGAGACACGGCTTGAAGAGATAACTCGACAAGCCGTGTCTCTGTGTCTCCGTGTCTCCGTGTTTACGCCTTACACTCCACCCACCATCCGGATGATGTTATAGTCACCCTCACTTCAAACACACATGGACTTACACAACATCAAGACGCCTTCGCTCCTCCTCGACGCGGCGCGCGTGCGGCGGAATGCGGAGACGATGTCGGGGCGCATGAAGCGCCTCGGCGCGACACTCCGCCCGCACGTCAAGACGCACAAGTGCGTGGAGGTGGCGCGCATCCAGACCGACGGGCACGCGGGCGGCATCACCGTCTCGACGCTCGCCGAGGCGCGTGCCTTCGCCGCGCACGGCTTTAAAGACATCACCTACGCGGTGCCGATTGAGCCGGGCAAGTTCGCGGAGGCGATAGAACTCTCAAAGCTCTGCGAACGCTTCGCGCTCATCACGGACGATGTGGAAATCCCGCCGCGGCTCAACGAAGCCGCGCGGCGCGCGGGGCTCACGCTCGACCTGTTCCTGAAGGTTGATTGCGGCTACCACCGCTGCGGCGTCGAGCCCGAACGACCCGAGGCGCTCGAAATCCCGCGCTGCATCGACGCCGCCGCGGGCCTCCGCTTCGCGGGCATCCTGACGCACGCCGGCCACTCGTACCACGCGCGCTCGCGCGAAGAGCTGCTCTCAATCGCGCGGCTTGAGCGCGACGTGATGACGGAGTTCGCCGCGCGCCTGCGCTCCGACGGCATCCGCGTCCCGACCGTCAGCGTCGGCTCGACCCCGACCGCGACGCACTACGACCACCTCGAAGGCGTGGACGAGGCGCGGCCGGGCAACTACATCTTCTTCGACGCCTCCCAGGCCGCGCTCGGCAGTTGCGCTTTCGATGACTGCGCGCTGACGGTGCTCGGGGCGGTCGTCCACCGCGACCGCGCGCGCCGCAAGGTCGTCATCGACGCGGGCGCCATCGCGCTCTCGAAGGATCGGGGCCCCGTCGAGTTGGATTCTTCGTGCGGCTACGGCCGCGTGCTCGACCTCGAAGGCGCGGAGATGGGGCTGCGCGTCGGCTCGCTCTCGCAGGAGCACGGCGAGGTCGTGGTGGAAGACGAAGGGCTGCTCGAACGGCTCACGGTCGGCGCGCGCGTCCGCGTGCTCGCCAACCACTCGTGCCTCTCCGCCGCGCAGCACACGCACTACCACGTGCTCGAAGGCTCCCGCGTCGTTGACCGCTGGGAGATTCAGCGTGGGTGGTGAAGGAGAAAGAATGATGAGTGATAAGTGATAAGTGATAAGTGAAGGCAGTAGCTCTTTCTTATCACTCATCACTCATCACTTATCACTCACAACTGATGGCCGTGAATAATCTTTTACACCTCGAAGCCTTCCACGACGAAGACGAGCTGAACGTCGTCATCGAGACGCCGAAGGGGAGCCGCAACAAGTACGAGTACGACGAGAAGGTCGGGCTCTTCAAACTGGGCGGCGTGCTGCCGTCGGGGGCTTCGTTCCCGTTCGACTTCGGCTTCGTGCCCTCGACGGTGGGCGGCGACGGCGACCCGCTCGACGTGCTCGTGCTGATGGACGAGCCGGCGTTCGCGGGCTGCCTCGTCCGCACGCGGCTCGTCGGCGTCATCGAGGCCGAGCAGACCGAGCGCGACGGCGAGACGACGCGCAACGACCGCCTCGTCGGCGTCGCCGCGGACGCGCGCCTGCACACGCGCCTCCGCGCGCTCGAACACTTAGACCCCACCCTCCTCGAAGAGATCGAGCACTTCTTCGTCTCTTACAATGACATCAAGGGCAAGGTGTTCAAGCCGCTCGGCCGCTTCGGCCCCGAACGCGCGCGGGAGTTGGTCGAGGAAGGCATGAAGCGTTTCCGACAGTCGAAGAAGAGACAGAACCGCGAGCGGTAGCGAGCGGGTCGGGGTGACTTCATAAGATGTCTCTGATGTCACACGCACCCGCTCGCTACCGCTCGCGGTTCTGTTCTACTGTTTCGGGAACAGATACTTGAGGATCGGCTCGACGCGCTGCGCCCAGGCGGCCTCTGTGTGCCGCGCGCCGCGGGCTTCGAGGTAGTGCAGGTCGCGTTCGAGGTGCCAGCCCTTGGCGACGAGCGCGTCGCGCAGCAGGCGCGCGTCAGCCACCGCCCGCGGGCCCTCCTCCGTTCCCATGTCGAGCCAGATGCGCGCGTCCGTCTTCGACTTGAGTGTCGCCACGTCGCCGAGGATGCGCCGGCCGTCCCACCAGACCGAAGGCGAGACGACGGCCAACTTGCCGAAGATGCGCGGGTGGCGCAAGCCCAGATACGCCGTCACCAGTCCCCCCAGACTCGACCCGCCGAGCCCCGTGTCGCACACGCCCGCGCGCGTGCGGTAGTGGGCGTCGATGAACGGCTTCAAGTCCTCCACAATCAGGCGCCCGTAGAGGTCGGCCTTCCCGCCGACCTTGAGCCGCGGGTCTGCGCTCGGCGTGTACTCCTCGACGCGCGTGTGCCCGGTGTTGTAGATGCCGACGACGATGACGGGCTCGATGGCCTGCTGGCGGATGAGCGCGCCGGCCGTCTGCCCGACGCGCCAGTCCTGCCCCCGCACGAAGGCGGTCGCGCCGTCGAAGAGGTTCTGTCCGTCGTGCAGGTAGAGCACCGGGTAGCGCCGCGGCGCCTCCGCTTCGTAGCCGGGCGGCAGGTAGACGAGCACGTCGCGCGCGGTCGGCAGAAACTTCGAGCGGAAGCCCGCGTGTTTGCGGAACTCGGCCGCGGGCGTCGGCGGGGCGACGCGGGGCGGCTGTGGCGTCGGGGTTGTGGCCTGCATGCGTTGTCGGGTTGAAGGCGCACGCGCCGGGACGCGTCGGCTGCGCGCTCGCTCTAATTAACTTCGGTTCGGGGTTGAATCGGCTTAGCCCTCGGCCTCGCGGTCGATGACGGCGTCGCCGCCGACGCGGGCGGCCGCGTTGCCGAGGATGAGGAGCACGACGACGGCGATGGCCGTCGCCAGGATGGCGTAGATGAAGAGGCCGAGGAGGCTGTCGTCCTCGCCCAGCACGCTGCGGATGAGCGCCTTGATGGCCTCGTTCCACGCGAGCGCCGCCACCAGCCCGAGCGAGGCGGCGGCGAGCGTAATCATCGTCTGAAGGATGACGCGCGTTCTGTTCATCGGATTCTCCGTGGAGGGAAGGCGCCGGGCCTTTTCGGCCGCACGCGCGTAAGACGGGATACACTTCTACGCGACGGCGCGCCGCGCGTCAACCGAAAAATTTTTCCTGAGAAATCAACTCAGAGCGCGCGGCACATCTCGGCGCCCCAGGGGGTCGAGACGGCGCGTTGGATGGAGGCGCGCACCTCGGCGTAGTTCCAGTCCTTGCGCTGCCAGATGGTGCCGTCGGCATACTCGATGCGGTTGATGCGGACGCGCTCGGCGAAGGGGTTGGTCGTCTTGTTGGCGAGGCTCTCGGCGCTGATGATGCCGGCCGGGCCGGAGGCGCCGAAGGCTTGCAGCTCCTTCTCCTTGCCGCCCTTGAGCTGGACGCCGCAGAGAAACTGCCTGCGCGTGAGGTTCGAAGGGTTGGCCGTCTCCTCGAACTGGTATTCCCAGAAGAGGACTTCGACGGCCTTCTGCGACGCGTTCTGGACTTTGACGCGGTAGTCGTAGCCCTCGACCGATTCGGGGGCCTGCGAGCGCGCGTCGCGCACCGCCTTATCCATCGCGGCGCTGCGCGCGTCGAGCGTGTCGGCGTTGGGGTCGCGGACTCCGGCGGGGTCGTTGACGCGCCGGTTGCGCGCGAAGTTCTTGTCGGCCGTGGTCATGGCGGCCGCGGGGGTCGAGCCCTGCGCCGCGGGCTTCTCCACCTTCTGCCGGGTCTTCATCCACTTGTAGCTGACGACGCCCACGGGCGCGGCCTCGCCCGGGTTGTTTTGCAGAGCGGGGACGGGCGTTAACAGGAGCGGCAGAATCAGCAGAGCTTTCACTGTTCACCTCCGGCGACGGGCTGGTGCGGAGAAGATAGATTCACGCGCCGCCGCTGTCAACGAACTTTTTCGCACGGCCGCCGACGCGCCCCGGCCGTGGCTCACCCGCCGGACTTCAGACGGCGCTTGTGCTCGGCGAGCATGTTGCAGAAGAGCGCGCCCTGCGAGACGGCGTCGTCGAGCGCCTTGTGCGTATAGGGCAGGTCGTCGAACCATTCGCGCGGCATGTTGCGCTTGACGGTGTGGAGGAAGTCGCGCCCGGTGAGCGCCATCGCGAACGTCTTGATGTCGAGGGCGTGCCAGCCGAACGGGTTCTCGCCCGCGAAGCGGTTGAGGTACCAGCAGACGAACATGAAATCGAAGGCCGCGGGGTAGGCGACGAAGACCGGCTCGCCCGGCAGCGCCTTCAGCCACGCGAGGTAGCTGAGCATGGCCTGCTCCGGCGGCTGCACGTCCTGGCGGCACGCGGCCCAAGCCTCGGGCTGCGTCTTCCACCACTTCATCGTCTCGGGGTGCTGCGCGGCGCCGGGCAGCGTCTCCAGGTTCGCCGAGAACCCGCCGTGGAGCGTCTTGTCCGGCAGGTAGGCCGCCGACCCGATGCTCAGCATCGAGTAGACGCCGGGGATCGGCCCGTCCGTCTCCACGTCAGTGCTGACGTAAATTTCCAAAGCGACTTCCCTCCTCTGGTTCGTCGTGATAGCCGCCGCCGGAGACGCGCGGCCGCGGCCGTTGCCGCCGCGCGGGACGGCGTGCTAAAAGGTCGGGCATGATGAAGTGCGGAGTGCGACGCCTCGCCAGCATGTTACTGTTCACCGCGCTCGCGGCACAAATCGCCGCGGGCGCGCAGGCCCCCGCCCCGCACTACCGCGCCTTCGACGCGAAGGGCAACGCCGTCACGCTCCAAACCATCATCGACTCGCTCGAACGCGCCGACGTGCTCTTCGTCGGCGAAACGCACGACGACCGCGTCGCGCACCTGTTGGAGGCGGAGCTGCTGCGCCGCGCCGACGAGATGCACGGCCCTGACTCGCCGCGCCGCCGCGCCCTCGCGCTCTCGCTGGAGATGTTCGAGCGCGACGTGCAGACGGTTCTGGACGAGTACCTCGGCGGGCTCATCACGGAGCGCCACTTCCTTTTGAGTAGCCGCCCGTGGAGGAACTACGAGACGGACTACCGCCCGCTCGTCGAGTACGCGCGCGCGCACCGTCTGCCCGTCATCGCGGCCAACGCGCCCGCGCGCTACGTGTCCCGCGTGTCGAGCCAGGGGCCGGACTCTCTGAAATCGCTCCCGCAGGTCGCCGTCAAGATGTGGCTTCCGCCGCTGCCCTTCCCCGCGGCGTCGGAAGGCTACGCGGCGAAGTTCAACCGCTTCATGCAGGGCGGCGCGCCGGCGCCGGCGGCGACGCCCGGCACCACGGCGACCGCGCAGGCGAACCCGCACGGCGGCCTGCACCTGCTCGAAGCGCAGACGCTGCGCGACGCCTCGATGGCCTACGCCATCTCGGAGTATTTGAAGCGCGGGCGCGACCCCCTGGTCGTGCAGGTCAACGGCACTTTCCACAGCGAGGAGCGCATGGGCGTGCCCGAACAACTCGCCCGCTACCGCTCGAAGGCGCGCGCCGTCGTCGTCACCATCGTCCCCGCCGACGGCTTCCCCAACTTCGACGCCAACCTCGGCCGCCTCGGCGACTTCGTCATCATCACCGACCCGGCGGCGAAGGGATGAAGGGGGTTGGGAGAAGGGTGATGGGTTCTGGGTTTTAGGTGTTGGTAAAAACCCGGCTCTTCCCCAACACCTAAAACCCAACCCCCTTCCCCGGCCGCTTGCCAGAACGCGATTCGGCAGGCAAAATAGCCGTTGCTTTTGTCGTCGCTATTCGCGACCGAGAGGCGGGTGTTGCTAGATTTAACCGATAGAGTTTAAGAGAGAGACAAGCACAGAGTCGAAAGTGTTCGCCCGGGCGACGGGTCGCCGGGCGCGTATTCATCAGTTTTTGAACGGAGAAATGTAATGGCAACAGTTGTCGTCAACCAGGGCGAGTCAATCGAGAGCGCGCTGCGCCGCTTCAAGCGTAAGGTGATGTCCGAGGAGATTATCAAGGACGCGAAGAAGCACGCCTTCTTCATGTCCCGCGGCCAGAAGGCTAAGCTCAAGTCCGCCCTCGCGCGCAAGCGCAATAAGCGCAAGTCGCGCCCGATGCGCCCCCGCAGCTAAACCGCAACAAGCACGTAAACCGTAAACCGTGAACCGTGACAGGAAGGGTTTGAATCCCTCCTGTCACGGTTTACGGTTTACGGCTCTTATAGGTTCTCGATCTCGACCGGCTCGACCGGCTCGGCGAGCGGGAAGCCGAAGATGCGCGAGTAGAAGTAGAGTTCGCCGTCGAGCGCGCGCTTGATGTTCTCGGCCTTGCGGAAGCCGTGCTGCTCGCCCTCGAAGGCGACGTAGGCGACGGGCAGCCGCTTCTTCCTCAGCGCCTCGACCATCAGCTCGGCCTGATTCGGCGGCACGATCTTGTCTTCGAGCCCCTGGAAGAAGATGACCGGGCACGAGAGCTGCTCGGTGAAG
Source organism: Pyrinomonadaceae bacterium (assembly GCA_040510435.1). Lineage (GTDB taxonomy): Bacteria > Acidobacteriota > Blastocatellia > Pyrinomonadales > Pyrinomonadaceae > QHXN01. The sequence continues at coordinate 5,952 of JBEVJD010000196.1, read as the reverse complement.
TTGATGGAAGAGCGCTCGTAGTAGAGGTCTTTGCTTTCGGGGTAGGGGCCGATGAGCCGTTCGAGGTAGCGCGATTCGAACTTGTGCGTGTCGCCGACGAAGACCGTCAGGTCGCCAATGCCGAAGTGGCTCGCGCCCGCGCGGAACGTGTCGCGGAAGGTGAGCGCGTTCAAGGTCGTGTAGCCGCCCGCGCTCCCGCCCGTGATGACGCAGCGCGCGGCGTCCGCCTCGCCCTGCTCGATGAGAGACTTCGCGCCGTTGACGCAGTCGTCCACGTCCACCACGCCCCACTCGCCGTTCAGCCGCAGGCGGTACTCGCGCCCGTAGCCCGTGCTCCCGCCGTAGTTCACATCAAGGACGGCGATGCCGCGGCTCGTCCAGTACTGCGTGTCCAAACGCAGGGTCGAGGAGGCCGCGGAGGTCGGGCCGCCGTGGCACTTGACGAGGAGCGGCGGGTGCTCGCCCTCGGGCGCGGCGAAGTCCTGGTTGCGCGGCGGGTAGTAGAAGGCGTGCGCCGTGCGCCCGCCCGCGGTCGGGAACTCGACGGCGCTCGCGGTCGAGACGTAGGCCGGGTTGACGGCCACCTCGCTCGCGCGGCGGAGCACGCTCGTCTCGCGCGTCCCGAGGTCGAGCTCGACGACGGCCGCACGCACGGTCGGCGAGCCCGCGCGGAAGACCGCGCGCGACGAGTCGGCGCGGACGTAGGTGATGTCCGTGTAGGGCAGTTCGAGCTGCTCCAGGGTCTTGCTGCGCGTGTCGAGGAGCCCGAGGCTCCAGTCGCCGCGCCGCGCGTAGGCGCAGACGATGAGGTCGTCGGAGGCGAAGGCGTAAGTGGACATGGCGAAGATCCACTGCGGCAGACCGAACTCTGCCTCCGCCTCGTGGACGACCTCCGCCGAGCCGTCTTCGCTCAGCCGGTAGATGTTCCACCAGTTGTTCCGGTCGGAGACGAAGTAGAGCGTGCCCGACGGCGACCACTCCGGCTGGAAGATCGATTCCTCCGCCCCGCCCGCCACGAGCCGCGAATCGCCCACCGTGCCGTCCGCGTTCAAGTCGCCGACCCACAATTCGCAGCCGTCCCAGGGCATGTTCGGGTGACTCCAGTTGAGCCACGCGAGGCGCGAGCCGTCCGGGCTCACGCGTGGCGTCGAGTAGAAGTCGTTGCCCGAGGCGATGACGCGCCCGCCGTCCTCGTTCGCGCCCTCAAGACTTAAGATGACGAGCGTGTTGACGGCCTCGCGCCCCTCGTCCGCGTGGTCTTCGCGCACGGCGTAGACGAGGCCGCGCGCGGTGTCCACGACGAAGTCGCTGTAGCGGAACTTCCCTTCGGGCGTGAGCGGCTGCGGCGGCGCCGTCGCGGTCTGCTGGCGGTAGACGCGCTGGTCGGCGAAGTTGGCGAAGTAGACCGCGCCGTCGTGGACGGCGAAGTCGCCCCCGCCGTACTCGTGCACGCGCGTCCGCGCGTTGAAGCCCTGCGGCGTCACGTCCGAAATCGTGCCGTCCGGCGCGCGGCGCACGACGCAGTTGCGCCCGCCCTCCGACGGACGCATCTCGATCCAGTAAGTGTCGGCCCCTTCGAGCACGATCTGCCCGAGCCCGACCGTCGCCGACACGATGAGGTCGGACGTGATGGGCGACTTCCAGGAACCGTAAGGTGCGACATGAGGCTGAGCCATTGAATCTCCTCCAAGGAAAGTGATGAGTGATGAGTGATAAGACGAACCGGCAGTTGTTTTTCTTATCACTTATCACTCATCACTCATTACTCACAGATTCACCCCGCGGCGGTCGGGCGGCGGGGCGGTGGCGCTGAAGTCTCGGGCGAAGCGTTGCGAGTAGTCTTCGAGCAGTTCGCGCACGCGCGCGAGGTCGGGGGAGCGGACGACGAGGCCGACGTGGTGCGGCTTGTCCACGCGGAAGACGATCTCCGGGTCGTCGTAGGCCGAGGTGTCCGGGCGCTCCTGCCGCGCGAGCGAGAGGGCGATGCCGCCGTACTCGCGCCGCGGCTCCAACCGCCCGACGCGCTCGCCCCGCGCGTGCGCCACCTCGACGCGCGCCCACTCGCGCCAGAGATTGTGGCCGGTCGCGGCCTCCAGGGTGTCGGCGATGTATGCGCCGCCGACGCGCGCGGCCACTTCGAGGAAGTAGAACTCGCCGTCGGCCGCGCCCCTGATGAACTCGGCGTGCGCCGCCCCGTGTTCGAGGCCGAGCGCGCCGAGCAGTTCCGCGTTGAGGCGCGTCAGCTCTCCGTGCTCCTGCGAGTCGTAGTCGAGCGTGTGGGTCGTGAAGACGCCGCCGCCCTGCGCCACGTCGAGCGGCGGCCGCCCGTAGCGGCTCGCGCCCGAGAAGATGACCTCGCCGTCCTCGACGATTGAATCGACGTGGAAGACCTCGCCGGCCACGAACTTCTCAAGCAGGTAGTAGGAGGACTTGTCCTGCAAAGCCTCGCGCGCGTCGAGCGCTTCGATGGCGCGCCAGACGTGCTCCGACTCTTCGACCCGGCGGATGCCGGACGACGAAACATCCGAGCGCGGCTTGACGACCCACGGCGGCGGCACGCGCCCCATGTACTCGCCGACCTCCTGATAGTTGAAGAGCGGCACGAAGTCCGGGACGCGCAAGTCCGCTTCGCGCGCGCGCTGCCGCATGACGAGCTTGTCGCGGAACAGGCGCGCACGCGAACTGTCGAGCCCGGCCAGCCGCAGGTGCTCGCGCGCGAGCGCCGTCGTGACCACGTCGAACTCTTCGAGCGCGACGAGCGCGTCTATCTTCTGCTCGCGCGAGAGGTATGCGGCCACGTGGATGACGAGTTCGGCGCCCGCGTCGTCCGGCAGGTAATGGACGGCGTCGAGCGAGTCGTGCGGCCACGGCTCGCGCCTCGTGCGCTCGCGCGTCAGCAGTTCGACGCGCGCCCCCTGCCGCTTGCACTCGCGCAGAAAATCCGCGCCCTTGAAATAGCTCGCGACGCAGACGACCTTCACCGCCTTCTGTGACGCCTCGGCCAACCCGGACTCCTTCGATTAAGATTAAGGCTTTCGCGGGGAGTATAGCAGCAGTCAGAATAAAAAGTAGACAGTAGTCAGTCGTCGGTCGTCAGTAGAAAAAAAGCGGCGCGTCCGGCCAATGGCTGAGACGCGCCGCGTTGTCTTTCTACTGACTACTGTCTACTCGCTTAGTAGATGTTGAAGTTGTACTCCAGCACCACATACTGCGAGACGGAGCGGCCATCCTTCTCGGCCGGGGTGAACTTGATTGAGCGCGCGGCCGTGATGGCCTTCTCGGTCAGGCCGTCGGGCAGACCCTTGACGACGCTGATGCTCTGGATGCCGCCCGAGGCGTGGAGGACGGCGCGGAGCCGCACGACGCCGGTCACGTTGTTCTTGCGCGCCTCCTCGGTGAAGCCCGGCTCGGGCTTGTAGGTGATGAACGCCTTGCGCGTCACCTCGCTCTGCTTGAACGGGCGCGAGTAGTCAACGCCGCCGCCGCCACCGCCGCCGGGGCCGCCGCCGCCGTCGTTACGGTCGCCGCCGCCCGTGTTGCCGCCGCGGCCGGGGCCGAGACCCGTCCCCTCGCCGGTGCCCATGCCGCCGCCCGTGCCTTCGCCCATCCCGCCCCCGCGCCCGGAGCCCGAAGAGGGCACAGTCGCGGTCGAGTTGGGCAGGCCGTACGGGATGTCGCGCGGGTCAACCTTGACGAGCATCGGATCGACCTGCATCGTCACGGGCGTCGGCAGATGCGGATTCGGCGGCGGAGGCTTCGGGTTGGCCGTCACAATCGGGGGCACTTCGAGCTGCGCCGTCGGCAGTTTGCCGGCCGAGGCCGGGGTCTGATCCTGCCGGCCGCCGCCGCCGCCGCCCGCGGGCTTCTCGTACTTCGGCTTCGAGCCGCCGCCCTTGCCTTCGTTGGTGCCGGCCGGGCCCTTGTCGGGCGTCGGCTGCTCCTTCGGAATCTCGTTCTCGACGTAGCCGACGATCTCAAGATTCTCGTACGGGTTCGCCCTCGCGACGGAGACGCACTGGAACCCGAACCGGGTCAGGATCGCGCAACTGTTCTCGGCGGCGAAGATAAAGGTCAGGAAGCCCGAAACGAAGATGACCGCGGCGAGGGTCGCCAGCGCCACGTTCGGCTGCGAGAAGAACTTCCAGCCCGCGGTGCCGTAAGCCTTGGCCGAGCGTTTCGAGAACCCGACGGGGTCGCGCTTGAACTCGGGCCAGGTCAGCTCCGCGTCGTGCCCGACGGCCTTCAGCTCTTTGACGAGGCGGAGCGTCAGCCCCTCGTCCTGAAGGAAAGTCAGGTGGAACTCTTCGCGGCCGTTCGGGGTCGGCGGGATGCTGCCGCCCGCGATGGTCTCTTCGGACACGTCGTCGCCGCCCGCCTCCGCAGAGGAGGCCGAGCCAGCGGCGGCCGACATCGTGACGACCGATTCGTCAGGCGCCTCGGGGGACGCGGCGCGCTCGCCGGGGGAGCCCAGGGGCGTACCGTCCACCGGGCAGAAGCCGAACTTATCGGCGAACTCCTCTTGGCACGTAGGACACTGTTTCATTTTCTAAGGAACCTCCCGTCGAACCACGCGGGGAAAGGGTAACCCGTGCTGTACCCACGTTACAAACTTTTTCTCAAGCATTCAAGCCCCGAGCGGAGCCTTGCGTGCGGCGTGCGTGCGGGCGGGTCGTCCGCAAGGTGCTCTCTGAACAGCTTTTGATGCCCCGCCCGCGGGAATCGCTGCCACGCCGCGCGGCGCCGCCCGGAAAAAAGACAGCCCGCCCGGCACACGCCGAGGCATTTGACGCCTCAAGCGCCTGCATCTAAGATTTCAGAGAACTGCTCCCCGTTGCCGTAAACCCTCCGGGTCAGAGTTCGCCGGAGGCCGTTTCAAAAGCCACGAAAAGCACGATGAAAACCCCAAAAAGTCCTGAAAGCGGCCGGCGCACGGTGCGTCTGCGAGTCCTGACTGCCCTGCTGCTGCTCTCGGCCGGCTGGGTCGCCGCGCCGGCACAGACGCCCCAGCCGCGCCGCGAACAGCTTCTCAACGGACTGAGGATTCTGCTCTGGAGCCGCCCGGCCGACCAGAACGTGCTCGTCAAAGTGCGCGTGCACAGCGGCGCCGCCTTCGACCTCGCCGGCAGGGAGGGGCTGATGGCCTCGCTCGCCGACCTGATGTTCGACCAGCAGACGCGCGACTACGTCACGGAGGAGCTGGGCGGCCGCATCGAGGTCGCGGTCGGCTACGACACGCTCGACATCACACTGGCTGGGCGCGCCACAGACCTCGAACGCCTGCTCGAACTCGCGCGCAACGCCGTCACCAACCCGCAGCTCACGCCCGAGGTCTTCGAGCGCGTCCGCGCGGCCCGCGTCAAATCTCTACGCGAGACTCAGCCCACCGCGGCCGAGGCGGCCGAGCGCGCCGCCGCCCCCGTCGAGCTGCCGAGCCCGCGCGACGCCGCCGTCGAGGCCCTCGCCCTCGATCCGCTCGAGCTGGCGATCGGGTTCGGCCTCGTGCCGCTCGTCGACCAGCATGGCGGCGGCACGCTGCTCGCGCGCGTCTCGACGATCCGGCGCCAGATCGCGTCGGAGAAGGACCTCGGCTCCGACGTCGCCGACCAGCTGCTCGACCAGCGCAAGGCCCCACTCGTCGCCGGCGCGGTGATCTGCGCGTTCGCGCTCGTCCCCGCGCTGCCGAAGGTGCCGTTCCTGCTGATCGGCGGCATGTTCTTCTTCGTGGGGTGGATGCTGCGCAAGCAGCCGACCAAGCGGGAGGCCGAGGAGGCGGAGAAGGCGCAGGCCGCGCTGGCCGCGCCCGCCGCCGAGGCCCCTGCGCCGCGCGACGCTGCGCTCGACGCGCTCGCGCTCGACCCGCTCGAGCTGGCGATCGGGTTCGGTCTCGTGCCGCTCGTCGACCAGCACGGCGGCGGCACGTTGCTCGCGCGCGTCTCGACGATCCGGCGCCAG
>JBEVJD010000195.1:0-22866 GCA_040510435.1 Pyrinomonadaceae bacterium | reverse complement strand
GCCTACGGGCGGGCGGCGCGCGGCGAACGGGTCAACCAGAGCGTGCCGCGCAACCGCGGCCGCGGGGTGACGCTGATCGGGTCGTTGGGCCTGCGCGGGCTGCTCGCGCCGCTCAGCCTGGAGGGCGCACTCGATGCGGTAGCCTTCGACTCTTACGTCAGCCGGATGCTGGTCAGGCAGTTGCGCCCGAGGGATGTCGTGCTGCTCGACAACCTGCCGGTGCATCAGGCCAGCCAAGTTGAGCAGGTAGTGTCCGCGGCCGAAGCGGAGGTGATGTGGCTGCCGGCCTACTCGCCGGACTTCTCGCCGATAGAGGAGTGCTGGTCGAAGGTTAAGACCTTGGTGCGCGGACGCCAGCCCCGCACGCCGAAGGAGTTGGACGCGGCGCTGAATGATGCGCTCCGAGCCGTGACGCCCGACGACATTGACGGCTGGTTCAGGCATTGCGGCTATTAGTCTCAATGCAAGTGCAAAGCGCTATAGGAGAAAAACGGCATCAAAGACACCCGTAACTGGGTTGCTCTTTGACTGGAGTAGAAGGGCCCTTCACCTCCGAGAATTTATAGGAGGTATAGTTGAAATGATCTACTCCACCGCCGAGGCCAGCCATGTGTAAGCAAACTTTCGGCGCATGGCTGAAAGAGGAACTTTCTGACTTCATTAAGTTCCTGATTAGGTTACTGATTCACGCCGCGATATTCGCGGCCGTCGCTTACAGCACAGGGTTAGTTGGCCACCAAGAACCTACTCCTAATGGTGATACCTACGGAGTAGAGACACCGTGCATACCACCCAAGCCCGGCCCCGAGAGGCAACAGAGGAAGCCTGGGAAGTCCGGTAAGACCCAGAAAGCCGACAAGAACGGTAGGTAGCTCAGTAGGTCAGTTCACGGCAACGACATGCCCGCGCATTAGCCTAGCGGTGATTACTTCAAGGCAACGACACGCCCGCGCTTAGCGGTGATTACGTAGGCTCTAGACTAACAAAGCAGGTCTAGCGCCAAAGGTAAGGTTTCTAGGAGCAGCTCCAAACGCATCGACTCTCAATTACGAGCGAAGGCCGGCGAACACGATTAAGTCGCCGGCTTCGCTATTTCAGATAACCCTCATTATTGACTATTTCACCATGCCAACCTCAAAACCTGCCAACTTCCTGGAACATCCAGATGTGAGTATACTTTAAGCGGTGGGCTTCGCGCAGTTCCCTATAGCTGGCCAGAGGATCTTTGGAGCACCATCCGGGACAGCAGCATCTTACAAAGCGATCAGCTGCACCTACCATTGACCTAAATTCAGAGGGCTGCCGAACCCGATCAAAGTAAAAACAGTACAAGCAGCGCCCCTACTAATCGGTAAATTATAACGCTTACTGTGGTTACAGCAACTTCTAGGTGTTGGGGTCAGCCGAGTGTGGTTAAAGGGTTCGAGTGATCCCGTGGACGGAATTATTCAAGCCGGGCCGTAGACCATATATCGGACTTTGAGGAGAGACGACCCCCTCTGGCTCTGACACCCCTGTTGTCTGCCCTTCTGCCTGCCTCCGTGCCACTGGAGTTGGCGCGGTCGTCGGAACGCCGGTGTCCGCCGGCATTCCCTCTTCTGCCCTCCCGCGCTTCCCATGCCTAAAGTTCCATGGCGGGATCGGATTGGGATCAGCCCACAGACTGCGCCTTGCCGACCGCGCCTTCGCCTCCGCATCGGCGTAGAGGCGCCTGTCCTCCGGCGACTGCTCGTCCTGGTAGTACTTGTAGTGTCAAAGCTAGTCCCGCCCTAATCTGCTCAAGATTCACGTTATGCCCGCCGGCAAGCATTTTGCCTAAGGTTTGACCGTGCCTGTTCGTCTTCTCGTACTCGACGACAACTTGCCTGTCGAAGAAGAGGTCGCTGAGGTTCTGCTTCGAGACCTGACCGAATGTCTGTTGGCTCTTCGGGGCATCAATCCCTTGAAGGCGGACGCGGGTCTGCCGGTTGCCCGCGCCGAGGACCGTGATCGTGTCACTGTCAGCTACACCCACTACCTTGCCCTCAAGGGTTCGAGGGGTAGGTAGGCTCGGTGTGGTGTCGGCGGCGCTTCCTGGGCTGGGTTTGTTGGAGTGACTATACGGGGACTTGAAGCGGTCTGGGCGCAAGCCGACAGCAACTCCACGGTGGCGAGGGTCAAGCGGAGGGCGAGCCGCTGAAGTTTCGTTAATCTAATGCTCATCTGTTCATGGTCGCTAGAGGGAACCGCCCCCGTCTCAGCTCGAATTTAAACTCATCTAAGGGGTACGTCTCCAATTCAGCCGCATCAAGCTCTCGCAGGAGCGCCCGCTCCTCCTTCAAACCCCCTCGACTTTGCGACATGCTCGCTCAGGGTCGTCGCCTGCCGCGCGGCCTTCGGCCCGGACGTTGCGTGCCGCTCGGCTCGACGGTAACGCTGAAGGTAGCCGTGAGCGTCGTGATCTGATCTACCGGCTGGCCGTCCTGCAACGCAGGACAGAATTTATACAGCCGAGCCGCCTCGACCGCTACCTGCGTAAGGCCGTAGGGCTGTGGCTGGATGACCTTGATTTCGCCCACGGTTCCGTCCTTGAGGAATTCTATCTCCAAGATGACGTCGCCGTTGAACTGATGTTTGATCGCTTGGGGGGGCAGCCTCAGATTGCCCTCCGTACAGATGATCGCTTCGCGCGTGAGCCTGGCCTCCGTGACTGCCTGATCGACCGGGTTGCCTGACGCGTCGCACGCACACTGCTCGTAAGTGGGTCGCCGGTTCCTGTCTTCGGAGGGGCCACCTGTGCCATCGTCCTCCCTGTCGGGGATGGGCGGGGGCTCGTTGATAGTAAACGAACTGAGGAACCAACCGACCGGCACGTCTTCCTCGTCGCCGCCCGCCACTTCCAGCACGTATATGCTCAGCTCGGTCGAGTAGAAGCGCACCAACCCACGCACGCTCGTCGAGTTGATCCGGTACTGCCGACCTCCGAACCCGCCGAGATTGACGATGCGTTCGTCCGTGAGCCGGGCACTAGGGCTGAGTGCACCCCTGTATCTGGCGATAAAATCGTTGAGCCGCGACTGCCGGCTACCTCCCCGCCCCGCGCGAATGGATTTGACCGTGAAGTAAATCCCTCCACCGGTCGCGCTGTAGGACGTGCCAGTCAGGTTTGGTGCGTTCGGCATCTCCACCGGCTCTTGCGACGGTTGTTTGGGCATCCGCACGGAAAAGCTCTCGCCCGGCGGTTTAAACGTGACCCAAGACCACGGACCCTGGGCGGAGGCGGTGCGCACGGGGGGCATTGCCGTGACCGCGAGGAGAAACAGGACGGCGATGAGGAACGACGGCTTGGTCGAGTATGAAGGGCTTCTCACGTGGGCCTCCTTTGATGGGAAGATGAGGTTGAGGACGTGGCAAGCGCGCGACACCTGGCGGGCCTGAGCGCTGCACTATGGGTTACGGGGTCGGGTTACGTGCGTTCTTGAGGTGCGATCAATGCGAGTCGGGCTGGGGCGCACTGGGCACCGCATGGCCTGTCTGAAGGCTCCACAATATCACCGTTTTGTCCGTACTGCCACTGGCCAGTGTTCGCCCATCAGGCGCGAAGGCGACCGAATTGACGGCGGCGGTGTGCCGGCGTAATGTCTGCCTCAGGGTGCCCGTCCACGCGTCCCAGAGGTGCACCACGTCGTCCTCGCCTGCACTCGCTATGGTGCTGTCGTCCGGCGCGAAAGCGACCGAGTTAACCGCTCCCAGGTGTTGAAACGGTGTCTGTTTGAGCGCGCCGGATTGTACATCCCAGAGGCGCACAGTTTTATCCTCGCCACCGCTCACCAGCGTCTGCCCGTCTGAGGCGAAGGCCACCGAATACACGTGGCCGACGTGCCCGGCGAGACGGGCCTTAACGGCCCAGGTCGCCACCTCCCAGATAATGATCGTCCCATCGTAGCTGCCGCTGGCGAGCAGTTTCCCGTCGGCTGAGAAGGCCAGCGCGTTTACTTCGTCGGCGTGCTCCGCCAGCGTGCGCAGCGTCTGTCCGGTTCGCACGTCCCAGACTCTGATGGTGTGATCTTCACCGCCGCTGACCAGTATCTCCCCGCTGGGCTCGAAGGCCACTGTGAACACACGCCCCGTGTGGCCCTTAAGGGCGCGCGTCTGCGCTTCGGTCTTAACATTCCCAAGGATCACGTCGTACCCGACGCCGGCCGCGACGTGGTCACCGACGTGTGATATGGCGACCGTATACACGAGATACTTGTCCGACATCGGCAGCGTTCGCAGACTACTGCCGGTCTGTACATCCCACAGCATGATAGTGCCGTCGTAACTACCGGCTGCCACCGTCAGGCCGTCCGGTGAGAAGGTGTTCGAGTAAACGGTGCCATTGTGGCCTACCAGCGTTCGTTGATAAGCCCACGTCGAGGTGCGCTGGTCCGGCACCGGGCCCCCTTTGTCAGCCCCACGCCACTGCCAGAGACCCACAAGGCCGAGCGCCAGTAACAGCGCGCAGATTGAGATGACGAGTAAGGCGCGTTTCCGTCCATGAACACCTCCAGGTATATCCCCCGCAATCTTTTCAATCAGGTTCCCCACATCCTGATTCCAACGGAGGTCGCTCACTTCCCAAGCCTGTTTACGCGCAAGGGGAGCTATTTCATCGGGCAAATCTTGTTCGCGCGGCATGGTCGCACCTTGAACGAGAACGGGGATTACCCTCATACCTCGCTTTAGGGCGGTGGCAAGTTCGAGCCGCACGAAATCCTTCGGATCATCCAACCGTCGCCCGCGTTCGTTAGCGCAAGTCAGCCATTGTTGCCCGATAATCGCGAGCAGGATCCTGCAAGAGCTAACGGCGTCTTCAATGGCTTCAATAAAATCTCTGCCGGGCTCAATGCTTTCAATGTCGATAAAAATAACATGCGCGCCGAAGTGTGCTCTCAACTGGTCGGACAAGCGTCCGGCGTGTGCCGCGCTTTCGGATCGACGATAACTGATAAAGATTTTCGACGGGTTTCCCCGTGAGTGTGGGGAAGGCATTGTTAGGACCTATCTCGGATGAGTAGTTGTCTCATGTTTCTCATCGCCTGCTTCTAAAGCCTGCGGCAATCTGCTAAACCCACTCCCCGTTTAGAAATGTATACGTTTGTGCATAAGCCTCGATACGGGTGTACACCTTGCCGTCGCGCTTCAACAGCCCGAGAATGGGCGCTTTGCCAGTCGCCCCGCGCCCGCGCGAGCCTATGCGCCAGCCGCCGCAATAACTCTCGTCACACTCGACCTCACCGCCCACGGGGCTGTGCAACTCGCACTCGCTGGCCAAGCAGCGGCGGATGACGGGGTAGACGTGCTCGGCGCTGTGGCGGTTGACGCCCATGACGTTGGCGGTGCGGCTCGCGGGCATTTCCTAAACCGGGATTGGAACGTCATAGTCATCGGAGACCTCACGAATTGGCGAGATAGGTACGATTCAACACTCACTTACACGGACGGGCGCGTAAAGGCAGACGTCCTACCATAGGTATATTATTGGTCCATTGCTACAACGCCGGCTTACCACTAAAAGATTTTTTTACCGGGGCGGACACCTTCCATTCACCGGACGAAAAGATCCAACGCTTATCAAAAGACCTGCGGTATTACTTCAGCCCTGAAGATCTAGATGAGGTGGAGACAAGGCTACGGTCGATGCTCACCGAAGACCCCCCACCATGTAATGCTGAGGCGGCAAGGAGAATAGGTTGTAACTCGTATATCTTCAAGCGGCATTTCCCTGAACTGCTCTCTATCCTCAATGAGAGATACATCGCATACAGGAAGAACGTGTACGATAAAGATCGAGGTTTGAGTGCTCTGCGCGCGGCGCAAGAAGAGCTTCCCCCTCCTTCTGTGGCTGAGATGGCAAGGAGGCTGGGTTGTAGCATTGCTTATTTAAAGTTGCACTTCCGGGAAGAGTGTCGCGTGATAACTGAGAAACATGATGCGTTAAGGATGAAGTTCTTTTACTCTGACCGGCTTGAGGAACAACTACGCCAGTTTCTTAACCGCAATCCGCCGCCAACCCTGACGGCGTGCGCCAGCGAGATCGGATGTTGTAGAGCCACTCTGAGGAGGCTTTTCCCGACTATATGTGATGAAATAACAAGACGTTATGCCGAATTACGACGAGAGAATACGGAACAGAGAAGAAGCGAGCGTCGGCGTAAGGCCATTGAGATAATAAAGAGTTTGAGAGCCCAAGGAATTAAGCCGACTAATAAACAGGTTCTAAAATTATTACCCAGCATGTCTTTTTATTCATTAGATATTCAAGGATTAATCCAAGAGTCAGAGCAATAGAGATACGTTCATTACAAATTCTGTTCCAGATAAAGGTCTTATTGGCATAATCTGCCAATAAGACCTTTAAGGGACAGGCGCCGGAGGTCGCCGTTGCGGCCGGGCGGGGCGTGATGTAACATCAGGCCGCAAAAATTAACCGTCACAGTAAAGAGTCGGGAGGAGCTAGCGGATGAGCGACCTTTTGAACGCCCCTTTGGCCGAGGTTGACCCCTTGATCGGCGGCGCCATTGACGACGAGGTGCGTCGTCAAGCCGAGGGGTTGGAGCTGATCGCTTCGGAGAACTTCGTCTCGGAGGCCGTGCTCGAAGCGATGGGCTCGGTCTTCACGAACAAGTACGCCGAAGGCTACGTCGGCAAGCGCTACTACGGCGGCTGCGAGTTCACGGACGTGGTCGAGCAGGCGGCCATCGACCGCGCGAAGGAAATCTTCGGCGCCGACCACGCCAACGTCCAGCCGCACTCGGGCTCGCAGGCCAACATGAGCGTCTACCTCGCGGCGCTCAACTACGGCGACACCATCCTCGGCATGAATCTCTCGCACGGCGGGCACCTCACGCACGGCCACCCGTTGAACTTCTCCGGCTTCAGCTACAAGGTCGTCGAGTACGGCGTCTCGCGCGAGACGGAGCAGATCGACTACGAGGAGCTGGAACGTCTCGCGCAGGAGCACAACCCGCGGATGATCGTCTGCGGCGCTTCGGCCTACCCGCGCATTATCGACTTCGAGCGCATCGGCGCTATCGCCCAAGCGGTCGGCGCGCGGGTGATGGCCGACATCGCGCACATCGCGGGGCCCGTGGCGGCCGGCCTCCACCCCTCGCCCGTCCCGCACGCAGACTACGTGACGACGACCACGCACAAGACCCTGCGCGGCCCGCGCGGCGGGCTCATCCTGTGCAAGTCTGAGCACGCGGCCGACGTTGACCGGAAGGTCTTCCCCGGCGTGCAGGGCGGCCCGCTCGTCCACATCATCGCGGCCAAGGCCGTCGCCTTCGGCGAGGCTTTGAGGGACGACTTCAAAGACTACCAGGGCCGCATCCTCCGGAACGCGAAGGCGCTCGCGGACGAGTTGCAGGAGCAGGGCTTCCGCCTCGTCTCGGGCGGCACGGACAACCACCTCGTCCTCGTGGACGTGTACATGGGCGGCAAGGGCGTCACCGGCAAGGTCGCCGAGAAGGCGCTCGAAGCCGCAGGCATCACCGCCAACAAGAACACCATCCCCTTCGACACCAACAAGCCCTTCGTCGCCTCGGGCGTCCGCCTCGGCACGCCCGCGCTCACGACGCGCGGGATGGGCGAGGAGGAGATGCGCCAGGTCGCGCGCCTCATCGCCGCCGTCCTGCACGAGCCCGAGTCCGAAGAGGTCAGGGCGCGCGTGGGCGAGTCGGTCAAAGAACTTGCGTCGCGCTTCCCGCTCTACCCGCACCGCCTCGGCCGCCGGCCCGGCGCGGAAGGCGTGGGCGCAGACTAGCACCCCCTCACACAACATCCGCCGAAGCTCCGCGCCCTCGGCGAGCGCGGAGTTTCGACCGCGGCGGAAGAACCTCTTGAAACTCTCTCACCCTCGCCGCGCTGAGCCCGCGGCGACTTTACCCGAAGGAGGACGAACGATGAGCAGTCAAGGCGATCCGTCCAACAAGGGCGGCGGCGGAGGGGCCGGCGGCGGCACGGGCGGAACCGGCGGCGGCGGCCATCGCCCCGGCGAGTCCGGCGCGGGCGGCCAGTCCGGCGGCGACCAGTCCGGCGGCGACGAGCCGGGCGGCGGCGGTTCTGTTCAGCAAGGGACGCAGGGCGGCGGCGTCGAGGAAAGCACCAAGACCGCCTCGAAAGGCATCAACCCAGTCCAGCATTCCGAATAAGGCGCGACCCCTCGTGAGGGCCGCGCACACATACAACCTGCCCCGTCGCGCTCCGCGGCGCGGCGTCACTTCACTAAAGGAGAAGCAGCCATGTCCGACCCCAACAACCCCGGCAACGGAGAGGTCGATCCGTCCGAAAGCACTCTCGACGAAGGCGCGGAGCAGCAGGGCGCCCAGGCGTCCGAGGGCGACGGAGAAGACTCCGAGGTCGCCGACAACGCGCAGGCCGCCGAGTAACCGACCCGCACGCTAACGCTCGAACCCAAAACGCGGGGCCGGCGGTCGGGACGAAGGCGCGGCCTTCAAACCGACTGCCGGCTCCCTTTCACGCCGACGCCGCACTCCCCGCCGCTCACACACGAACCATGAGAAAGAAACTTGCCGCCGTCCTCGTCTCCGCGCTGATGCTGTCGTCCCAGACCGCGGCCCCGCACGCCGCGCGCGCGCAGGCGTCGGCCCCGGCGCAGACGGGCGAGCAGCCCGCGTGGATGAAGGACGTGTTGACGAAACTCGAAACGTCTCTGACGGCGAAGTACGGCGAGGGGCAGCGCGCGCGCGTCCAGCGCGGCCTGCGGCAGGTGTCGCGCTTCTGGCGCGCGGAGGACGGCGACGCCGCCGAGTTCGAGGAGTTCGTCCGCGCCAACTTCGCGGGCGACCCGGCGACGCTCGACGCGACCTTCGAGCGCTTCCAGCACAACCTCGAACGACTCAACGGCCACATGGCCGAGATCGGCCGCGAGTTCCGCTCGCAGGCGGAGCTGGACATCGGCCCCGTCCTCCCCTTCGACCAACTCTTCGCCGGCTACGACCCCTCCGCGCACCTCTCCGAAGACCTCTTCAAGTCGAAGCTGGCCTTCGTCGTCCTCCTCAACTTCCCCCTGACGACGCTCGAACAGCGACTCCTTGAGGGCGAGCGCTGGTCGCGTCGGCAGTGGGCCGAGGCGCGGCTCGCGGGGCAGTTCTCGACGCGCGTCCCGGCCGAGGTCTATCTCGCCAACGCGCGCGCGTCGGCCGAGGCGCAGCGCTACGTCGCGGGCTACAACGTCTGGATGCACCACGTCGTTGACGCCGAAGGGCGCCGCCTCTTCCCCGCGAAGATGCGCCTGCTCTCGCACTGGAACCTGCGCGACCAGATCAAGGCCGACTACGCGGGCGGCGCCCAGGGGCTCGCGCGCCAGCGCGCCGTCCAACAGGTCTTCGAGCGCATCGTGACGCAGACCATCCCGGCCGCCGTCGTAGACAATCCGCGCTACGACTGGAACCCCTTCACCAACGAAGTCCGCCCCACGACCGTCCGCGACTTCGACGCCGACGCGCCCGGCGCGGAGGCCCCCGCGGGCGCGCGGCTCGACGCGCCCGAGCCCGACACGCGCTTCCGCACGATGCTCCTCGCCTTCGAGTCGGCGCGCCGCATAGACCCTTACGCGCCGACCGCGCCGACGCACATCGCGCGCAGCTTCAACGAGGGGCGCGAGATTCCCGAGGAGCGCATCCGCGCCATGTTCGAGCAGGTGCTCGCCTCGCCGCTCGTCCCCCGCGTCGCCGCGCTGATAGAGAAGAGGCTGGGCCGGCCGCTCGAACCCTTCGACGTGTGGTACGACGGCTTCCGCGCGCGCGGCGCGTACACCGAGGCGCAGCTCGACGAGATAGTCTCGAAGAAGTACCCGACCCCTGCGGCGTTCGAGCGTGACATCCCCAACATTCTCGTCAAGCTCGGCTTCCCCAAAGAGCGCGCCGAGACGGTGGCCGCCAACGTCGTCGTAGACCCGGCGCGCGGCTCGGGGCACGCGCTCGGCGCGTTGATGCGCTCGGCCAAGACGCACCTGCGTACGCGCGTCGAGAAGGGGGGGATGAACTACAAGGGCTACAACATCGCCGTCCACGAGCTGGGTCACAACGTCGAGCAGACCTTCTCGCTCAACCTCATCGACCACACGCTGCTACAGGGCGTCCCCAACGCGGCCTTCACCGAGGCGCTGGCCTTCGTCTTCCAGAACAAAGACCTCGAACTGCTCGGCCTCGCGCGACCCGACGCGCAGAGCGTGGCGCTCAAGACGCTCAACGACTTCTGGGGCACCTACGAGATCGCCGGCATGGCGCTCGTGGACATGCAGACCTGGCACTGGCTCTACGACCACCCGCAAGCGACGCCGGCCGCGTTGAAGGCCGCCCAACTCGACATCGCGCGCGCGGTCTGGAACAAGTACTACGCGCCCGTCTTCAAGCGGCGCGACGTGCTGCTGCTCGCCGTCTACGCGCACATGATCGACTACCCGCTCTACCTGCCCAACTACCCTCTGGGGCACCTGATCGCCTTTCAGATAGAGGAGCAGATCGAGAAGGCGGGCCACATCGGCCCCGAGTTCGAGCGCATGGCGACGGCCGGCAACATCGCCCCCGACCTCTGGATGAAGCGCGCCACCGGCGCCCCCGTCGGCCCCGACGCGCTCCTGCACGCCACCGAGAAGGCGCTCGCCACGCTGGGTTCGGCGGCGGGTAAAGATTGAGCTGAACCGGTCAGTTTGAGCAAAAAGGCCGAAATTTTCGTCTCGGAGACCCGACTTTCCGTCTCGGAGAGTCAACTTTCCTTCTCAGAGAGCCATCCTTCCTTCTCAGAGAGCCATCCTTCCTTCTTTGAGAAGGAAAGATGGCTATCAAAGACCCATCTTTCCTTCTCAGAGAGCCATCTTTCCTTCTCGAAGACCCATCTTTCCTTCTCGGAGACCCATCTTTCTATCTTGGAGAGCCAAATTTCCTTCTCAGAGAGCCATCTTTCCGTCTCGGGGATGGAAATTTGGCTCTCTGAGAAGGAAATCTTATGTGCGCGGCCAAGACTTCCGGCCTCAACAGTACCGCGAGCGGTAGCGAGCGGGTGAGTGCTGCGACGCCCGGGCCGCCTGATGACACCGCGACCCGCTCGCTACCGCTCGCGCTACTGTCCGGGCCGTCCACCGCTGGCGGTACTGTCCGGGCCGTCCGGGGCGTCGGGCGCATTCAACCGCTATAAAATTCCTCAGTCTTCTCACGCCTCACGCCCCGGCTGCGTTAAACTAACGACGTGGAAGAAATCTTCGGCCCCGGCGGCCTCATCGCCCGCGCGCACCCGGATTACGAGTTCAGGCCCGGTCAGGTGGAGATGGCCGAGGCCGTTCTGCGCGCGTTCGAGGAGCGGCGCCACCTCATCGTCGAGGCGGGCACGGGCACGGGCAAGACTCTGGCTTACCTCGTCCCGGCCATCGCCGCGGCCGTCTCGCGCGGCGGGCGCGTCGTCGTCTCGACGGGGACGAAGAACTTGCAGGAGCAGTTGATGGAGAAGGACATCCCCTTCCTCCAGCGCGTGCTCCCGAAGAAGTTCTCGGCCTCGTACATGAAGGGGCGCGGCAACTACGTCTGCCTGAGCCGTCTCAAGCGCGCCGAGCACTCGCCCGTCCTCGAAGGGCTCGAAGACGTGAACCACTTCGACGCCGTCCGCCGCTGGTCGCGCGACTCGCAGACGGGCGACCGGGCGGAGTTGACCGAACTTCCCGAAAGCCTCTCCTTCTGGCGCCACATCGACGCGCGCTCCGAAATCTGCACCGGGCAGAAGTGCGCCGACTACGATGCCTGCTACGTCACGCGCATGCGCCAGCGCGCGACCGACGCCGACCTCGTCATCGTCAACCACCACCTCTTCTTCGCAGACTTGGCCCTCCGCGGCAGCGAGTTCGGGCAGGTCATCCCCGACTACTCGGCCGTCATCTTCGACGAGGCGCACCAGGTCGAGGACGTGGCCGCCGAATACTTCGGCGCGCAGGTCTCGAACTTCCAAATCGAAGACATGCTGCGCGACTTGCAGATGTTGCCCGTCACGGACTCGGGGCTCAACCGCGAGTTGACGCGGGTGGGGAACCGCGTCGCGCGCTTCGCAGAGCAGTTCTGGATGGGCTTCGCGCGCGAGTCGCGCGCCGACGAGGGCCGCTTCCCCATCGTGCCCGGCACCTTCGCGCGCAAGACGCGCGACGGCGAGGTCGAGGCCACGCCGCTCGGCGACGCGTATCTGGGTGTGGACGGCGCGCTCCAGCGCTTGGAGACGACGCTCGACGTGATCAGGGAGAAGTCGGCCGAGGTCGAGAACCTCGTGCGCCGTCTCCGCGAGACGCGCTTCAACCTCGAATTCATCGTCGCGGGCGACGACCGCCGCTACGTCTACTGGGTCGAGCGGCGGGGGCGCGGCACCTTCCTGCGCGCCTCGCCGATTGATGTCTCGACGCTCTTGCAGGACAAGCTCTTCGACCGCGTCGAGACGGTCGTGCTCACCTCCGCGACGCTCGCCAGCGCGGGCAGCTTCGACTTCATCAAGCAGCGCCTCGGGCTCGCGCCCGCGGTTGACGACGAAGACGGTGCCGGCGAGAACGGGGCGGGGAAGACGGACGAGCTGGTGGCGACCTCGGGCTACAACTACGAGGAGCAGGCCGTGCTCTATCTTCCGCCGCGGATGCCCGAGCCGCGCAGCCCGGAGTGGGCGGACAGGGCGGCGGCGGAGGTCGTCGGGCTGCTCAACATCTCGCGGGGTCGCGCCTTCGTGCTCTCGACATCTCTGAGCGGCATGCGCGCCCTCTACGACCGCGTTGCGAGGGAGGTGGACTTCCCCTGCTTCGTGCAGGGGAGCATGGCGAAGGCGGGGCTGTTGGAGAAGTTTCGCTCGACGCCGAACGCGGTGCTCTTCGCCACGGCGAGTTTCTGGCAGGGCGTGGACGTGCGCGGCGAACAGCTCTCGTGCGTCATCATCGACAAGCTGCCCTTCGCCGTCCCCACCGACCCGGTCGTCGCCGCGCGCCAGCGCTTCATCGAGGAGCAGGGCGGCTCAAGCTTCTACGAGTACAGCGTCCCGCAGGCCATCATCACTTTGAAGCAGGGGTTGGGGCGCCTCATCCGCTCGGCCACCGACCGCGGCCTGCTCGCCGTCCTCGACCCGCGGCTCCGCACCGCCGGGTACGGCCGCCTCTTCCTCGCCTCGCTCCCGCCCTGCCGCGTCACCTCCAGCCTCGCCGAAGCCGCGCGGGTCTTCGACGCCGAGCCGGAACTGGCGGGCGGTTGAGCGGAACACGCGGCGACGAAGGGCAGACACCTTAACGCCCGCGCCGTCAGCCCTCTATCAAACCGCGTCAGTCGGTCAAAGCAAGTCAAACCAGCCGTCATTCTGACACTCCGCCTGCGCTCACTCTGACCGAGATGTCGAGCGCCCGGGCGTAAAAGTCAGCGAAAACCTCGAAAATTCACCTCTTCAGGCGTCGAGCGGACGCGGCACGGGCCGTGCACTATTCGAAGCGGAGTCCGGCGGCGTGCGCCCGCCGAAGTCACCCGCAGAAGAAGACCTCCGCACCCTCGCGGTGAGATTGAAGGGAATCGAAATGTTGATGACATCCCCCAGACGGCCACTCTCCCGACGCATGCTGTCTCTGGCGCTCGCACTGGCGCTGGCGGCGCTCGGCGCGCTGCCGCGGGCGGGACAGGCGTCCGCGAAGACCAAGTCTGACGCGCGCGCCGACAAGCTCTCGCCCGACCTCCGCGAGAGGCTGCGCGCGTCGCACGGCGCGCAGGACAGGGTCGAGGTCGTCATCCAGCTCGACGGCGACGAGGGCGGCCAGCTCCGCGCCTTCCTCAACCGCAACGGCGTCCACGTCAAGGGTCGCTTCGACAACCTTGGCGCCATCGCGGCCGCGCTGCCGCTCGACGCCGTCGAGGAGTTGGCGGCCTTCAACGCGGAGGTCGCGGGCGTCTCGCTCGACAGGGAATTGACGGCGGCCGGCCACCTCTCGACGACGACGGGCGCGGCGGCCGTGCGGAGCCAGACGGACGCGAAGGGGAAGGCTTACACGCTCGACGGCACGGGGCAGACCATCGCCGTCGTCGATTCGGGAATCGACGCGACGCACAAATCGTTCGTCGCCACGGGGAAGATTAAATTCAGCAAGGACTTCACGGGCGAGAATCGCACCGACGACCCGTTCGGGCACGGGACGCACGTCGCGGCCATCGCCGCGGGGCTCAGCGCGCCGTCCGCCGGCAAGTACGAAGGCGTCGCCCACAAGGCGAGCCTCGTCAACCTGCGCGTGCTCAACAGGCAGGGCACGGGCCGGGTCTCGCACTTGCTGGCCGCGCTCGACTGGCTGCTCACCAACCGCGCGGCCTACGGCGTGCGCGTCGTCAACCTCTCGCTGGGCGCGCCGGCCGTCGAGTCCTACAAGACCGACCCGCTCTGCGTCGCCGTCCGCAAGTTGGTGAACGCCGGGGTAGTCGTCGTGGCCGCCGCCGGCAACGACGGCAAGAACGCCGCGGGGCAGAAGGTCTACGGCCTCGTCCACTCGCCGGGGCACGAGCCGTCGGCGCTCACGGTCGGCTCCTCGAACACGCTCGGCACGGACGTGCGCGGCGACGACCTTGTGACGACCTACAGCTCGCGCGGGCCTTCGCGCGGCTCGTGGACGGACGCGGCGGGCGTGCGCCACTACGACAACCTCGCCAAGCCCGACCTCGTCGCCCCCGGCAACAAGATCAACTCGGCCGAGTCGCTGACCAACATGCTCGTCAGCAACTACAATAACCTCGAATCGGGCGCCTACTCGACGGCGAACATGAAGATGATGTACCTGTCGGGCACCTCGATGGCGAGCCCGGCGGCGGCGGGCGCGGCGGCGCTCCTGCTCCAGGCCAACCCGAAGCTGACGCCGAACATGGTGAAGATGATTCTCATGTACACGGCGCAGCCGCTCGCGGGCTTCAACCAGTTGGAGCAGGGCGCGGGGCAGCTCAACGTCGAGGGCGCGATTCGACTGGCGAAGCTCGTCCGGCAAGACCTGTCGAACACGACGGCCGTCGGCTCGCCGCTCCTGACGGCGGCCGCGCCGACCCCTTCGTCCACCATCGCCACGACGACCTTCCAGTGGTCGCAGAGCGTCGGCTTCGGCCGGACATACGCGCGCGGCGTCAACCTCATCACCAAGTACCAGAAGGTCTACGGCAACGGCATCCTCCTCAGCGACGGCATCCTCCTGAGCGACGGTATCCTCTTGTGTGACGGGATACTGCTCAGCGACGGCATCCTCTTGAGCGACGGCATCCTGCTCAGCGACGCGCGGCCGTGGCAGTCACAGTCAATCTTCCTGCCGACCGGGATACTGTTGAGCGACGGGATACTGTTGAGCGACGGGATACTCCTGAGCGACGGCATCCTACTGAGCGACAGCCGCCTGACGGGCGACGGCATCCTGCTCAGCGACTCGGTCGTCAACCCGATGACCGTGCTCGTCAACGGCGACAACACGACCTACATGCGTTAACGAGTGGCGCGTGCGTTCAGGCCGCACGCAGTCCGAAGGCCGGGGGCGGAGCCGCAGCAATGTGGCTCCGCCCCCGGCCTTTTGTCCCGCGAGGCCGTGATATACTCGCCGGACAAAAACAATATTGTCAGCGGGGGTGACCGAAGGTGGCCGGCCAATTCGAGGTGATGATCGAGCGTAACTTTTCGAGCGCACACCAACTGCGCGGCTACAAGGGGAAGTGCGAGAACCTGCACGGGCACAACTACAAGGTCGAGATTTACGCGCGCGGGAACGAACTCGACAACATCGGGCTGCTCGTGGACTTCGGCGAGCTGAAGGAGGCGGCCGACGAGATCGTCGCGTATTTAGATCACCGCAACATCAACGAGCTGCCGCCCTTCGACGAAGAACTCAACCCCTCGGCCGAGAACCTCGCCCGCTACATCCTCGAACGCGTCTCCTCCCGCGTCGGCGACGAGCGCGTCAGAATCTATAAAGTCCGCTGCTTCGAGACGCCCACGAGCGTCGCCACGTATCAGGTGGACTGAAGTAAGGCGTAAACCGTAAAACGTAAACCGTGACAAGAGGAAGAGTCTGTCCTCCTCTTGTCACGGTTTACGTTTTACGGTTTACGTTCTTTTTAAGAGGCCGTCAACGCGGGGATGTCTATCTTGTACTTCTTAATCTTCGAGTAGAGGCGCGGGCGGTAAATCCCGAGGAGATTCGCCGCGGCCTGCTTGTTGCCGCCGGTGCGTTGGAGCGTGCGCTCGATGACGAACTTCTCGATCTCTTCGAGCGTCATGTTGGGCGGCACGTCCCAGCCCGCGCCGGCCGCGGCCTTGTCGGGGAGCGAGCCGTTGTCGAAGGGCAAGTCCACCGGCTCGATCTTGTTGTTCTTGGCGAGCAGCACGGCGCGCTCCAAGACGTTCTGTAACTCGCGGACGTTGCCCGGCCACGTGTGCGAGAAGAGGCGCTGGTAGGCCGTCTGCGAGATGCCGTTGATGGAGCGTTGGTACTTGCGCGCGTACATCTTGAGGAAGTGCTCGGCGAGGAGTTGGATGTCCTCGCTCCTCTCGCGCAGGGGCGGCACGTGAATCGTGATGGTCGAGATGCGGTAGAAGAGGTCGTCGCGCAGCGCCCCGTCGCGGATGGCGTCCGCCGGCAGGCGGTTCGTCGAGGTGATGAGCCGGAAGTCCACGGGGTACGTCTTCTCCGACCCGAGCTTACGGTAGCTGCGTTCCTGCAACACGCGCAGCAGCTTGGGCTGAAGCTCGACCGGCATCTCGGCGATTTCGTCCAGCAGCAGCGAGCCCTGCTCGGCGTGCTGGATGAGCCCGTCCTTGTCGGCGTGCGCGCCGGTAAAGGCGCCCTTGGTGTGGCCGAACAGCTCGGACTCGATGAGTTCTTTCGGGAGCGCGGCGCAGTTGACCTTGATGAAGGGCTTCTTGGCGCGGAGCGAGTTGTAGTGGATGGCGTTGGCGATCAACTCCTTGCCCGTGCCCGACTCGCCGACGATGAGGACGTTGGCGTCCGACTTCGCCACCGACTCGATGGTCTCGTAGATGGTCTGCATCTCCTTCGACGAGCCGATGATGTTGAAGTACTCGGTGCGCGTGGCGAGGCGCTGGCGCATCGTCGTCGTCTGCTCCAGAAGGTCGCGCCGCTCCAGAGCCTTCTCGACCAGCGGCAGCAGCACCTCGAAGTCGAACGGTTTTTCTAAGAACCAGAAGGCCCCGGCCTTCGTCGCCTCGACCGCGCGCTCGACCGTGCCGTAGCCAGTCATGACGATGACCTCGGTCGTGGGGTGCGTGTCCTTGACGTGGCGGAGCACGTCCACGCCGTTCATGTCCTTGTCGGGTAGTTGCAGGTCGCAGACGACGAGGTGATGCCCGCTCCCGTCGAACAGCTCGACGGCCTGCGCGCCGTTCGAGGCCGTGTCCACGGTGTAGCCCTCCTCGACGAGATTCTGCTTGAGCGAGTCGGCCATCATCGGCTCGTCGTCAACCACCAGAATGCGTACTTCCTTACGTTCCACTGCGTCTCCCCCTTTAGAGAATTCCGGAGTGCGGAGTGACGAACGACGAATGAAGGGCAGAGATTCTTTCTTCATCCGTCATCCCGCGTTCACCAACCATCACTGCTGTAGCGGCAGGCGCGCGCGGATGCGGCCGCCTTCACTTGAGACCTCGCCGCCGTGGGCGCGGACGATCTTGGCCGCGAGCGCCATGCGCAAGCCCGCGGCCCCGGCGAGACTCCGGAAAGGGTCTTCGCCTTCCGGCACGGCCGCGGTGCCGCGCCACTCGATGACCGCCTCGCCGGGACGGTCGCCGCTGATCCTGACCTCCGGCGGCCCGCCGTCGTCCGGCGCCGCGCCGCTTTCGCCGCGGGCGCCTGCGGTGATATTCTTCAGCGCCTCCGCCAGCAGCACGGGGTCGAAGTCGCCCTCGAAAGGGCCGCCGTCGGTTATGACCGGGGCGCCTTCGGCCGAGTCCTGAAGCAGGCGGGCCAAGTCCGTGCCCGGCTGCCGGCGCAGTTCAAGCTGACGCCCGAAGCGCACGAGCACGTTCATGTCGGTGGCGGCGCGCTCAAGCCCCGAGATCAGTTTCGCCAGCGTCTCCTGCTCGTCCGCAGGCCGCTCGGCCTTCTCCATGCGCTTGCGCAGAAACGTGGCATAGAGTTTGAGACCGTTCAACTGATTTTTGAGGTCGTGGACGATCTGCACGGACGCGCTCCCGAGGTCGCGCAGCGTCTCAGCGTCTTGTAACTCAGTTTTTAAAGGCTTCATGCCGCCAATTCAGCCCTCCGCCGGGAAGAGTCAGGCGGGACGGAAGGCGTCGGGTACGCTTGGGTCATGTATTAATTAAACCCAATTCCTGTTGTTTTTTGTGTCGCGTTTCGATGCGCATCTTAACAAAAAAATTGAGTGTTTGCTAGTCGTACGTGGGGTGACGAGAATGGGTGTTCTAACGTTGGACGACGGTCAGGAGGCACCAGAGGGCATGAAGGAAGCAGGGGACGCGCGCCCCGTCGTTCTCGTGGTCGAGGATTTCGAGGATAACCGCTTCATGATGAGGCGTTTACTGGAGATGAGCGGCTACAGTGTGGTTGAGGCCGTCAACGGCAACCAGGCCGTCGAGCGCGCCGCCAGTGACGAGCCAGACATCATCCTGATGGACTTGAGCCTGCCGCAGCTCGACGGGCTGGCCGCGACCCGCCGCATACGCGCGCAGGAGAACTCGCGCCGCGTGCCCATCGTCGCCGTCTCCGCGCACGACTCGGCCGACTTCCACGCAGAGGCGCTGGCGGCGGGCTGCAACGAGTACGTTACCAAGCCCATCGACTTCGACCAGCTCGTCCAACTACTCGACCGCCTGACGGCGAAATAGCTGTCAGCCTCGGCGGTCGGCTTTCGGCCCAACCCCGATGTCGGGGTTGTTAAAGCCTCGCGGGAAGGGTCTTAGCCCGCGCCTCAACAGTTCATGTTTTGCTTGAAGCGGACGCTTCGTGAACACGAAAGTCGAACGCTTAAAACTAAATCCGGACATTGATAAAGCGGCAGGCTTTAAGCTGAATGCTGAATCCTGAACGCTGACAGCTTCTTCATGCCCCGGCGGTTCTCGTCACTATTCCGTCAACAGCTCGACCCCTTCACGCGCGCGTGGGCCGACCGCATCTACGACGAACGGCGCACAGACCTCCCGACGCTGCTCACTTTCCGCGAGCTTGTCGAGCACGTGCCCGAAGTGCTCGAAGAGTTGGGGCGTCTGCTCGACGCGCGTGCGGACAGGGAGGAGTTGTGCGAGGGGGCGCGCCGCCTGCGCGGCTACGCGCACGTGCGCTTCCAGCAGGGCGTGCTGATAGACGAAGTGGCACGCGAGTTGATGCTTTTACGGGGTACTTTGTGCGAGTTTCTTTGGCAGGAGGCGCGCGGTTTGACGGACGATGACGAGCGTGTCTTACACGACGCGCTCCGCCGCGCCGAGATTTTTTTCGACGAACTGGTCGTCGAAGTAATACTTATCTACGCGTCGAGCATGCGCCCCGTCGTCCCGACACGCGGGTCGGTCTGGCCGCCGCCGCGCAGGCGCCGCCAGCCATGAATCTTCGTGCGGGAAGGTAAACGGACTTGACCTTTAAGAGGCGGCAGGGCTCTCTCGACATACGCACCAAGCTTCTGTTGATGCTGGCGGCGTTGTCTCTACCCCTGCTTATCGTCGGGCTCTACCAACTCCACAGCTACCGCGCCTCCCTCAACGACCAGTCGGCGGCCGTCGCGCGCGCCGAGGCGGACGCCGCGGCCGGCGCCCTCGAATCCTGGATCGAAACGAACCTGTCGCGCGCCGCCGACCCGCAGGCGCTCAACGCTGCCGAGTCGCGCGAACTCTTTACGCGCCTGACGCGGCGCGCGCAGCCCGGCGTGCAGGCGGCCGTGGCCGTCTACGACGCGCAGGGTCGCGCGGTCGCTTTGAGGGCGGGGGCGCCCGCGCCCGTGCCGGCCCAACTACCCGAGCGCCCGCGGGCAGAGCTTTGGAGCGACGGCGTGAGCCGCGTCACGGTCGTCACGCGCACGCAGCCCACGGGGTGGAGCGTGGCGGCGGGCGTGCCCGCGCCGGAGGGGACTCCGGGCGGCGGCTCGCTGCTGCTGCTGGCCGTGGCGTGGGTCATCACGCTGGCGGCCTCTTCGCTGCTGGCCGTGTGGGCGGTCGGGCGGTTCACGCGCCCCATCACGAGTCTGGTCAGGTCGGCCTCGGCGCTCGGCGAGGGGCGTCTGGGCGAGCGCGCGCGGGTCGAGACGGGCGACGAGGTCGGCACGCTCGCGCGGAGCTTCAACTCGATGGCCGAGAGCCTTGAAGGGAAGTTCGAGGCCGTCAGGCGGCAGAGCGCGTTCATCGGCGAGGTGCTCGACAGTTTGCCGCTCGGCGTCGTCGTGCTCGACGCGAAGCTCTACGTGCGGAAGGTCAACGCGGCCTTCGCGCAGATGACGGGGCGCGCGGCAGAGGATTTGACGGGGCGCGGGCTCTACGACGCATCCGCGGGGCTCTCCGCCCTGAGCGACGTGGTCGAGGATGTGCGGCGCACGCGGCGGGCGTTCGTCAACTACGGCCTGCCGCTGCGGCTCGCGGCGGCGAAGGATGAGAGTGTTGCTGTCGGGAATGTCGAGGAGGGCTCGGACGGTCAGAAGTTCTGGGACGTGACCATCTGGCCGGTGACGGAACAAACTGAGGGGCGCGGCGATCTAATCCTCATCCTGTCGGAGGTGTCGAAGCGCGTGCGCGCCGAGCGCCTTGCGACCGCGGCCTTCGCCGCCGAGAAGGCGCGCGCGGCGGAACTCGCCAGCGTCATCAATCAGATGGACGAGGGCGTCGTCATCGTGGACGGCGGCGGGCGCTACCGCCTGAACACTTCGGCGGCGCGCGTGCTCGGCCGCGGCGAGGGCGAGTTCGGCGGCGGCGTGAAGTCCCTGATCGTTGACATGACTCTGCGCGACGCCGAGGGGCGCGTGCTGGCGCCGGAAGAGACGCCTTTGTGCCGCGCGCTCGAAGGCGGCGAGCACGTCTCGGCCGAGCAATACAAGATCGTCCGGCGCGACGGCGAGGAGCGCGTGCTTTCGGTAAGCGCGACGCCGTTGCGCGGTGAGGGCGGGCGCGCCGAGGGCGTCGTCGCCGTCTTCCGCGACATCACGGAGGGCGTGCGTAAGCACGATGAGCTGTCGGCCGCTTACGACCGTTTGCGCGAGCACGACCGTTTGAAGTCGGCCTTCGTCGCCAACATGAGCCACGAGCTGCGGACGCCTCTGAACGTCATCATCGGCCTCTGCCAGTTGCTCGCGCGCGACCCGGGGCAGCCGCTCGCGCCGCTCCAGTCGGACGCCATCGCGCGCATGGAGCGCAACGGGCGCGGGCTGCTTGAGATGGTCAACGACATGCTCGACTACTCTCGCTTGGAGGCGGGGCGCTCGGCGCTCCACCTCGAACGCATCAAGCCGGGCGAGGTCATCGAGTCGGTCGCGCGCGGCTTCGAGACGGAGGCGCGCGAGAAGAAGATAGACCTGCGCGTCGAGGTCTCGCCAGAAATCGGCGAGGTCAGCACCGACCGCCGGAAGTTGACGCAGGTCGTGACGTGCCTCGTCTCGAACGCGCTGAAGTTCACGTCCGCCGGGAGCGTGGCGGTGAGCGCGGGCGCCGCGGGCGAAGACCGGTGGTATATTGAGGTCACGGACACGGGCATCGGGATTTCGAGCGACGCGCTGGCCTACATCTTCGACGGCTTCCGGCAGGTTGACGACCGCCTGACGCGCTCGTACAACGGGGTCGGTCTGGGGCTCGCCATCACGCGCCGCATCGTCGAACTGCTCGGCGGCGAGATCAACGTCGAGAGCCGGCAGAACGAGGGCAGCCGCTTCCGCATCACCTGGCCGCGCGAGGCGCACCCGCGCACCGGCACCGGCTCGCTCGTCGCGCCGCGCGCAGAGAACGAAGAGCCGTCGCGCCGCCTGCGCGCGGTATGAAACGGAACCGCGAGCCGTAGCGAGCGGGTGTGCGCCGCAACTTATGGCGCGTGGCTCGAAAGACTGACCCGCTCATTACCGCTTGCGGTTCTGATATTCGAGGAGTCTCAACCATCATGATTCGTTGCGAGAGATGTGGGGGCGAGGTCGAAGAGGGGCGGGGCTTCTGCCCGCACTGCGGGAAGCCTCTGGCGGCGAACGCGCAGGCTTCGGCGACGCAGGAGGAGGCGCCGCGCGCGGTGCCGATGTCGTCGTTCGGCGAGAAGAGGGAAGAGAAGGACAAGTCGCGGACGGTGATTTACGCGGTGGTGGCTGTGGTCGCGCTGCTGCTCGTCGGCGGGCTCGGGTATCTGGCGACGCGGCCGTCGCAGAGGGCGGGCGAGGAGAGGCTCGAAGGGGCCCTGCGCCCGGGGTCGCCTGAGTTCCCCGGTGCCGACAAGCTCGTCGTCGAATTCGACCCGGACGAGAACGCGCTGATCGGGCCGACGGCGCTCGGGCCCTGGGCGGTGACGTTCAAGCCGGTCGTGCGCAACTTCACCGGACGCACCGTGAACGGGCTCGAATTCCGCATCGCGGGCGTTGACCTCAAGGGCAACGTCATCCGCGAACGCACCGCCCTCAACCTGGACGAGATCGAGCCCAACAGAGTCCACACCCCGCCGCTCAGCATCAACTTCCCGCAGGACAACAGGCCGGCCGACCTCAAGCTCGAACTGACGGGGGTGAGATTTAAGTAGACAGTAGTCACTAGTCAGTAGTCAGTAGGAAGGCAAAGCGGCGCGCCCGGTCTGAAGACTGAACGCGCCGTCTGTTTTTTCTACTGACTACTGCCCTTACTTACTTCTCGTTCACGAACAGGTCTTCTAAAGGGTTGCCGACGGGC
>JBEVJD010000194.1:0-28557 GCA_040510435.1 Pyrinomonadaceae bacterium | reverse complement strand
GGTGGCGAAAAAAAATAGCTCCGACGGCCGGGCGGCGCCCCGGCGCGGCCCGCCCTTCTCTCACTAGGACTGCGGCAACCCCTTTCAGGCGACCCGGCGCAGGGGGCGCGCCGCGTGCGGGTTGTGGGCGGGCGACGGGGCGACGGGCTCATAAGCCTCGGGCTGGAAAGACCGCACCCACGCGTGGAAGGAGTCCTCGTAGACGTGCCAGCTCTGTGAGCAACTATTCGCCTGCGGGAGTTTGAAGCCTTGGAGCGTGCCCTCTTCGATGAGCTTGATGAGCGTGGGGCGTGAAGGCACGGGGACGATGACGCGCGTCGCCTTCAGTGCCGCCTCTATCTCGCGCAGGCGCATCGCCGGGCGGACGACGAAGGGGAATTGATAAACTTTGGGCATAAGGGCCTGTCTCCTTCAGGTCAATACTTACTCGGGGTTGGAGAGTTTGTAAGAGGTTAAGGGCGCCGGCCGGGCTCCTTCAGCCTTCAGCCGTGTGGGACGAGCAGTCGGTGAGTGAAACGTCCTGGCGCGGGCTCTGGGACGAGCGTCTGCGCGTGAGAGTGTCAAACCCCTCGTGCTCGTCCCACACGCAAGGTAAGAGAAAAGCCGTTTTAGGTCAATACCTACACCGCGTAAAATCTTTAAAACCTTAAAAGACTGCCCCGATTCACAAAGCGAACAAAGCCTCACGACCCCATAAAGACCGTCATCACGCTCGTTAGATGCGCGGCCCTACTCTCTTTCGTGAGAGCCGGGCGCGCGCGTCAGTGCTTCTGCGGCAGTCCGCCGAGGGCGGCAATGAAGTCCGCAAGCCGCGCCTGTCGCGCCCGGCCCTCACGAAATCTTTTTCGAGGAGAGCCGCCCTTGTCACGACTCATCACCGTTCTCGGCGTCATCACCGCCGTCGCCTTCGCCGTCGCGCCCGACCTGGCCGCTGTCAATTCCACTGCCGCGCGCTACGCGATGCTGCTCGGCCTCGCGGCGGCCGCCGCGGGCAAGGCTCTCGGGGCTCAGGACGTGCGCGAGGCGGGCGCTCGTCTCCGGGGCCTGCGCAGTCGCTTTCCCCGGCGTGGCATGTACACCTCGCGCAAGACGTTGAAGCTGTTCGCGGTCGTCGGTCTGTCCGGGCTGCTCATCTTTAACCAGGCGTGCAAGTCCGAGACGGTGCGAGGCGTGAGCGCGGGCGTCGCCGTCGGGGCGGGCGTGCTGCGCGACGAGGTCGCCGCAGGCGTGCGCGCTGGCGACTACACGCAGGCCGAGGCCGACTTCCTGAACCCCGTCATTGACGAGATTGAATCCGCCGCCGTGGGGGGGCGAGTACGCGCCGCCGGCGGGGACGCCCATACGAAGGCGGAGCGGCGGTCGCTCGCCTTCGACGCCGTCGAGCAGGTCGGCGGCTCAATCCAGAGGCTTTCCGATCACGGGCTGGGGGTGAAGTCGGAGAGCGGCCGCCGAAGGCTCGACAGCTTCCTGCGCCGGGGCCGGCTCGCCATCGGCAGTCTTCGCGCCATTGAGGCCGCGCTCCCGAGGAAGTAGTAGACCCATGCCGCCCAAAAAGCAGCTCTCAATCCTGTCTCTCGCGCAGTGGCTCCTGCCCGTCCTGCTCTCGCTCGCCGCGGGGTGGGGCGGCGTGCGGTTCGCGCAAGGGGCCGACGCGCAGCGCCTCTCCACCGTCGAGCGCGACGTGCGCGAGGCCAAGACGGAGCACGGGCGGTTCGTCACGCGCGACGAGTTCGGGCTTCTGCGCGACGACATCTCCGACATCAAGACCGACGTGCGCGAGCTGCGCCGGGCGGGTGCGAAATGAGGCTTAAAAAAAAGCAGAAAGGGTTCCTGCTCTCCCTCGTCGCCGAGGGGCTCGCGTCCGACGAGATAAACGACCGCGCCGCCACGTTCAAGCCGCCTTTCGAGGTCAGTCGGCAGCAGGTCGATTTCTACCGCAGCTCTCGCGGCGTGCGGCTCGACGAGCTGAAGGAAGAGTCCGAATCCGAGGCGCTGCGGACGGGGCTCGCGCTCAAAGAGGGGCGCGTCGAGGCGCTGAACGATTTGGCCGAGAGGCTGAGGGCCGAGCTGCTCGCCGAAGGGCCGGCCGGCCGGCTCTGGCTCCCGCGTCAGAAGGCGCTCGGCTCCGGCGCTTCCATGCAGGTGGTTGAGGAGGAGCACTTCAACCTCGTGGAGATAAACGCCCTGCGCGCTGTGCTCGACGACATCGCCAAAGAAATGGGTGCCAGGACGTACGAGCGCCGTGACGCAGCGGCCGAAGAAGACGAGCAGCCGAGCGAAGTGAAAGTCACCGTCGCCTATGAAGAGAAGCCGAAACAGACGGACGAGGAAGAATAACATCCGTCTTGTGCTGCCCAGCCTTCACCACGGGCAGCGTGAGGTGATGGACGCGCACGCCCGCTTCAACGTGCTGGCGTGCGGGCGCCGCTTCGGAAAGACCACTCTGGGCGTGAACCTTCTCACGCCCGTCGCCCTCCAGGGCTACCCCGTCGCGTGGTTCGCCCCGACCTACAAACTGCTCTTAGAGGTTTGGGATGAATTCGAGCGACTGCTCGCACCCGTCACGCTGAAGAAAGACACGCAGCAAAAGCGCATCAAGCTCTACGGCGGCGGCATCGTGGAATGCTGGTCGCTGGATTCGGGCACGGTCGCGCGCGGCCGCAAATACAAAAGGGTCGGCATCGACGAAGCGGCGATGGCCGCCTACCTCGAAACGCAGTGGCAGGAAGAGATTCGTCCGACGCTGGCCGACTTCCGCGGCGACGCGTGGTTCTTCTCGACGCCGAAGGGGCGCAACTTCTTCTACAAAATCTTCGCGCGCGGCATGGACGAGCTACAGAAGAAGTGGCGCGCTTTTCAGTTGCCCACGCTGTCTAACCCCTACATCGACCCCGCGGAAATCGAGGAGCAGAAAGACGAGCTGCCGTCCGACACTTACGAGCAGGAATACCTTGCCCGGTTTTTAGCGAACGCCGGTTCCGTCTTCCGCAACATCCTCGCGCGGCTCACGAAGCTCATCACCGTCCCCGGCGAGCACGCCGGCCACACGAAGGTGCTCGGCGGGGACTGGGGCCAGAAGGACGACTTCACGGCCCTCTCCGTCGGCTGTGTCGAATGCCGGCGGGAACTGGAGCTTGTGCGCTTCAATCAGATCGGGTGGGCTTTCCAGCGCGCGCGCGTCGCGGAGGTCTGCCGCAAGTGGGGCATCGACTTCGGACTGATGGAGACGAACTCCATCGGCTCGCCGAATCTCGAAGCGTTGCAGACCGAGGGGCTGCCGCTCGAAGGCTTCGAGACGACCGCGCAGTCGAAGTCGCCGCTCATTCAATCTCTCGCCCTCACGCTCGAAAACGAGCCCTTCCAATTCGTTGACGACCCGCAGGGGACAATCGAGCTGGAGTCCTACGAGTCGAAGCGCAACGCGAACACGAACCGCATTTCTTACAGCGCCCCGCGCGGGATGCACGACGACACGGTGATAGCCCGCGCCCTGATGCGCGAGGCCATCGAGCGGTATGTCTCGGGCCAAGTCGAGCACGGCCGGTCTCTGTGGTAACGAGGTGAAGAAAGATGAACTATTTAAACCAACTCTACCAGAGGATTCTCAACTACATCGGCGGCGGGCGGGGCGTCGTCGGCGAGCAGGTGCAGCGCTTCATGCGTCAGGCCGTCATCGGCCGCGCGCTGGAGTTCTATCACGGCCTCGTCGAGCCGCAACTTAAGGTCAAGCCGGGCGAGCCCGACGACAATATTTATATCAACTACGCCGAGGTCGTCGTCGAG
The DNA here is from genome assembly GCA_040510435.1 of Pyrinomonadaceae bacterium. GTDB lineage: Bacteria > Acidobacteriota > Blastocatellia > Pyrinomonadales > Pyrinomonadaceae > QHXN01. The sequence continues at coordinate 24,774 of JBEVJD010000194.1, read as the reverse complement.
AAGGGCGTCTCGTTTCTCTTCGGTCAGCCGCTCATCGTCAGCGTCGGGACGGACGAGGACAAGCGGGGCGAAGAGTATTTAGAGCGTGTGTGGCCGCAGGCGCAAAGGGATGAAGAGTTGCAGGAGCAGGCGACGGACGGGGCTATCTCCGGCGACGCCTACTTAAAGATTTCTATCGAGCCGGACGGTGCGCCGCGCGTCACGGTCGGCGACCCCAACGCCTACGAGATGTTCACCGACCCGCACGACTGTTCGCGCGTCGTGATGTATCGCTGCACCTACCCCGTCACTTCCTCGTCGGGCAAGCAGACCTACTTCAAAGAAGAGACCCGCCGGGCCGAGGACGGCCGGACGTGGCAGATCGACCAGTACGAAGGCGACGGCGAGAAGGCGTGGGTGCAAGTCGGCCAGGGCGTGACGTGGAATTTCCCCTCCGCCCCTATCTTCCACGCGAAGAACCTCCCGCAGCCGAAGAGCGTCTACGGCAAGCCCGACCTGACGGAGGCGACCTTGCGCGTCGTCGCGTATATCAGCCGGCTCGATTCGATGTGCGGGAAGATTGTCCGCATTCACAGCAGCCCGAAGCCCTACGCGAAGAACCTGAAGAAGCAGGATTTGGAGTGGGGTACGGACGGCATGCTCTTCCTCAAGCCGACGGGCAACACGATTGACGCGGAGATAGGTCTCCTGGAGATGTCGAACGACATCTCGACGGCGCTCTCCCTGCGCAAGGTCTTGCGCGAGGGTCTCGCCGAGATGACCGGCGTCCCCGAGGTCGCGACGGGCAAAGTGGAGGCGACGGGTCAGCTCTCCGGCGTGGCGCTCCGGATACTTTACGGCCCGCTGCTCGATAAGACGGCGAAGAAGCGACTCCGCTACGGGCGCATGATCCTGGAGTGCGTGAAGGCACTCCTCGCCATCGGCGAGCGGCTGGGGAAGGTGCCCGCCGACCTCGCCGTCAAGCTCAACTGGGCCGACCCGCTGCCCGGTGACGAGCTTGAGAAGGTGAATGTGGCCGAGGGTAAGAAGCGGCTCGGGGTAAGCGAGAGCACGCTCCAGAAGGAGCTGGGCTACAACCCCGAGGACGAGCGCGAGCAGCGGCAGTTCGATTCGCAGGACGCAGGGACGAAGCTGCTCGACGCCTTCGACCGCGGCGCCGGCATGGGCGGGGCCACGGCGGGTGGCGGCGTCGTCGAGAAGTCGGCGGACGAGATTCAGAAGCTCGTCACCGCGGCGGGCGCGCTCATCCGTTCCGGCTTCAAGCCGGAGGCGGCGCTGCTCGCGGTCGGCCTCGACCCGATAGAGCACACGGGGCTGCTGCCCGTGACGCTTCAAGACGAGGAGGCGCTTGCCGCGTAAACCGGCGCCGCTCGCCAGATGTGACGTGAATAGCGATGTCTGACCTTTACGAAATGGCCGAAGGATGGAAAGCCCGCCTGCTCTCGCGCGAGCGCAGGGCGGCGGGCGACCTCCTGCGCGCCTACCGCCTCGCGGCGGCGCGCGTAGAGGCCCGCGTGCGAGATCTCACCGTCCGAATCGACGAGACTCGCCGGCAAGGCCAGGAGGTCGGCGCGGGCTGGCTCCACGAGCGCGACCGCCTGACGAACTTGCGGCGCGAAATCATCGCCGAGATAGGGCGCTTCTCCGAAGTCGCCTCTCTGAGTGTGGCGCGCGCGCAGGCGGCGGCGCGCGCGCTGGGGGCGGAGGCAGCGCGGGAGCTCATCGGCGAAGCCGGCGATGCTCCCGTCGGGATTCGCCTCGGCGTATTCAGCGCGCAGGCGTCGGCCGCTATCGCCGGTTTCGCCGCGGACGGTTCGCCTCTGCGTCAGCTCTTCGCGGAGCAATCGGTCTCTGTGGCGCGTCGAGTCGCGGACGAGCTGGTCGCGGGCGTGGCTCAAGGGTCGGGCGCGCGCGTCGTCGCGTCGAGGATTCGCGGCGTGCTCGGCGGGGAGCTTTCGCGCGCGCTGACCATAGCGAGGACGGAGACGGTGAGGGCGTATCGCGAGGCGACGCGCGAGACCTACATCACCAACGCGAGCGTGCTCCGCGGCTGGTACTGGCAAGCGGCCCTTGGGCCGCGCACCTGCGGGATGTGCCTCGCCATGCACGGGCGGGTCTTTCCCGTCGAGGCGCGTTTGGAGTCTCACCCGAACTGTCGATGCGTCCAGGTTCCTCTGACCCTGCAAGCGCCCGACCCCGAGAGCGGCCCCCGCTGGTTCACGCGCCAGGAGACGGGGCTGCAAAAGAGCGTGCTGGGCCCCGCGAAGTTCAAAGCCTTCACCGAAGGCAAAGTCGAGTTGAAAGATTTAGTCGGCGTGCGCCACTCCGAACGGTGGGGCGTGAGTCGGTTCGAGCAGTCACTGTCAGCAATTCTTTCGAGAGGTGAATAGAGATGGAAAACGAAGAGACGCAGACCACGGCCCCGACGCAAGTCCTGACGACGACAGAGACGCCCTCGGGCGCGTCGACCACCGGCGAAGGCGGCGGTGACGCCGGCACGACCGAGACGACCGAGACCCCCCAGACAGAGACCCCCCAGACAGGGGAGTCGCCCGTCGTGCCCGAGGGCTACGTGCCCGCGACCGAAGTCGAGAGCGAGCGCACCGCGCGCACGGCCGCCGAGGAGGCGCGCACCGCGGCGGAGACGGCCCGTGCAGAGGCCGACGCGGCACGGACGGAAGCCGAGTCCCGCGCCGCCGCCGCGGAGAAGCGCGCGCGCGAGGCCGAGATCAAGTCCGTCGCGCGGGCGCTGAACTTCAACGACGCCGAGGACGCGCTCACGCTCGTCCCCGAAGGCGCCGAGGACATCGAAGCGACGCTGAAGGGCGTGCTCGAAAAGAAGCCCTACTTCGCCCGGCAGGATGCTCCCGCACCCGTCGTCACGCCGACCTCGCCGACGAACCCGGCGCGCGGCGAGACGCTCACCGTCGAGGCGCTGAGAGGTATGACGCAGGCGCAGGTCGCGGCCCTGCCGTGGGCGCAGGTCAAGGCCGCGCTTGCCGTGTCGAAATAGTTGAACTGACACCGAAGGTAACAGGCTGCTTGGTAGAACTGTTACCTTCGGTTACAATTTAATCCCAGCCATAAGAGGCCGAAGCAGTCACCCCCTGCCGAGAGCCTCTTTTTCTTTTAACCGTCAGTCGTCAAAGGAGCACCAAATGAGCGTTCAATCGTTCATCCCTACCGTCTGGTCGGCCGCGCTGCTGACCGGCCTCCACAAGAATCTCGTCTTCGCGCAGCCCGGCGTCGTCAACACCGACTACGAGGGCGAAATCACCAAGCAGGGCGACCAGGTCAAGATCAACTTCATCGGCAAGGTCAGCGTCTTCCCCGTTTCGCGCAACCAGGACATCCCCGACCCCGAGCAGTTGGACACGGCCGCGACGACCCTCGTCATCAGCGAAGCGAACGGGTTCAACTTCGCGGTAGACGACGTGGACAAGGTGCAGGCGAAGGGCGACCTGATTGAGCGCGCGATGGGTGAGGCGTCTTACGAGGTGCGCGATGCTGCCGACTCCTTCGTCGCGGGGCTGTACACACAGGCCGCGGCCGCGAACCTCATCGGCGACGACACCTCGCCCATCGTCCTGACGGCCGACAACGCCTACGACTACGTCGTCGATCTGGGCGTGAAGCTCGACGAGGCGAACGTCCCGTCGGGCGGCCGCTGGTGCGCCGTGCCGCCTTGGGTTCACGGCCTGCTCCGCAAGGACAAGCGCTTCATCGAACGCTCGACGCCGATGGCCGACGACATGATCAAGCACGGCATCATCGGCGAGGTCGCGGGCTTCGGGTCGATCCTCAAGTCGAACAACGTCCGCCACACCAACAACACGAAGTTCAAAATCATGGCCGGCTACCCCGGCGCCATCTCCTACGCCGACCAGATCGTGACGGTCGAGGCGTTCCGCATGGAGAAGCGCTTCAGCGACGCGGTGAAGGGCCTGCACGTCTTCGGCGGAAAGTGCGTCCGCCCGAACGGCCTCGCGGTGCTGACGGCGAACAGGTCTTAAGGCGTTCTCGCCTTCTGGCCGCACCGCCACACGCGGCGGTGCTCGACCATAACTTCTGACCGGAGGAAGAGAGATGGCAAATCCTGCCAACCTGACAGTCACTGACCTCGCCGCCAACGCGGCGGTCGCGCAGCCCACGGCCAACGCAATCGACACCAACGGCACCGTGCCCGCCGCGCTCGAAGGCGCGCACGACCGCGTCATCCTCGAAGTCAACAACACCGACGACGCGGCCCTGACCGTTACCATCAAGGCGGGCGCGGAGTCGGCGGGCGCCATCCGCGGCAGCATCGGCGACCTGGCCGTCGCCGTCCCCGCCGGGACCGTCCGCGTCATCGGCCCGTTCGAGTCGGCACGCTTCGCGCAAGACGGCGGCGCGCTGAACGTCGCGTTCCTGGCCGCGACGGGCGCGCCCGCGGCCAGCGTGCGGTGCTACCGGCTGTCGAAGTCAGCGTGAAGGTGCGCGGCGCGTGGCGTGGTACCGAAACAACCTGACGGGGGTCGCGTGGGACGTTGACGCCGTGACGGAGCGGCGCGTCTCGCAAGACCCCAACTATGAACCCTGCGAGCCGCCGGGCATTGATCCCGCGCGCGCTCGCGCACAGGCCCCCGGCGAATCTGCCGCGAAGCCGGTGCTCCGGGCAGACGGCGGCGGGATTCACACTCCCGCCGCCGGGCCGGGCCACCCTTCGACTGCGGCCCCCGCCGAAACTTCTTCCCCATCGAGCACCGGCGATGCGAGCGAAGGTCACACTCGACTTCAGCAGCCAACTACTTCGGCAGCCCGAACTGCTTCGAAGCGCGCTCGAAAACGCAGTCCGCGAGACGGCGTTTGACGTAGAGCGCGACATCAAGGAGCGGATGCGGGAGCCGAAGCACGGGCGCACTTACGCGCGCGGCGCCATCACGCGCCGCGCCTCCAAAACTACGAGGGGTCTCGGCCTGCGCGAGCGCACGTCGGCGAAGGGTAATCGGCTCGCCATAGTCGGCTCCAAGCTTCACCGCGCGAGCAAAGCGGGCGAGGCCCCGGCCGTAGACCTCGGCGAACTCATCAACTCAATTCTGACGAGCGGGCGGGGCTTGAAGTGGAGCGTCGGCTCGCCGCTTGAGAAGGCCGCGCTGCTCGAAGGGGGCACGGTCAGGATCAGGGCGCGCCCGGCCTTTGGGCCGGCAGCGGAGCGCGCGCAGGCGCCGCTTCAGAGGACGGTTGATGAGGCGGTAGGCAGGCTCATTTGAGGGCGGAGTCCGCTCGCGCGGTAGCGGGCCGAGGCGGGTACTAAGACCTGACCTGAGTCAGCGGCCCACACGCCCGAAGGCGTCGCCGCCCCCGCGCAGGTTAGCACGACAGGCGAGGGAATTGGAGATGGACTACACCGACCTTGACGACTTGATCCGAGGCTACCTCCCCAACGTCACGAGCGACGAGGACAAGGCGACGCTCGCCGGGATGATTACGCGCGCGAGCCGTACGCTTGACGGCCGCACGCGCCGGGAAGAGAACGCCTTCGCGCCCGCGCCCGCCGAAGCCGCCGGGCGCGTCTTCTACGGCGAGGGCTCTGCCGTCCTGCGAATCTCAGAGTACGTCGCCGGCTCAATCGATTCCGTCACGGGCCCCGCCTCTTCACTCCCCGAAGGCTACGTCGAATTCCGCCGCGCGAAAATCACGGGGCTCCACACCGCGACCACGCAGAAGATTCTGACGCCTCGCGTCGCGTGGGAGAGGGGCGTCCCCTACACCGTGACGGCGCGCTTCGGGTTTGAGGCTACGCCCGGGGCCGTCGTCGAGGCGACGAATCAGCTCGTGCGCGCGTGGTGGAGGCAGCAGGCGGGCGAGACCTTCGGCGCGGTGGGCGACGTGGGCCAGCGCCCGCAGCCGGAGCGGGGCATCCCGAAGTTGGTAGACGAGCTTATCGCGCCTTACGTCTTAGACGACGTGGTCGCCGAAGAGGACGAGGGCACTATCGAGCGCGGGTCGCTCTTCGACGCCGACACGAATTCGACGGGCGGGCGCGGCTGGGGGCGCTGGTAAATTATGCCCGAGCTTCCGCCAGACTCAGTCGAGGTGGAGCGCATCGTGCGCGCGGCGCTCGTCACGCTCTTCACGGGGATCGAAGGGCTGCCGCACGTCCTCGACTCGGCCGTCTACGTGGAGGGTGAGTCGGCCTACGTGAAGCTGTTCGGCTACGTGCACGACTCGGATAAAAAGACGGTTTTCCGCCTGCTCGAAATCGTCTTTACGGACTTCCGCGACGGCGACGCGGGCTGTGCCGATAACCCCGTCTACGACCTCAACTACTCCCTCACGCTCATCGTCTCCCACTCGCCGAAGCGCCCGGCACCTGACGGGCTTTCGTCAACCGACGACTTCGCGCGCCTTGTCCTCACGATGCGCGACCGCGCGCTGAAGGCGAACCATCTCGGCGACTACGAGCGCATCGCTTGCGGCAACCTTGAGCCGCGCGGCTCACATTTCGGCCCCGACGAGACGCTCAATCTCCGGAGCGCTCACGTCGGGGTCTTCTCTCTCTCGGTTGAGGTAACGCCCTGACTGACGAAAGGAAATCTTTATGACGACTCCGAACACTTTCAAGCAGTCAAACGTCTTCGCCGCCTACTCGCCCGTCTTCGCGGCGCAAGCCGCGATAGGCGAGGCGCTCGACCCCGTAGTCCTGACCGCGCGCCTGCCGCTCGCGCGCACTGCACGGCCCCTGCCGACCCGCCGCGTCACGCGCGACGAGACGCGCGACTGCACGGGCCGCTTCCTCGTCGGCCGTCGGCTCACGTCGCGGCTCGCGCTGTGGTCGCTCACCTTCCCGGACGTTTCCGCACGCTTCGCCGCCGGTCTCTACGCGATGGCCTACGGCGCGGCCGGGGCGGTGACGGGAGGGTCGGCCCCCTACACCTCGCCCATCACGCGGTTAGCGTCCGACCAGTTGCCCGCCACGTCTTTCGTCGTCGGGGCAGAGGATTCGGACGAGCCGGCGGAGCTGTACCGCGACATGGTCTTGAACTCTCTGGAGCTGCGCGGCGAGGTCAGGCAGAAGCTCTCCCTGACCGCGGGCTTCATCGGCGCGACCGAGGTCGAAATCCTCGAAGACTACGAGGTGCCGGCGTGCGGCTCGACGCCCGTCGCGCTCTACCCGCAGGACTGCCTGCTCACCCTCGGCGGCACCGACTACACGGACAACCTGCGCTCGCTCGCGCACACGTACAGCAACAACGTCTACTCGAACGATGACCCGTTCGTGTGGGACTCAGTTGACCCGGCGCGGCTTGAGCGCGGCCTGGAGGTTTCGCAGTTTCAGTTCGGCGTCTACGGGACGAAGGCGCACCCGCTCTACGCGCAGGCCAAAGCCGAGAACGTGCTCGCGCTCAGTCTACGGCTGGGGTCGGCGAACGAGGGGACGACCATCGCCTCACCGGGCGCGCAGCTCACTCTGGGCGATACGCCCATCGGATACGCGGGCGAGGCGAGCCGGAGCGTAGTCAACCTCATCGCCGACCCGTTCAGCGTCGGCGGGGCCATTCCCGACGGCGTCACGTACGTCGGCAGCCAGAACGGGCGGTTCCTCGTCGTCCCGGCTTAAGCCCGTTCGGTTATCGAATTAGTTATTTTTTTCGAAGGAGGGGAAGAGAAGTGGAAAAGGAATCGCCGATTCTCGAATCGCTCACAGTCCTCGAAAGCGAGGTCAGAGACCTGCTCGCCAGGCTTGAGCCGGTGACGACGAGCGCGCCGACGGCCGCGTCACCGGCGGGCTCTACGGCCCCTGTCGAGCCGTCCCGGTCGCACGTCAACACGCGCATGACGACGCTGATCCGCGAGCTGCGCGACGTGAAGACGCGCCTCGAAGTCTGACGCTGGAGCATCGCCGAAAGTGACGTGCCTCGATCACCGTCACTTTCGGCGAGCGTCTACGGCACCTCTCGCCGAATAGGGCGAGGGTGGCCAACATCGCCGCCCGCGGCGGTGAATGATCATCTCGGATTCTCATCGCCGGAAGCGGCGAGACGATCACGCGAAAGGAGCACCGACAACGATGGGGTTCAGCAAACAGGATTACGAGCCGGCGGTCGCCGTCGAGGTGCGGCACAACTGGCACCCGGGCGCAGCCTTCGTCTTTCACTTCCCAAAAGTCCTCCCGCAGAGCGCGCTCGACGCCGAAGCCTCATTCCTTGCCCTGAAGCCGGAAGAGGACAAAGACGCCGTGCGGCGCGGGCTCATCAACCTCGTCGCCGAGATGGTCACGCACGAGCCCGAGGGCTTCGACGACTTCCCCGGCGCGGCAGAGGTCGCGGCCCTCTCACGGGCGCAGACGCAGCTCTTAGGCCCCGTGAAAGAGCGTGACCGGCGCACGCTCGAAGAGGTCGTAAGGGATACGCAGGCGAACCTCGACGAGGTTCGTCGCTCGCCGCTCGCGGAGCGATTCCGCGTGTACTTCGACGACTCCGAACGGCCGGAGCTTGAGCAGATCGTCTCGGGCGCGTGGGCCGCCTATAAGCAAGGAGCACGCCCGACGGCACTTCTCAAAAGGATTCAAAATTCTCGCGCGGGAAGTGGTCGGCCTTCAGGGGTTTCTGGCGAAACTCCACCCGTCGTTTGACGACTGCCCCGGCCCGTGCGCGCGCACGGCCGACGACGAGCGCCCGCACGACCTCGCGGACTTCTGCGCGGAGTGCGACGTACGGCGGCAACTCGACTTCTTCGAGCGGGGAGCGAAGGGCGAGCTTCGGCGGCGCTTCGACGAGGGCGAGTTGCCCGACTTCGACGAGCTGTTCGCCGACGTGATGCACGTCCAGAGGCTCGCTCGGTCTGCGCGGCGCGGACGCTACCCGCGTGGATGCTCGGCGCTCGAAGCGCGGCTGATAGACATCTGGCGCAAGGAAGAGCGCCGGCCGGAGCGCATCGCGGCGTGGGAGCGGGCGCAGAGGCCGAAAGGGGGCAGCGGTGGCGGGGCCTAACAGGGTAGTAGTCGAGCTTGAGGTGGACGGCGAGGGGCGCGTGACGGCGGCCCTGCGCGGCACGGGCGACGAGGCCGAGCAGCTCAAGCGGCGCACCGACGAGGCCGGCAAGGCGGGCCGGGGCCTGCGCGAGGTCTTCACCGGCAACCTGCTCGCCGACTTCTTTCAGCGCGGCATCACCGGGGCGATTCAGTTCGGCGCCGAGACGGTGAGGGCGGCGGCGGTCGCGTCCGATGCGACCCGTGTCCTCGAATTCTCGGCGACGCAGGCCGGGCTCGCGTTCACCGACGCCGCCGAGCTGGCCGAGGATTTCGCGCGGCGCGTGGGCGCTTCGAATACGGAGGCGGCGGGCACCTTCAGCGACCTCGTCCGGCTGGCCGAGCGCGCAGGCCGGGCCGGCGACGTTGACCTCGTGCAGCGGCGCTTCGCCGACCTCGCTGCCGCCCGGGGCCTTCGCGGCAGCGAGCTACAGGCGCTCGTCGGCACGATCCTTTCGGGGCAGGACGAGGGGCTCAATCGCCTCGGCCTGCCCGACCCTTCGAAGCTCTACGCTCAGTACGCGGCGCAGTTGGGCAAGACAGCCGAGTCACTGTCGGAGACTGAGAAGGCGCAGGCGGCCCTGAACGCCGTATTGTTGAAGGGCGCGGAGGCTGAGGGTCAGGCCGAGGCGCGGCTGCGCGGCACGGCGGGGCAGCTCGACACGGCCGGAGCGTCCTGGACGAACTTCAAGACGCAGGTGGGCGAGGCCGTCACGGCCTCCATCGAGTTCCGCGACCTGCTCTTCACCGTCAACGACGCGCTCGGCGGCCTCGTCACCTCACACGCCGCCGCGCGCCGGGAACTGGCCCTTGGCCTGAAGTCGCCCGCGCAACTCGCCGCCGAGCAGTCGGGCGGCCTTTTCAACCAGGCGCTCGACGCCTTCAAAGACGTGTCGGGGCAGGCACTCGGCGCCGGGGCACTCTTCTACGACCTCGCCTCCGGCGAGACCTCGGCAGATTCGTTGCGCCGGTTCACCGCCGCGAGCTACGGCGCGGGCGACCGCCGCCGCCAGGAGCTTGAGGAGCGCTACCGCGCCGAACTCGAAAACATCAGGCGGCAGGAACAGGAGGCCGAGGAGCGTGCCGACGAGAACGCCGCGAAAGCTGCCGAGGCGGCACGCCGCGCCGCCCGGCAGCAGCAGTTCACGGGCCAACTCGACTCCGCGCTCGGTGAAGAGAACCTCACGGCCCGCCTCGAACGCTTGCGCGCCGTCAGAGAAGAGGCGTCGAAGTTGCTCGACGGCGCCGAAGTCGAAAAGCAGACGAAGAAAATCGACGACGCGCTTGAGAAGACCCGGAAGGAGGTCGAGCAGACCGTCTCCACCGCCCGCGACGCCCTCCGCTCCTTCCTGAATGAAGCCGCCGCCGCGGCCGACAAAGACAATCCCTTCGTCAGTTTGTTCGTCCGCGCGCGCGACGAGGCCGAGGAGACCCGAAAGAAGTTCCTCGTCTTCGGCGAGGACTTCGCCGACGCTATGGCGCGCGTGCGCGAGGAGAGCATCCAGGCGGAGATAGCCACCGCCCGCCTACACTCTTCTTTACAAGCGCTGAAATACGGGCAGGAGGCGCGCCGGCTCGAAGGGGCTGTGACGGGGCTGACCGGCCCTGAGGAGCGCGCTCTCGCCACGGTCGGCGCGCGGATCGGCGGGGCGGTGCAGGGGACGGCGGGCGAGGCGCTGGCCGAGGCGCTGCGGGCCGGGCGCACGGGCGTCGGCGCGTCGGCGCTCGCCCGCCGTCAGTTCGACGAGCTGCTGAAGCTCGAAGGCAGTCTGACGGGCCTTGAGGGACGCGGCGCAGAGGCGGCGCGCGACGCCCTCGACGCGCAGTTCAAGTCGCTCTACGCGGGCCTCGACGAGAAGACGAAGGCTGAGGCGCTTCAGTACGGGCCGGCACGCGCGCGCTTCAGCTCGGCCTTCGCAGGCGATGCGCTACGGGCCGAGCGCGACATCCGCGACGCCGTCGAGCGCGAGCAGGCGGGCGCGTTCATCCAGGAGGACGCGCGCGAGCTGCTCGCGGCGATTCGGGCAAGCGGGCTCACCGACCGTCAGAAGGTGCAGGAGTTCCTCGGCGTCACCGGCGCGCTCTCCGACAAGGAGCTGACGGGCGACCTGCGCCGGGCGCGCGTAGACGCCCTGCGCGCGGGCGCGGCCTTCGAAGCGCAGAAGGAGCGCGATGGCGAGGCGAGGGCGGCGCGCATCGACGGCGTGATGCAGAAGCTCGACCGCGCGCTCTCGGAGAAAGGGCTCAAGCTCGACGCGGAAACAGCGAAGGTGCAGATCGAAGTCACCGACAAGACCGGCAGGGCCAACGTGACGGGCGACGCGTGGTGAACTCATGAGCGGAAGATATGCCATCGCATCAATCGCCGGGGTGGCGCTCGAAGACGAGTTCGGGCGCCAGGCCAAAGTTGACGTTGTGGACGGCGAGGCGCTGAAGACGACTCTCGTCGGCCGCACGGTCGTCGCGTTGGATTTTACGACGCACACCCTGCTCGCCGAGCGCGGGCCGCAAGGCGTGCACTTCGGCCTGCACCCCGAGTGGCTCCCCATCGGACTGCTCAACGAAATCGTCGCCGCGATGGAGGCCGCGCTAGAGGCCGGCGAAGACTTCCCCGTCGTCGCCTCCGACTCACTCGGCTCCCCCAAGCTCGACGACATCTCCGTCCTGGCCGTCCCCGACTTCCGTGCGCTCGGGGACGGTAAATACTTCACCCGCGCGCAGCTCTCCAACGACTTCGCCCGGGACATCCTCTTTCGCTTTATTTCGACCGGCCCGGCCGATTGAGACTTTGACGTTTTTTGACGGGAGTGACCCATGCCGAAGAGCAACTACGAACGAAACCGCGTCATCAACGCGCGCTACGGAGACGGGACTTACACAAAGGCCGCCACGGTCTACGTCGCCCTGTTCACCTCCGCGCCTTCAGTCTCGGGGGGCGGCACAGAGGTCTCGGGCGTCAACTACGCCCGCGTGGCCGTCACCAACGATGCGACCAACTTCCCCGACCCCGTCGCAGGGGTGGTGTCGAACGCCGCCCCCATCGCCTTCCCGGCGGCGGGCGGCGCGTGGGGCGTCGTCACGCACGGCGCCACCTTCGACGCGCTCTCGGGCGGGAATATGCTCGACTTCGCCGCCTTCGCCGACCCGCAGAACATTCAGAACGGTGGGCAGTTCACTATCGGCGTGGGTCAGTTCGTCCTGACGGAGACTTAGAGACAGGAGGCTTTTAGCCGATGGCGCAGCAATACGCCGTGCTCGCGATTGACTCTCTGACGGGCGGCGCGCGGGTGGGCTTCCGCTCGACGCCGCTCCCCTTCGCCGGCCGCATCCGGAAAATCGAAATCTTCACAAGCCCGAACTCGGCGGGCTCGGCCGTTTTTGATGTGAACCTGGACGGCGAGAGCATCTTCGCGGAGGGAGAGCGCCCCACGATTCCCGCGGACGAGGGCGGCGTCAGCGTAGAAGGGTTAAGCATCCCGCACGCGGCGAACGCGCGCCTGAGCTTCGACGCCGACGCCCTCCCCGTCGGCGGGCTCTCAAACGTCGTCGTCGTCGCCATCTCAGACGACATGCGCGACGACAAGCCCGCGCCGATTGAATTCTTTATCCGCTCGCTCTATCTCGGCGCGCTCCTGCGCGAGCCCAACGAAGAAGGGGAGCTTGCGCCCGCGCTCTCCGACCTGACCTCTTCATGTTTCGCCTTCGACTTTGGCGCGGCCGCGCAGTCCCTCGCGGCCGCCGTGTTCACGTCTTCCGAGTTCACTTCGCTTTCGCTCACGAACACCGAGTATGTCGCGCGACTCTACGCGGCTTACCTTGGGCGCGGCGCGGCCGACGACCCGGAAGGCTCAGGCGGCTGGGTTGGCGCGCTCGTCGGCGGCGAGACGCGCGCCAACGTCCGGAATGCCTTCGCAGAGTCGTTGGAGTTCAACAACCGTCTGACGGTCTTCTGCCGCAACCACGCGCCGAGCGCGAACGCCGCCTACATCGAAGGCAAGCCGCCCGCCGAGTTCGTGCGTGACGCGATGGCCGCCGCCTTCACGGACTCGTCAGACCTCGACTTCAGCGCGGACGACCCGGGCGACACGGCCTCCGCCGTCATCAAGGCGGATGCCGTCACCAACACCAAGCTCGCCAACGTGCCCACCGCGACCCTCAAGGGACGCACGACCGCGGGCATCGGCGACCCCGAAGACCTGACGACCGCGCAAGCCGCCGCGCTGCTGCCGGCCGTAGCCGGCGACGCCGGCTCGGGCGGGGTGAAGGGGCTCGTCCCGGCGCCGGGCGCAGGCGACGCTGCGGCCGGTAAGTATCTCGACGCGGGCGGCGCCTGGTCGGTGCCCGCGGGCGGCGGGGGCGGGGGCAGCGCGCCCGACGTACAGGTCTTCACCGCCGACGGCACCTGGACGAAGCCCGCGGGCGTGACGCTCGTGCACATCGTCGTCATCGGGGCCGGTGGGGGTGGCGGCGGCGGCCGCGGCGGGGCGGCGGCGAGCGCACGAGATGGCGGTGGGGGTGGCGGTGGCGGAGCCAGAAGTGAGCGCACCTTTCGGGCCAGTTCACTGGGGGCCACGGAGGTTGTCGTTGTCGGGGCGGGCGGCACGAGCGGGGCCGGTGGTAGTAGCGCCAACGGCTCACCGGGTGGTAATGGCGGGCCATCGTCATTCGGTGGCACCGGCAGCGGCTTCGGAGGTAATAACCTCGCCTTCGGTGGGGGCGGTGGCGGCGGCGCAGGAGGAACCACAGGCTCTATATCGGGTGGGGCCGGTGGCGGTGTAGCTACCTCGGCCAACCTGACGACGGTGGGACAGCCTACTGTGGGGAGCCAGACCCACGTAGGCGGCGGCGCGGGTGCTGGTTCTGTCTCTGGTGCCAACCCCGGCAACAACGCCGAGTACGGCGGAGCCAGCGGCGGCGGTGCGGCCGCTGGCGGTGCAGGTCAGAATGGCGGTCTCTCGGTTGCCGGCGGCGGCGGCGGAGCCAGCGGCGGCGGAGTGAATACCAGCAACGTTCAAACTGCCGGAGGCGTCGGTGGCGGCGGCGGTTTCAACTTCGGCGGGACTGCCGGGGCTATCGGTGGCGGGGCCGGGGTGGCGGGGCCTTCCGGCCTTGCCGGGAGCGGCGGCTTCGGCGGCGGCGGCGGTGGCGGCAACTCTGGCGGCACAGGCGGGGCCGGCGGTGATGGTGGCGCCGCCGGTGGCGGTGGTGCGGGCGGTGGCGGCGGCACGACGACGGGAGGCGCTGGCGGCGCTGGCGGGCGCGGCGAAGTAAGAGTCTATTCCTGGTAGGAGGTGAAGCGTGCCCTTCGTCATCCCCATTCAGAGTTTCGACGATCCCGTCTCGGCGCTCCTGACGTTCGCGGGTGAGACCTCGCTCGCGCTCGACTCGACGGCCACGCAGGGCGGCCGCCTCGTCTTCGCCGGGGCGACGCAGCTCTCACTGAGGTCAATCCAGTCGAGCGCGATTACCTTCGCAGGCGCGACCGCGCTCTCGATCACGGGGCCGCAAGGGTACGGCTCAATAGCCTTCGAGGGCTCCACACAGCTCACCTTGGCGGGGGGCGTCCGCCGAACCTCTCGCCTCGCCTTCGAAGGCTCCACGGGGCTCACTCTGCGCGGCACCTACACGCAGCCGGAGGAGTTCGGCTTCACCGTCTTCGTAGACGTGCTCTCGGCCGATCTCTCCGCGGCGCTGGAGAGCCCCGCCAACATCCGTCGCCTGCGCCCGCGCCTGCTCGTCGGCGGCGTCCCCCTGGCGTGCTTGCGCGCCGAGGAGAGCGCGCAGGTAGACCGGCTCGGCGTAGAGCTTTCGGTTGTGCTCGCGCGCCCCGACGTGAACTCGGTGAGCTTCGCCGACGCCGTTGACTTCGAAATCGGCGTCTGGACGGGCGCGGGGTACGAATACGTGCCGCGCTTGACGGGGGCGCGTCTTTCGGGGCGGGGCGCGCGCTACGCGAACGAGGACGGCCTCCCCGCCGACGCCGTCTCGCTCTCCTTCGTGGACGTGCTCGGCGACCGGTGGAACCGCGCGCCCGAGCGCAACATCGTCCTCTACGACCCCGACGAACTGGACGAGCCCGCCCCGCAAGCTCTCAGTGAGCTGTCCATCTACGACGAGGCCGGCGCGCGGATAGAGCCCGAGGTGCGCGCCGTCGCTGAACTCTCGCTGCTGAAGGTGCTCGAAGCCGCCTTCGTCGAAGGGTGCGGCTTCGACTCCGTCGTCACAAACGTCGAGGACTTCCCCATCGAACAGGTGGCGTTTACGCGCGCGGGCGGCTACGACGCCGCGGTGAGGGGCTTCCTCTCACTCTACGATGTGGTTCCGTCCGTGGTCGGAAGCGACCTGTGGCTCATCGACACGGGCGCGGAGCTTCCCGCCGGGCTCTCCCCCCGTGCCTTCCCCGCCTCTCAGTCGCTCGCGCTCGACGTGACGCTCCCGCGCCGCGAGCCCGTCTCGGCCATCCTCGTCCACCTGAAGGACGAGTCGGCCGGCGAGTACTCGACCGAGAGGCCGGAGACGCCCGCGCCCGTCGAGTCGGGCACGTTCGGCCTGCCCGGCTACACGGTGACGCGCACGGAGCGGCGCATCAGGGAGTGGCGCAACTTCGCCGCGCCGACGGTGGTCGTGCGCGAGGAGACACTCTTCGAGGATAAAACGGTCGAGGATCACGAGGCGCGCGTCATCAGCCGCGAGACGCGCACCGACTCCTTCGACGCGCTGGGGCGAAGCACTGGCTACAGGCGCACGGTGGAAGAGCGCCTGCCCGACGTTGAGGCGGACGGGGAACTGCTCTTACAGACGGTCGCGGAAGAGGAGCAGCTCATCGTCTACACGCCCGACCCGCGCGACACGCGGCGCGACCTTCAAGACCGCGTCGAGACGCGCACCGCCGGCCTCATCCTCGTCGATGCCGATAGAGAGTATCTGGGCGAGCCTTACCGCCTGCCGCTCGCGGACGCGCACCGCTCGGGCTACGTTGACCCGGATGCAGGCCAGCGCACGGAGTTCGGGCGGCTCAAGACGGAGCTGATAGAGCTGAAGGTCAGGGGGCAGCAGGTGACGAGGGAGCGCCGCGTCATCAACCACCTCACGAACGCGCCCGACTCGTCAGGCGTGCAGGTGCTCCCCGCCGACAACTCCGTCGAGCGCGTCTCGTCGCGCGTGCGCAGTGTGCTCGTGCGCGCAGAGGACGGCGGCGGCGACGTGACGAGCCGGCGCGTGCCCGAGTTCGACGGGACTTCCTTGCCGCCCGAGCTGGCGCTGAAGCTCGCCAGGCGCCAGCTCGCGCAGCTCAACAACCCGCAGCGCGAGGTGACAGTGCAGGCGGCCTACGTTGATCCGCTGGTGAGGCGCGGGAGCGACCTGCGTCTCTACGGGCGCGCCTCCGAGCCGCTCTTAGACGCCATCGTGCGCGGGTACTTCATCGTCTTTTCGAGCGAGGGCGACGACGGGTTCGACGCGCAGATGAGCATCCAGGGGAAGGAGCTGAATGGCTAAAGACTCTCAGGGCTGTTGGTGCTGCGGCACGCCCGAGCCGCCCACCTACTGCGGATGCTCGCGCGTGCGCTGCCCGGAGTGTCAGCACTGCACGGGCTGCTGCGTGTGTGACGAAGAGGACGGTGAAGAATGAACGTCACCAACGACGACGGCACGCCCCTCCTCTACGTCAACGTCCGCGTCGCGGCGGGCGGTGTGATGACCTTCACGGGCCGCGTCCCCTGCGCCGCAGGGAAATGGCTCGCCGCCTCCGGCGATGCTGCAGCCAAGATCGAGGCGCGCCGCCACGGCACGGCCGACGCCTTCGCAGACCTCTCTACCGACCCCATCGCCCTCGCGCCCTTCGCCGGCCAGACGGTGAAGTTTGAATTTCGCGTGACGGGTCTCGCCGTCGCCACCTCGACGCGCGCGGCCCTGCCCGTGCGCGTCACCTACAACCCGTGAGCGATAAGAAGTTCACCGTCCCGTCGGGAGGTCGCGTGCGCGTGGAGCTGCCCGCCGGGGCGGCCGACATCGCCAAACCTGACGAGCGGCGCCGCAGTCTCATCGCCGCAGATGACGATCCCACCAGGTACGTCTTCCGCGATTCACCCTCCGTCGAAGTCTTAGACCTCGGCACGCGCCTTGTGACTGAGGCGCCCTACTCCTACCGCGAACTTTCGCTCTTCTACCCCGTCAGCTACGACGTGAGCGCCATCGGGCCGACCGACTTCGGCGGGCCGACGCTACGTCTCACCGCAGAGCAGCGCGCGGCCGTAGACGCCGAGCTGCTCGCGGGCGACCCCTTCGGCCGCACGAGTGTCGGCGGCGTGAGCGCCCCGACCGTGCTCGCGCTGAACCGGGATGCGCCGCTCGGGCAGGTGCCGCTCGACTTCTACGTCAATGATGACTACTTCGGCACGCCGCATTCGCTGAACACGGAGGGCGAGAACGAGGACTGGCAGTGGAAGGGGCGCGAGGTCTCGTCCGCCGGCTGGTCGGACGAAGTGACTGAGAATGGCTTGGCTCCGCACGCGGGCCGGTACGTGAAGAAAGGCGGCCGGAAGTTCAGCAGCTTCTACCTGCTCGACTACCTGCGCTTCTGGGACTGGCCCTTGGGCACGGGCGAGAATACATGGGTCTACTTTACCGAGACGCCAGACCCCGAGGGTGAGCGCGTCGCGCCCGCGCTCAAGTTCCCCCTGCGCGTCTTCGGCGTGCCCGTCCTCTACCGCCCCCGCGAGGAGTCGGCAGCCCGCGCGATGACGCAGGCGGGCGGGCCCGTCCTCGGCGGCGGGCCCGCCAACTACGGCTGGGCCATCGTGCAGGAACTCGGCATCAACTTCACGGCGCGCCTCCCGCAGATTCCGCTGCCGGGTGAGCCCGACGCGGAAGAGTGGCTCGCCATGTTCCCGGCGGCGGCTTTGCGCACGCTCCGGCGCGTCTCGACGTGGCGCTCGTCCGACCCGTCGGGCTTTCCCGCCGCGGACGAAACAATTTCGTGGGAGCTTATAGAGGGACTCAGGCCGAAGAGTCAGGCCGAGGTCGTCGCGGAGGCGACGGCGCTCTCACAGGCGCAGACGAGCGGCGGGATGGGGGACACCTTCACCGTCGAGGCGCCCGTTACGCTCGGGTGGGTCGTGCAGAGCGCGCCGCCGACGGGTCGCCTGTACGGGGCCGTGGAAGTGGCGGGGAAGGTCTACTACGCGTGGGCGGACTGAGTGATGAGTGATAAGTAGGCAGTAGGCAGTAGCCGGTCGAGCATCGTCACTACCGGCGGTGGCGGATCGGAAAAAAATCTGCCGGCGCCGCTCGCTAAAAACAGCGGTGACGCCGGCAGCATTTTCGCAAGGGGCGGCGGAAAAAGCGGAGACCTGAAAAACACCAGCCCGGAACCTACCTGCTTTCAACAGTTGACCCGCCGACGTACTCCCAGTGCCACGGCTCATAATAGTAAGGGCGGAAGCCGAAGCGTTCAGCGTTGGCGACGAGCCAGCGGTAGGCGGGCGTCTGCACCTGTAGGGCGCGGTTGGAGTCTCTGGTCTCGACGGGCTCGCCGCCGACGTAGAGGTCGAGGGCGCGCCCCGTGAAGTGGGGGCTGTTGACGGCGAGGCCGGCGCGCCCCGAGCCGGGCGACTGCGCGCGCAGGTGCGCCTGGTGCTCGCGCGAGCGGAAGGAGGAGATGATCTTGAGGAACTTCTCCTCTGCCGCCAACTTGCCCGCGGCCGTCACCTTCAGACCCAGGCTCGGGTCGGCCGCCGCCGCCGCGACCATGCGCGTGTAGGCGGCGTAGGTCTCGCGCTCGACCTGCCGGAGCGCGTCGGCGCGCGTGGGGTCGTAGAAGTCCGCCACGGGCGCTTGCAGCAGGCGGTCGGGCGTCGCGTACTCCTTGTTCTTCAGGCGCGCGCCCTGCCACGTCGAGACCATGCGGTAGAGCGTCTCGTCGTCGAGCACGCCGCTCGGGCTGAGACCCGACCCGGCCTGCCAGCGCGAGAGCGCCGAGGCGAAGTCCGACCCGGCAGCCTCGCCGTCCGTCTCAAGCAGGCGCGAGATGAGCGACGTGTAGAGGTACCAGCCGCGCTGCTGCTTGCCGCCGAAGGCCCAGCCCAGTTCGTACTTCAGAACCGTGTTGCGCGCGGCCGCCTCCGCGAAGAGCGAAGTGCTTTTCTTCTCCGGGGCGACGACGGCCGACCTCCTCTCGACGAGGGCGAGGGGCTGCACGACGGGCGTCGAGGCCGACTGGCCTTCCGCCTGCGACTGCCCGTGGCCGGCGCGCGCGACGAGCGTCACTACGCCGACGAGCGCGGCCAGCGCGAAGACGAACACGGCGAACTGGGTCTTCTTCTGCTTCATCTTTACAACTTGAAACTGCGGCCGAACTTTGGAGGATTTAAGCCCGAAAATCGTGGTGAGGTTTGCTTCCCGCGTACAGCATATCAGATGCGCGGGCCGCCCCGGCGGTTCGTTGAGCAGACAGTGCCGCGAGCGGGTCAGTGTGACGCGCCGCGGCCCTCGAATCGAACACAACCGCTCGCGGTATTGTTCGGCGTCCGCAAAGTTTACGGTCAGGCTGCGCGCCCCGGCGCGGACTCTGCTAAGATGGCGCGGGCGCCGCGCGCGGCGTCCGTTCCCGACCGAGAATCCCGAAAGCATTGCGGAGAAGGCTTAGAGATGCCACTTGAGTCTAACAGCGCGGCCAGCGTCTCGCCCGCGCTCGTCTTCGAGCTGGAGAACGGCAGCACTTTCACCTTCAACTTCCAGATGGACGGCCGCGTCACCGTCATCGGCTTCCAGGAGGGGCGCGCCGTCACCGGCACCCTCTCCGAAGAGCAGGCCGCGGAACTGCGCGACGCCATCGGAGAGTACATACATAAGAGGAATGGATGAAGGGTGTTGGATGTTGGGTGTGAGGTGTTGGCTTAAAATCTATTGCTGACCAGCACCTAACACCTAACACCCAACACCCAGCACCCCTCTCCCCTTGACCCCCGCGCCCCCGGCGGGCAAGATTTCAGTCTATGTTTTACCGAGTTCCCTCCGCGGAGTCGTCCGGCCGCGTCTTCCGACTTCAAACAATAGCCCTCGTCATACTGCTGCTGGCGTCGCCGCTGCCGCGCGCGCGCGCGCAGGGAGAGGCCGCCGTCTTCGAGCGCGACCTCGACGCGTCCGCCCCCGTCGAGCTGCGCGTGAAGAACCGCACGGGGCGCGTGACCGTCCTGGCCGAGGAGGAGTCGAAACGCGTCTCGCTGCGCGCGACTTCGGCCGCTGGTGTAGCGGTGACCGAGCGCGACGTGCGCGTGACGGCCGCGGCCGGGGCCATCCAGATTGAGGTCGAGCGCGAGGGCGCGGCGGCCGCGCGCCCGACCGACGGAAGGAAGGTCGTGCCGAGCCCGGCGCAGGTCGAACGCGAACGCATCGACCTGACGGTGCGCGTGCCCGCGCGCTCGCGCGTGTGGGTCGAGACGGAGGCGGGCGCCGTGGATGTCGTCGGCAACGTCGCGGAGGCCGAGGCCAGAACCGACACCGGCACCATCCGCGCCGACGTGCCCCTCGACGCGCTGCGCTACAGCTTCCGCTGGACGCTCAGCCGCCCGCGCTTCTTCTCGGAGGTCGAGCTGCCGAAGGTGAAGGAGAAGCGCGGCGGCGTCTACGAAATCTCCGGCCGCTTCCCCGAGGAGAAAAAGGGCAAGAAGAAGGACGAGCCCGAGCCTTTAGACGAAGAGTCGGACGAGACGGCCGCCGCCGACGAGAGTGCCGCTGTCGAGACGCCAACTCCGGCCGCGCCGACGGCGGAGACGGTCAAGAAGGAAGAGGTCAAGAAGTCAGAGCCGAAGACTAAGGACGAGATTCAGAAGGAGGAGCGCAGGAAGAGGGAAGAGGCCAAGAAGGAGGAGGAGCGCAGGCGCGAGGAGGCCGAGCGGAAGGAAGAAGAGGCCAGGAAGAAAGAGGAGGCGCTGAAGAAGGCGCGTGAGGGGCGCGCGAAGGCCGCGAAGGCCGCGGCCGAGAAAGCGCTGAAGGAGACGCAGATAAAGTTGAGCCTTGAGACGGCGCGCGGCGTTCTCCTCTTCGGCGTCAAGGACGAGGCGCGCGTCCCCTCCGACCTGCGCGAGCGCACGCTCACGGACGCCGCCCGCGCCATCATCCGCAGCGGCGACACCGAACTGACAGACGCCATCCGCAAGGTCGCCCCGCGCCTCGTCGGCGAGTACGCCGAGACGCTCGGCGACCGCCGCGGCGGTCCCACGCTCGGCTCCCGCACCGCGAGCCCCTTCGACGTGCGCACGCCCGCCGGCTCCACGCTCGCGCGCGTGCAGGCGCGCGTCACCGACCGCACGGGTCGCGCCGTCACGGGGCTCACCGCCAAGGATTTCACCGTCACCGAGGGCGGCGTCGAGCGCGCCGTCCGCGAGGTCACGCCGACGACCGCGCCCTTCAACCTCGTGCTGCTCCTCGACGTGTCGGGCAGCGTCGAGGAGCGCATTGACTTCATCCGCAAGGCCGCGCTCGCCTTCCTCAACACCGCGGGCCCGCAGGATCGCATCTCCATCGTCTCGTTCCGCGACGACGTGCAGCAAGTCTCCGAGTTCACGGCCGACCGCGGGGTGCTGACCGAGCGCATCAAGGACATTCAGGCGGGCGGCGCCACGGCGCTCTACGACGCGCTCGGCTACTCGCTCGTCCACGTGCTGCGACCCCTGCGCGGCGAGCGCACGGGCGTCGTGGTGCTCTCGGACGGCGACGACAACCGCTCGTTCCTCTCGTTCCCCGTCGTCGAGGAAGCGGTCTACGAGACGGGCGCCATCATCTACCCGCTCTACGTCCCTTCGGGGCTCATCCCCTCTTCGAGCGCACCGGCGGCGACCTCGACGCTCGACCCGACGCGCACGCGCTTCCTCGAACTCACCAGCCGCGCGGAAGAGGAAGGGGCGCGGCTCGCGGAAATCTCGGGCGGCAGGTACTACCCCATCACGCGGCTCGAACAGTTGCAGCGCGCCTACGACGACGTGGCCGCGCAACTCCGCACGGCCTACACGATCACCTACGAGACCGACCCGGCGGCGCGCCCCGACTCGCGCGTGCGCGTGAAGGTCTCGCGCGAGGGCGCGAGCGTGCGCCTGAGCCCCGCGGTCGCCGTCGCGGCCGCCGCCACGACCCCCGCGCAATAGTTTTCGAGAACAAGGGGTGAGATGTCTTTAAGTTCTTTACTTGAGAGCCGCGAAAGGAAAGTTAACCACAGAAGCACAGAGACACAGCTTAAGGCTTTTAGCCGTGCCTCCGTGTCTCCGTGTCTCCGTGTTGAAGAACATCCGCGCGACTCACAACTCAGACTCAAACCACTCAACCTCCTCCTCGCGCTGCTCCTCGCCTTAACCTTCCTGACGGCGACGCGCGCGCAGGAGACTCCGACCCCGACCCCGACGCCCACGCAGACGCCGACGCCCGTCCCGAGTCCTTCACCGAGTCCTTCACCAAGTCCAACTCCGACGCCGACGCCGACGCCGACCCCGGCGCCCGAAGAGGCCGAGCAGGTCGAGCGTATCGACACAGACCTGACGAACGTGTTGCTGACGGCGACGGACAAGAAGCGGCAGTTCGTCACGACGCTGCGCGCCGAAGACGTGCGACTCCTCGAAGACGGCGTCGAGCAGCGCATCAGCTTCTTCGAGCGCGAGACGGACGCGCCACTCTCGCTCGCCCTGCTCGTGGACACCTCAGCCTCGCAGGAGTTGGTCTTGAAGGACGAGCAGGAGGCGGCGTCCGCCTTCATCCGCTCCGTGCTCCGTCCGGGGAAGGACTCGGCGGCCGTCCTCTCCTTCACCGGCGTCTCGCGCATCGAACAGCCGCTCACCCCGGACGCCGCTCCGCTGCTCGCCGCGGTCAACTCGCTCAAGGTGCGCTGGACGAGCAAGAGCCCCGAGTGCATGGATCGCGACGCGCCGGACATCGTGCGGCTGCGCTGCGGCACGGCCGTGTGGGACGCCGTCGTCGTCGCCATCCGCGAGGTGCTCGCCAGGACGCCCGAGCGCGCGCGCCGCGCCATCATCCTGCTCTCGGACGGCGACGACTACGACAGCCGCGTGCGCCTCTACCAGGCGGTCGAGTACGCCGGCCGCCACAACACGGTCGTCTACGCCATCGGCATCCGCGACGAGAAGTTCCCCGGCGGCCAGATGCGCAAAGACTTCCTCAAGAGCCTCGCCGAAGAGACCGGCGGCCGCGCCTTCTTCCCCAAACGTCCCGCAGACCTCCCCGCCGCCTTCGCCCAGATCGAGCAGGAGCTGCGCGCGCAATACCTCATCTCCTACACCCCCACCAACCGCGCACGCGACGGCGGCTACCGCCGCCTCCAGATCGAAATCATCAACCCCCAACTCAAGAAGCAGAGCCTCCGCCTCTCCTACCGGCAGGGCTACTACGCAAAGGTGCAGTAGGCAGAGTAGTAGGCAGTAGGCGGATGGCAGTAGGCAGTAGAAGGCAAAAACCGGTAAGAGCTAGTTGGCGAAGCCCCGGAGGGGCGGCATGTTTATAGTTCCGGCGTTCTAAAAGACCCCGAGCCCCGTCAGGGGCGACATCTACATGCCGCTCCTCCGGAGCTTAGAAAATTGTTTCCAGCCTTGGACTATAAACATGCCGCCCCTCCGGGGCTCCTCAACCTGCCTTCAACTGCCTGCTGACTTCTGACTCCTGCCTGCTGACTACCGCCTACTTGAATTTTCCCCCTCCATCCTTCATCCTTCCCGTCACGATGTCTCGCCCCCTTCTCATGTCTCTGTTCGACGAGACGGAGCGCCGGCCGCTGTCGGTGTCGGAGCTGACCGCGCAGGTGCGCGGGGCTCTGGAGAACCGCTTCGCGTCCGTGTGGGTCGAGGGCGAAATCAGTAACTTCCGGCAGGCGGCTTCCGGCCACTGGTACTTCACCGTGCGCGACGAGAGCGCGCAGTTGCGCTCGACCTGCTTCCGCGGCGTCAACTCGCGCATACGCTTCCGCCCCTCGGACGGGCTGCTGGTGCGCGTGCGCGGCCACATGACCGTCTACGAGCCGCGCGGCGAATATGAGCTCATCGTCGAGGCGCTCGACCCCGTTGGCGCGGGCGCCTTGCGCGTCGCCTTCGAGCAGTTGAAGGAGAGGCTGGCCGCCGAAGGTCTCTTCGACGAGTCTTTGAAGAGGGAACTGCCGCTGCTGCCGCGCCGCGTCGGCGTCGTGACGAGCCCGACGGGCGCCGCCGTCCGCGACATCATCCGCACGGTCGAACGCCGCACGCGCACCGTCAGCATCCTCCTCGCCCCGACGCGCGTGCAGGGCGAGGGCGCGGGCGCGGAGGTCGCGCGCGCCATCCGCGCTTTGAACGAACACCACCTGCGCGCGGTCTCGGAAGGGCTGACGGGGGAGCAGGTGGACGTGATTATCGTCGGGCGCGGCGGCGGCTCCAGCGAAGACCTGTGGGCCTTCAACGAGGAGGAGGTGGCGCGCGCCATCCGCGCGTCGCACGTCCCCGTCATCTCGGCCGTCGGGCACGAGACCGACTTCACCATCGCCGACTTCGCGGCCGACGTGCGCGCGGCCACGCCGACGGCCGCCGCCGAGATCGTCGCCGAGCGCGAGGACGAGATCGGCGGCTACGTCGAACGGCTCACGCACGGCCTCGTCAACGCCGCGCGCTACCGCCTCCTTACGGAGCGCGCGCGTGTGCAGGAGGCGGCGATGTCGCAGGGCTTCGACGAGGTGCGGATGCGCCTGCGCGTCGCGCGCGAAGAACTCGACGACGTGCGCTGCCGTTTGGAGAACC
>JBEVJD010000193.1:0-65915 GCA_040510435.1 Pyrinomonadaceae bacterium | reverse complement strand
TCCCGCTGGGCACAACGACGGTCACGGTCAGCGCGAAGGACGCCGCGGGCAACACTGCCACCGGCACCTTCACGGTCACGGTCGTGGACACGACGGCGCCCGTCATCAACGTGCCCGGTCAGCTCGTCGTCTTCGCAGGGAGCACGGCGGGCGCTGCCGTCAACTTCGCGGCGGCGGCGCAGGACTTGGTGGACGGCGCCGTCTCGGTCGCCTACTCGCACCAGCCCGGGAGCCTCTTCGCGCCGGGGCAGACGGTCGTCACCGTCACCGCGACGGACGCGCACGGCAACCGGAGCCAGGCGACATTCGTCGTCTGGGTGCAGTTCCAGTGGTCGGGCGTCCTTCAGCCGATCAACGTCGCGCCGAACCCGACTTCGATCTTCAAGTTGGGTCGGACGGTGCCGGTCAAGTTCGCTTTGAGCGGCGTGAGCGCGGGCATCACCAACGCCACGGCCCGACTCAGCTTCCGCAAGTTGCAGGGCTCGGTCGAGGGCGAGGTGAGCGAGGCCGACTCCACTTCGGCGGCGACCGTCGGCAACCTCTTCCGCTTCGACGCGGAGGGCGGGCAGTACATCTTCAACTGGGACACGAAGCCGCTGGCTTCGAGCGCCGCGCTCGGGCAGGGGACGTACGTGCTGTTCGTTGACTTCGGCGACGGCGTCGAGCACGGCGTCCTTGTCAGCTTCAGGAACTAGCCGTCGGCAAACACGCGTCGAGTCGGCTCTATCAACAACAAGCGCCGCCACCCTTCAAACGGGTGGCGGCGCTTGTTCGTTGTGCGTGTGATTAGTCGCCGTCGGGCGCGTCGGCGGGCGGCGGTTCTGCCTCTAAAGATTTCAGCGCGCGTTCGAGCATCGTCCGATGCGATGGGTTCGTCGCACGGCTTAACTGAGCTTCGAGGCGCGACCTCGAAAGACGGAGGGATTCGTCGCGGGCCTTGCGGCCGCGCCCCTCGGGTGAAGACTGCTCTCTGCGCGCGCGCCGGGCCTCGTCCGCCTCCTGCTGCCGCTCCAAAGCCTGCTCCATGCCTTCGGCGAGCGCGTCGCCGTCCCATCCTGCCATGATTTCTCCTCCTTAACCCTTCTCAACGCGACTCTCTGCGTGTGCGCCCCGGTCGCAGTATCAAACCCGCGTCTTCCTTATCTCGCGAGCCAACGCACACGCTCATTCGCGCGCCTACGGGAGTTTACCACGATGTATCAGCAGGAGGGTCATCCCGTCAACTTTGCTTGAGGACGAGGTCGCCTTCGCGCGCGCCGGGGGCGAGCGTCCAGCCGTCGTTGAGTTCGAGCGTCCAGCCGTCGCCCCGCACGGGTCGCGCAGACGCGTCCGGCGGCGCGGGGACGACGACGACGCTGTACGTCTTGTTCATCAACGCGCCGCCGCGCGCGACGTTGAGGACGCCCCACACGTCCACGACGCGGATGTTGGGATAGACCGTGCCGAGCCCTTCGAGCGGCGCGAGGTTGCCCGGGTCGAACGACATGCGCATGCGGCGCAGGGGTATCGAGAGCACCGGCCCTTCGACCAATCGCGCGCGGTAACCGGCGACGACCTGCCGCCGCGCCTCCTCGCGCCGCACCTCTGCGACCGTCAACTCTTCGCCGCCGTACACGCGCGCACGCGACGCCGTCTCTCGTTCGTCGTCGTCGCGTCTGGGCGTCAGGCGAAGGCGCGCGCGGAGGAGTTCAGCGAGGTCGTCAGTTTTGTGCAGCCGCCGAGTCCACCCCGGCGCGGCCCCGTCGAGCAACAGTCCGTAGGCAGGCCCCGAAGCGTATGCGAACGAGCGCACGAAGCTCTCCCGTCGTGACTCTTCCGCGAGGTTGAAGTCGATCAAGAGACGCGCCGGGTCTGGACTGCCGCTCAGCCTGACGCCTGTGTATTCGGCCAGACCTTCGTGCAGCTCCATCTCGCGCTCTTCGTCGGCCGCGCGCGGGAAGAGTGCGCGGCGTCGGGCGCGGAACAGCAGCGCGTCCGCCACGGCACGGCGCCGGCCGAGCCCGCGGGACGCGAGCGCGGAGCCGAGCGCGCGCCACTCCAACTGCAACCACACGCGCCCCTCGCGCGTGTCGAGGTGTTCGTTGGCCGCGCCCGACGCGGGGAAGCCGAGCGCCGCCTGCTCCCTGTGCCAAAGCTCGTGCATCAACATCCCGCCGCGGCGATAACTGTCCGCCGGTACGGCCGTTGACATGACCAGCATCCAGTTGACGCCCGCCCACTCGAACGCAGTGTTTGCGATGTTGATGTCCGGCGGCAGCGTCCCGACGAAGACTTCGCCGCTCCGCTTCAAGACCCCTTCCCTGTCCGGCTCGCTGGCGACGACGGCACGCGTCGCCGGGTCTGCGAACATCATCGGCCCGCACAGCGAACGCCCCCAAAGCCTCCCCCCGTCCCGCGCGCAAAGCGCACGCGCCTCCGCAAAGTAACGGCCCGCGACGGCCGCGTCCAG
Source organism: Pyrinomonadaceae bacterium (assembly GCA_040510435.1). Lineage (GTDB taxonomy): Bacteria > Acidobacteriota > Blastocatellia > Pyrinomonadales > Pyrinomonadaceae > QHXN01. The sequence goes on along the minus strand of JBEVJD010000193.1, from coordinate 63,466 downwards.
CCCTCGACTCTGCGCCGCCGTCGAACTTCCTGACGAAGTGAAAACGACTGCCGCCGACATGGCGCACGCGAGCACGAACACGAACCTCTTCATCCGCATCTCCTTCTCAATCCCTGCGGTCAGCCTTGTCGGCCGAAGCGAGATTGATTCTCAACTTCAACTCATATCTCTTCCCCTGGACTCCGCGGTACGTCTGACTGAGGTCGTAAATCAAATCGGAGCCAAGGCTCGCCACGCCGGCCCAGTTACGCGCGAGCGTCGTGCGCGTGCCCGCGCGCGCAGGGTCGTCGCCGAACAGGTCGAAGCGCACGGCCGCGCGACCGGAGCCCGCACCCGGCTCGAAGCGTTCCACCGTGAGGTTCAACGCGAGCGGCACGGCCGCGCCTTCGCCTGCCGCGCCGTTCGGACGCAGAAGCAGTTCGCCGGGCTCTTCGAGCAGACTGTCCGCGGCCCCGCGCGCGACCTCGCGCCCGTCTTCGAGCAGCGTCGCCTCGACGACGAAGTCGTGCGGGACTTTCGTCGCCTCGACGGAGATGGCGCCGCCCGGGCTCGGCTTACTGATGGTTATCTCCGGCGCGGTCGAGACGCCCGAAGCCTGACGCCCCGCACGCGCGGGCTTAATCTCAATGCTGAGCCGTCCGCCGTCGCCGCCTCCGCCGAACGGAAGGAGCACGACCGCTTCGTCGAAGCCGACGCGGAGCGTGTGGCGCTGCGCGTCCTCTTCGTAGAGCGGGAGGCCGGCCTCCGAGTAGCCGTGGAGCCGCCGCGTTTCGAGCCGAGCCCTGAGCGTGAGGTCGCCGCCGGTAGCGAGGTCGGTCGAAAATTTCGCGCTCATCCTGAAGCGGCCATCCTGTAAGTTGACGTTGAAGTCCGTGCCCGCCGGGCCTTCGACCGCGGCGTCGGAGATGACTTTGCGCCCCGCGGCGCCCTCCTCGACGGCCGTGATCTGGAAACGTATCCGCTCGTCCGAAGGCTCGCCCGACGCAACGTTCGGCGGAGAGACTTCGGCCGCCGCGCCCGCCACGAGGGCCGCCAGAGCGAGCAGCGTTGACGCCAGCAACATTCCTCTTTTCATCGACCAAGCACCTCTCGTCCTCAACGCCCCGGCCCGTCCAAACTCGCACGCCGCACGACCTGCACGCTCGCGCGCCCGCCGTTGTAATAACGGGAGAAGTCGAACCCTCCCGGCGATTCCTGCGGCGGCGCGGGCGTGGCGAAAGGCACCGCTCTGCTTGTCGATACTTCCTCACGCGCCGGGCCGCGCGCGAAGACCAGCCAGCCGACGAGGGCGACGACCGACAGCAAGAGCATCGCGAAGAACGGCAAAGGCACACTCACCTTCGCGCGCCAGACGGGCGTTCCGTCCCTGCGACTCTCATCAATCGCCCTCACACCCGTACCGTGCGTGTGGTGCCCGCGCGAGCGGAGCGAACGCAGCACCTCGCCCTCCAACTCCGGCGGCGGTTGGTGTTGTTTGACGACCCGCTTCAACGAACTCCTGAGCCGCCGTAGCCGCGCCTCCAACTTCGAGCACGCCTCGCAGGTCTTCAAGTGTTCCCGCGCCTCGCCCTCGGAGTCCGCCGAAAGCTCGCCGTCCACTAAAGCATCAAGTTGTTCACGAAACTCTTTGCAGTTCATCTCACCCTCTTTCATTCACACGCGCTCGGGTCGGAGCAGGCGTGCCAGTGTCCTGCGCCCGCGGTTGACGCGCGACATGACGGTGCCGACGGGGCAGCCCATCACGGCGGCGATCTCGCGGTACGAAAGCTCTTCCACATCGGCGAGCAGCACCGCCCAGCGGTAGACCTCCGGGACTTGCGCCAGCGCTACTTCGACCTCCTCCGACAACTCCTCGTTGAGGAACTCGTCCTCCCAGTCGTAGTAAGGCTCGACGAAAACCTCGGCGTCTTCGACCTCCGGGCGCGAGCGGCGCCAATGGTCGGCCCAGACATTGTGCAGAATGCGGAAGAGCCATGCGCGGCAGTTCGTCCCCTGCTCGAAGGAGTCGAAGTAGCGCCACGCGCGCAGGTACGTCTCCTGCGTCAGGTCTGGCGCGCGCTGTGCGTCCGACATCTGCCGCGCGAGCCGGTACACGTCGGCCAGGTGAGGGGTCGCCGCCTCCTCGAACCGCCTCAGTCGCTCCGCTCGCTTGAAAGGCACCGCGCCGTTTCTCTCCCCTCACATATAAGAACCGCAACGCGGAGCGATTTTATTCCCTGCGACCTGAATTAAGGCTCCCCGTTAACGATGCCGGGCAAGAAACGAAGTGGAAATTTGAGTGTTTGTGTGAGGGGTGTGGCCGAAGTTTTTGAGGGTGTGTATGCGAGGTGTCAGGGGAGTTTGGCGACGTAGCCGCGCCGCGAGCGGACGGTCAAGCCCTGCCTGCGCGCGAGCACGTCGAGCTTGCGATACTCGCCCGGCTTCGCGTCCGCGAGCGAGCGGCGTGGCTTGTATGTGACGACGTAGCCGGAGTCTATCTCGCGCGCGGCTGCGGCGGCCTGCCGTCGCATCTCGACCGCCGTGGAGGGCAGCCAGAGCCCGCCGCCGGTCTCCGCGGTCAGCTCTCCGAACTCGGCCTCGCGCCTCGCCAGTTCCTTCTTCAAATCGTCGCCGCGGCGGAACAGTCGGTCGAGGTCAACGACGCCCCCGCCCTTCGCCTCCATGATGCCGCGCATACTGGGCACCGCGTCTTCGGGCGTCGTGTCGTTCTTCGGGAGGGACATGATGCCCTCCTCGGGCATGCTGTTCTTTTCGCGTAGGCGCGTGGCGGGCGGACGCTTCGCCTTGATGGCGAGCGTGGTGTAGCTGATGACGTGCACGGTGACGCCCGAGACGGCGAGCCTCTTCAACGCTTCGGCGAGGCTCAAAGGCCCGCCGCCGGAGTCGAGCCCGTCAGAGATGATGACGAGGTGCCGGTTGCCGGGCGGGGTCTGTTGCAGCAGGACGGCCGCGCGCGCGAGCCCTTCGGCCAGCGCGCTGCGTTTGCCCGAGAGCAGTTTAGTGAGTGCGACCCTGGCGGCTTCGTGCAGGTCGCCCGTCCAATCCTGTATCAGTTCAGCGCGGTTGCTCACCTCCATGAGCGCGACGCGGTCTCCATGTCTGAGCGACGACACCAGACCTGCTGCCACGTCGCCCGTCAGCCGCGCCGTCTTCGAGGGGTTCAGTTCTCCGCCGGTGTCGGCGAGCAGCAACACATGAGCCGGTACTCGATAGACGCCCGTCACGCGCTGCGGCTCGCCGTCCTCGCGGACGAGGAGGTCGTCGGATGAGAGTGTCGGGTCGAAGCGTCCGGTATCGTCGTAGGCGGCGACGGGGATGCGAACCTCCTCGACCGAAACCTTGAGCACGTCCTGCCCCGCCTCGTCCTGCGCACGCGCCACAGCCGCGAACAGGCCGAGGGTGAGGACGAGTGATAATATTTTTGTCAGTCGTCTTGAACTCAACGCACGGGTCGCCACATGTTCAGAGACTCGTCTTCGGTTGTCGTTGATAGTGTGTGAGCGAGTTTGCACACTCTATTATTACCGGCGCGCGTGGATGGGATACGCCCTCGAACATACGGCGCGCCCCTGTTTGAAAACGGCTCGCCCCAATCCGTCACGACCCTCCGTCCTTACGTGTTATCAAGCGGCGGGCTCGACGAATCTATCCAGCGTTTGACTGCAAGAATATGAAACTACACCGGACATCATTCCTTTCACTCTTCACGCGCACGGTGTTGTCGCTCCTGCTCGCATTCATGACGTGCGCCGTGGCGGCGGCGCAGGAGAACAAGGCAACCGCCGGGCGCGTGTTCGCGTTCGTCGGGGTGAGCGTCGTCCCCTTAGACAGGGAGCGCGTGCTTGAGAACCAGACGGTCGTCGTGCGCGACGGACGCATCGTCGAAATCGGCGCGGCGGCTCAGACTAAAGTCCCGGCCGGAGCTACGCAGATTGACGGGCGCGGAAAGTTTCTGATGCCGGGGCTCGCCGATATGCACGCGCACCTCGTCCCCGGCGAAGGCGTCCCGAACGACCTCGCCTCGCAACAGTTAATTCTCTATCTCGCCAACGGCGTCACCACCGTCCGCAACATGATCGGCGGGCCCGCGCACCTCGTCCTGCGCGAGCGCGTGGCCGAAGGCAAACTGCTCGGGCCGACCATCGTCACTGCCGGCCCGCCGCTGTTGGGCAAGGACGCCGTCTCTTCGGAAGTGGCCGAACGCATCGTGGCGGCGCAGAAGCAGGCCGGCTACGACCTCCTCAAGGTGCACGAAGGGTTGAAGCCCGAGGTGTACGAGGCCATCGTCGCCGCGGCGCGCAAGGCGGGCATCCCCTTCGCTGGTCACGTTACGGCGAGCGTCGGGCTCACACGCGCGCTCGCCGCGCGACAGGCGACAATCGAACACCTCGACGGCTACTTACAGGCGCTCGTCCCAGACACATCGCCCGTCCCGCCCACGCCCTCGCAGGTTGTGCTCGGCCCCGTGCTCGAACACGTGGACGAGCGTCGTCTGCCGCAGCTCGCGCGCGCCACGCGCGACGCGGGCGTCTACAACACGCCGACCCTCGCGCTCTTCAAGATCGTCGTCTCGGGCGATGACCCTTCGGAGTTCCTGAAGTGGCCCGAGCTGCGATACGTCCCCGCGAAGATGCGCGAGGGCTTCGCCAAACAGAAGGGCGGCATCAATCTGGGCGAAGTGCCCGCCGCCGAGCGCAAGAGGTATCTCGAACTGAGAGACCACACGGTCAAGGCACTGCACGACGCGGGGGCGAAACTGCTCGTCGGGCCGGACGCGCCGCAACTCTTCCTCGTGCCCGGCTTCGGCACGCACCGCGAGATGGGCGCGATGGCCGAGGCGGGGCTCACGCCTTACGCAGTCCTACAGGCGGCGACTAGGAACGCGGCCGAGTATTTGGGCGCGGCGGGCGAAACGGGGACGGTCGAGGCGGGCAAACGTGCAGACCTCGTACTGCTCGACGCGAACCCTTTGCAGTCCGTGGCGAACGCCTCGCGCATCGCGGGCGTGATGGTGCGCGGGCGTTGGCTGCCGCGGTCGGAGCTTGACAAGATGCTGTCGGAGATAGAGAACGTCAACCGATAAAGAATTAACCACAGAGACACAGAGGCACAGCTTGAAGCCTTATTACTTCAAAGCTGTGCCTCTGTGTCCCTGTGGTTAATCTCTTTCACAACTCATCGAGGAGCGACATCAGCCTGCCGCGGTGTGTGCGGCTGACCTGCAACTTCGTGCCGTCGCGCAGGACGATGACCTGGTCGCCGGCAAACATGGGGTGCATCTCCTTGACACGCTCGACGTTGACCAGCGTCGAGCGGTGTATGCGGACGAACTTCTGCGGGTCGAGCTTCGACTGAAGCTGACTCAACGTCTCGCGCACGACGTAAGAGTTCGGCCCCGCGTGAAGCTCAAGGTAGTTGTCGGCCGCGCCGACCCAGTCAATCTCGTCGGCGGGCAGGAAGACCGTGCGGCCGCGCGCCTTGACCGCGAGCCGCGTGGCGTAGCGCGGGCGCTCGGACAACTCGCCGATGAGGGCGTCGAGTCGCGCGCGCACGTTGCCGTCGCCGATCTGCCGGCGCGCGCGCCCGACGGCCTGCATGAAGCGCTCGCGGCCGAAAGGCTTGAGCAGGTAGTCGAGCGCGTGCGCCTCGAAGGCTTGCAGCGCGAACTGGTCGAAGGCCGTGACGAAGATGACGGCCGGGACGCTGCCCGCCCCGACCTCGCGGATGACTCCGAAGCCGTCGAGGCGCGGCATCTGCACGTCGAGGAAGAGCAGGTCGGGCGCGGCCGACTCGATGAGCGCCACGGCCCTGCGCCCGTCCTCGCATTCGCCAATGACCTCCACGTCCGGCACCTCGGACAGGAACTGCCGCACGCGTCGGCGCGCCAGCGCCTCGTCGTCAACTATTAACGCCCGAATCTTTTCCATCACCTAGCTCCTCGCGTGAACGCCGGAAAGGTATCTTCAACTCGACCTCGAAGCCGCCCCCGGGGGCGTTCCCGTATTTAAAACTTTGCCCCGCGCCGTAGAGGTGTTCGAGCCGCGCGCGCGTGTTGGCGAGCCCCACGCCTTCCCTCGTCACACTCTCCGGTTGCTGTAGTCCCGGCCCGTCGTCGCGCACGCTGAGCACGAGCGACGAGCCCTCGCGCCGCGCGCAGATGTCTATCACGCCGTCCAACGAGTGCGGCGTGATGCCGTGCTTGATGGCGTTCTCGACGAGCGGCTGGAGGACGAGGTTCGGGACGCACGCGTCGAGCGCGCGCGGGTCAACGTCGGTGTTCACCTTGAGCCGATCCTGAAAGCGTATGAGCTGGATGTTCAGGTACAGGTCGAGGACTTCAAGCTCTCGTTTTAAAGTGACCTCCTGCCCGCCCGTCTCGCCGAGCGTCGCGCGCAGAAGGTCGCCGAGGCTGACGACCATCCTGTCGGCCGCCTCCACGTCCTCGTGCATCAGCGTCGAGATCGAGTGCAGGGTGTTGAAGAGGAAGTGCGGTTGGAGCTGCGCCTTGAGCGTCTGCAACTGCGCCTGCACCAGACGGTATTCGCGGTCGCGATACTTGCGGTAGTAGTCGAGCGCGACGAGGTTGAGGACGATGACGAGGTACGTCAACATCAGTATGGGCAGACGCCGCAGCAGCTCGACCCACCACATGAGTGGAAGCTCCGCGGCCGACTCGGGCGCGCCCGGGCCGCCGAGCGTCCAGTAGAGAAAGACGAACGCGGCTGACCACGCGGGGATGATAACGACGGCCGCGGTGACGTACGCGATGAGCGCGGGCGCGGGGCGCTCGCGCTCAAGCGGGAAGCGCCGCACCAGCAGCGCGACGAGCGGCGTGAACGCCCACCAGATGTAAAGCTGCGTGACGCCCCACTGAAAGTACTTCCACCACGGCAGAGCGGGCGCGCGGCCGAGGATGAAGGCCGGCAGATAACCCGAAGCCTCCAGCAGCACGCCGCAGAGCGTCCAAAGCAGTAGGAGCGCCAGCCACCTCTTGAGCCGTCCCTTCAGTAACGTTGCCTCCGTTGCACTCGGGCTGAGAGCCGACCGGCCACAAGTAGCACAGTTTCCGCCCGCGTGTCAGCAACACCCGCCCCGTTATTCTCACCGACGCGAACGACCACGCCTCACGAACAGTTAACGCCCGTTCATGAACGTCTCGCCCCTCAATTTTTACCCGCCCCTCGGCCGATACGACTCGCCACAAACACGCGTGTCACTTCACCTTGAGGACGAGCAGTGTGAGGTCGTCGTGCTGCGGCGTGTCGGCGCACCATTCGTCCACGCGCCGGACGAGGCGCGCGCAAATCTCCTCCGCGGGCGTGTCGGCGAAGGTCGCCGCGCAGTCGCGCAGGCGCCGCTCGCCGAACTCTTCGCCGCGCGCGTTCAGCGCCTCGACCACGCCGTCTGTGTAGCCGACGAACACGTCGCCAGACTGCAACGCCACGGTGCCCTGCTCGTACCGGCAGCCCTCAAAGATGCCCAGCACCGGCCCGCCGAGGTCGAGCTTCGCGCACGGCTCGTCATTCTTTCTCAAGAGCAGGGGCGGGTTGTGCCCGGCGTTGACGTAGCCGAGCGTGGACGTGCGCGCGTCGAACTGTGCGTAGAAGAAGGTGACGTAGCTGGCGGGGCCTGTGGAGTGGCAGAGCAGTCGGTTCAAGGTCGAGACCAGTTCGCACAGTTCACTGTCGCGGGAGGCGTCGGGGTGGCCGTCGGCGACGCTGGCGCGGAGCGACGCCTGGAGTGTGGACATGAGGAGCGCGGCCGAAATCCCCTTGCCCGCCACGTCCGCGACGACGAGGCCCGTCTGCCCGCCGCCGAAGTCGAAGAAGTCGTAGTAGTCGCCGCCGACCTTGCGCGCCGGCTGGCAGTAGCCCGCGAGTTCGATGGCGTCGGAGAGCGGCGGGCTCTCGGGAAATAGACGCTGCTGCACCTCCGCCGCCATCGCCAGCTCGCGTCTCAAACGCTCCTCCTCCACCATCCTTTCGAGCAGCCGCGCGTTCTCGACGACGAGCGCGAGTTGGCCCGCGACGGTGAGGAGCAGAAGCTTCTCGTCGGCCGTGTACGCGAGACCCGGGGCGCGCGGCCCCAATGCCAGCACGCCCGTCAGGCGTTCGCGCGCGTTCACTTGTACGAGCAGACGCGCGTCGAGGCGGCGCAGCACGGCCGCCTCCCTCGCGCGCGAAGCCCTCGCCTGCGTCGGCGCGGCGTGCACCCAGAGGTCGAAGCTCCCGGGGTCAACCGCGAGCGGTGAGACGAGGTGCCGGAGTCGCCTGACGACGAAGTCTTCGCCGCCGAGCCGCAACGCCTGCGCGGAAGACTCGGGCTGCCTCGACGATACACCGTAGGTCGCGCGGCAGACGAAGTCGCCGGTCGCCTCGTCCCTGATGAAGAGCGAGACGCAGTCCACGCGGAACTCGCGCGCGATCTTGCCGGCGACCTGTTCGTAGAGCTGCACGACGTTCGTCGCCGCGCGCACGCCGCCGCTGAGGTCGAGGAGGAAGCGCCGGTCTTCACCCTCCTGCAATGAGAATTGCAGGGGTATCCCCCGAGACTGACGGCGAAGCGCGAAGGACTGCGCCGCGGCGAACGACGCGCCCGTAACCGCTAAGACGAAAAGAGCACCGGGGCCGGCGTATGCGTAGGCAAGAATGCTCGTGACGAGAAGTAAGGGAGAGACTGTGAGCAGGAGCGCATGGGGCTTCCGCCGCGCGCGTCCGGCGTTGAGGCCGCGCGACCGGTGCGGGCGAAGGCCGCCCCTCGCCCCCAGCCGCCGGTAGTTGATGCGCGGGAAGACCCTCATCCGGTAATCAGGTCAGTACCGCCCGCGGTACTGACCCGGTTGCCCTCACTCGTAGCGGAGCGCGACCAGCGGGTCTACCTTCGTCGCGCGGCGCGCGGGGATGTAGCAGGCGACGAGCGCGACGATTGTCAGGAGCAGCGACACCGAGGCGTAGGTCATGGGGTCATTCCCCCCGACCTCGTACAGGAAACTTCCCATCAGGCGGGTCAGCCCGAACGAGACCAGCGCGCCGACGGCGACGCCGACGAGCGTCAGCGAGAGTCCCTGTCCCAGCACCAGTTTCAGTATGTTCGTCGGCTGCGCGCCGAGCGCGACGCGGATGCCTATCTCGCGCGTGTGCTGCGTGACGAGGTAGGACATTACGCTGTAGATGCCGACGACGGCGAGCAGCGTTGCGAGCCCCGCGAAGATCGTCAGCAGCGTCATGTTCAGGCGCAGGTTCGAGATGGAGAGCTTGATGACCTCCTCCATCGTCCGCACGTTGTAGACGGGCTGGTTCGGGTCTACGGACTGCACCTCCCTGCTCACGGCGGCCGTCAGGTTCGCGGGGTCGGAGCCGCCGCGCACGACGAGCGTCATCCCGTCAACGCGGCCGACCGCGTAGGGGAAATATAGCTCCGGCCGCGAAGGCTGCGTCAGCCCCGACTGTCTCACGTCGCCGACGACGCCGACGATAGTCCACCAGGCGTCGCCGCCGGCTCGTATGCGTTTGCCGAGCGCGTCGCCGTCGGGGAAGAAGGTGCGGACTAGCTCGCGGCTGACGACGACGTTGCGCGAGTTATCTGCTTCGTCGGCGGGCTCGAACAGTCGGCCCGCCATCAGCGGAATGCCGAGCGCCTTGAAGTATCCGGCGCTGGTTCTCCTGTACTCGGTCAGCGGCACGCGACCCGGCGGCAGAGGCTCGCGCCCTTCGACCTGTATCTCGCCGTTGTTCCCGTACTGCTGGAAGGGGAGCAGGTTGATGACGCCCGCCGACTCGACGCCCGGCAGCGCGGAGACGCGCCCGAGCACTTCGCGGTAGAAGAGCGCGGTCTTCTGCGCCGTGTCGTAACGCGACGCTGGCAGCGACACCCTCATCGTGAGGACGCCCTCGGGGCGCACGCCCGTCTCGACCTGTTGAATCCTTAAGAAGCTCTTGACGAGCAGCCCCGCGCCCACCAGCAGCACGAGCGCCGCCGCGACCTCCGCCACCGCGAGCCCGCTGCGCAGCCACGTGCCCCGCGCGCTCGAACCCGCGTTCCCGCTCTCCTTCAAAGTCTCCTGCACGTCCGCGCGCGAGACGTGGAGCGCTGGCGCGATCCCCGCGATGACGCCCGTCAGGACAGAGAGCCCCGCCGTGAAGGCGAGCACTTTCCAGTCGAGTCTGACCTCGCCCGCGCGCGCGAGGTAGCCGGACGCGAGTGTCGAGAGCGCCTGCAAAGTCCAACGTGCGACGAGCAACCCCGCCGCGCCGCCGAGGACTGCGAGCAGCACGCTCTCCGTCAAAAACTGCCGCACCAGACGCCAGCGCCCCGCGCCGAGCGCCGAGCGGATGGCGACCTCCTTGCGCCGCGCGGCCGCGCGCGCCAGCAGAAGATTCGCCACGTTCGTGCACGCAATCAGCAGCACGAAGCCGACCGCCCCGAGCAGCATCAGCAGCGCGGGGCGGACGCCCTGCACTACCTCCTCTTCGACGCGCGCGAGCGTGACGCCGCGCCCCTCCTGCTGCGCCGGGTGCTGTTGTTCGAGCACACGCCCGATGGTGCTCATCTGCTCCTGCGCCTGCTCGAAACTGACGCCCTGCTTCAGCCGCGCGAGCACGAGGAAGGCGTGGCTCCCGCGTGCGGCCAACTGACGCTCGTTGAAGACCAGCGGCACCCACAGCTCCACCGACGCCGCGGGGTACTGCACGGACGGCGGCATCACGCCGATCACCTGATACTTCTCGCCGCCGAGCATGATGTCGTTGCCGACGATGCCGGGGTCTGCGCCGTAATTGCGCCGCCAGAGCCTGTCGCTCAGCACGACGACGCGCTCGCGCCCCGTCGTGTCTTCGCCTTCTAAAAACGCGCGCCCGGCCTGCGGCGTGGCGCCGAGCACGTCGAAGAAGTTGGCCGTCACCGTCGCGCCGATGGCGCGCACCGGCTGCTGCTCCTCGCGCAGGTTGAAGTCGCCGAACTGGTACGCGGCGATTCCCGTGAACGCGTCCGACTGCGCGCGCCAGTCCATCAGGTTCGGCACGGAGACCGAGCCCGTCCCGCCCTGCGGCAAGGACTCGTAGACGGAGACGAGCCTGTCCGCGTCCGGGTACGGCAGCGCGCGCAGCAGCACCGCGTTGACCACCGAGAAGATCGCCGTGTTGCCGCCGATGCCTAACGCGAGCGTCAGCACGGCGACGGCCGTGAAGCCCGGCTTGCGCCGCAGCATCCGGAACGCGTATCGCAGGTCTTTGATGATTAGCTCAAGCACGTTGGCGCCTCCGCTTCCCTTCTCTGAACCAACCCCCGAGCGCGAGAGCAGACCGTCGAAGGCAGTGCGCTCCGCGCGGCTCACCTCGCATTCGAGCAGCCGCCAGTCGGGGAACTGCGCGAGCGCGTCCGCACGCGCCTCCGTCTCCGTCCGGCCGAGCGCGAGCGATTCCTCGTAAGCGGCGTCGAGGTGTTCGGCCAACTCCTCGACGATCTCCGCCTCGCGCGGCGCGTCCAGTCCGAGCGGCGTGAGCCGCGCGCGGACGAGACGCACCCAATGTGACTTCCCCTCGTCAGGCATCTTCCGGTTCGGGCGTGATGTGCGCCACGCGGTCGAGCGCGGCGAAGAACTCCTGCCAGGTGTTGCGCTGGGCGGCGAGGACTTTCCGCCCCTCGGCCGTCAGCTTGTAGTAACGGCGGCGGCGCTGCCCGGCCTTCTCGACCCACTGCCCCTTGATGATGCCGCGCTTCTCAAGGCGGTAGAGCAGCGGGTAGAGCGACGCGACGTGGAACTGGAGCACGCCGTCCGAGCGCTCGCCGATGAGCTTGGCGATTTCGTAGCCGTGGCGTGGCCTGTCCTCCACCAGCGCCATGATGAGCATCTCGGTGCTCCCCTTCTTCAGTTCGCGGTAGAGAATACGTGTGACGTCCATATGTGGTTCCGCCATATATAGCGGCGAACGTCGTCCCTGTCAACGTTATTCTTGACGCCGTCCGTTTGCGCGAGGTGAAAGTCGTTTGGCGCGACGAAACCTGACCTTTCTCGTCCCGAATTTGAAATTTAATTCTTTATCGTAGACGCCATTTCGGGGTCGAGTAATTTTGTTTGACACCCGCGGCCGAAAGGGATATAGGTGCTTCGCTCATCCTTGTTCCTCGCTCTCGGCTGACCTGAGACGAACCGACGTTAGCCTCACGTCAACCCTTCCTGCCCGGACAAGGGCGTCGTTCGCACCTCCCTCGGGAGCCGAATTCACACGGCCGCGGCAAGAGTGCCCGCAAGAACTCACCCCGCCACAGGCGGAGTCGCCGCTACCATCACACTCACCGCAGAAAGGACTCTCCCATGAAAAGAAAGACCCGGCCCCGCACGCTCAAAGAGATGTCGCGGTGCGACTGCTGCTGCCCGGAGCGCCCCGACCCCCGCGACGTGAAGCCGCCCGAGAGGTGGACGCGCGCGGAGGCCATCGCCGTCGCCAAACTCCTCCGCCTCAAGGCCAACGAGGCCGAGAAGCGGCTCGCCGAGAAGGTCATCGGGCCTCTGCTCCGTTACAACGAGCTGAAGGACTGCACCACCGAAATCCACGAGATGCTCGCCGTGGCGCGCAAACACCTCGCAGCGCAACCCGCCCCCGCCGCTGACGCCGATGCGGACGCCGACGCCGAAGAGGACTTCGACGACATCCTCGACGGCGACGGCGCGCGCGTACAGTACGAGACAGACCACTTCATCATCGACTACACCGTTGATGCGGGCACCTTCGATCAGGTTCAAGACCCGGCCTCCGACACGGCCGTCAACGTCACGCTCGCAGACGGCACGCTCATCGGCACGACCGTCGCGGGCGAGGGCGCGCCCGACTTCGTCAAGATGCTCGGCATCTGGCTCGAATACTACCTACAACAGTTCGTGGCCTACGGGTTCAACGACCCGACCTCGGACGGCATGGGCGGCATCGCCAAACTGGACGTGACCGTCCGCGCGGGCGGGAGCGGCACCGGCCCCGGCTCGCCCATCGGCATCGAGAACAGCCTGGGCAGCACGGCGGGGCTGGCCGGCGAATATAACACTTCGGGGAACGGGCTGGGCGTGACGCCGGGACACGAGCTGTTCCATCAGGTGCAGTACACCTACAACCCGCTCATCGTTGATTTCCTCCGGATATACAAGGAGGGCACGGCGCGCTGGGCGGAAGACATCGTCAACGACGCCTACAACCGTTACAACCTTGAGACGTTCAACTACCTCGACGACCCGACCGACTCGCTGCTCTCCGTCTCGCTGCGTTACGAGACAGTCATCCTCTGGAAGTACCTCTCCGAGCAGAAGGGGTTGACGCTGACCGAGCCGCAACGCGGCGTGGACGCGCTCATCCTGCTCTGGCAGAACCTCGTCGGCGCCGCCGTGGCGGCCGACGGCATCGCGGCGCTCGACACCACCGTCCAGACGCTCGACCCCGCCTCCTCCGTCTATCAACTCTTCGCCAACTTCGCCGTCGCCCTCTACCTCAAAGACCTCGGCTCGCCGTACCCGGACGCCGAGTACGAGTTCCTTGAGGACGAGGAGCCGCGCGTCCCCGGCGGGCAGGTCTACGCCTCGGTCACGCCGCTCGACGTGCAGTCGCTCGACGGCCTCTCGCCGGACTACACGGACTCCGGCGTCTCGGTCGCGTGGGGGTTGCAGTACTACGTCTTCGACCTCGACACCAGCGTCCAGTCCGTGAACGTCTCGATCACGGCGGATGCGGGCTTCACCGGCGCCTTCTACCGCATCATCCAAATCAGGGACGGCGACGGCGCCGTCCACGACGGCAGCGGCGCCGCCTACTCGCTCGACCTGCTGACCGACATCACCGACCCCGGCGCCGCGCGACTCGATCAGGTCGTCGTCGTCGTGGGCGCGTACGAGACTGGGGGCAGCTACGACCTGACGGTCTCCATCAACAGTTGCGTCCCATCGGTGATGCTCGTCATAGACCACTCTGGCAGCATGTCGGCGCAGGGCAAGATGGCGGCGGCGATTGACGCGGCGACGCTCTTCGTGGACATGGCGGAGGCCAACGGTGTGCCCGGACTCGGCGCGGTCGGCTTCAGCACGACGGCCGCTGTCCTCACGGACTCCGCGCTCGCGCAACTGACTCCGGCGCACGCCGACGACGTGCGCGCGGCCATCGGCGCGCTGACGCCGACGAGCATGACATCCATCGGCGACGGCCTCCAGAAGGCTTGGGACGAGTTCGACGGCGACCCCGTGGACGCGGCGCGCGAGGTCGTCGTCCTGCTGACCGACGGCATCGAGAACACCGCGCCGATGATTGATAACGTGGACGACACGCTCGTCGCCAACAACGTCGCGGTCTACGCCATCGGGCTGGGCGAGGACTACGGCATCGAGCCCGAGAAGCTGGAAGACCTCTCGGTGCTCACGGGCGGCGACTACCGCATGACGGGCGACCCGGCGCTGCTCGAAGAGTTCTATCTGCAAATCCTTGCAGACAACCTCTGCGCGGACATGGACGGCGGCGGCGAGTCGGACGCCGACGCGGACGCCTCCGACACGGACACTTCTGACGCCGACGCCGCGGGCACGGCCGCTGCGACGACGAACGCAGTGCTGGTGCGTGGTGGTCTAGGTCTCTCGTCGGACGCGCGGCTCTCGCGCGGCAAGAGAATCAACGTCGTCTCTTCCGACACGCGTCTGAACGTCGTGCTCACGTGGGAGGGCGAGGGCGGCGGCAACGCTGACCTCGTCGTCGTCGGCCCCGGCGGGCTCGTGGTCAGCTCCTCGAACTTCCAGTCCTTCGGCGGCGTGAAGTACAGGCGCGGCGCGCGCTATGCCTTCTTCACCATCCCTCTGCCGCTCGCGGGCCGGCGCGGAGGCACGTGGTACGCCTACGGCGTGGGGCTCGAATCGGGCGGCGCGGTGCGCGCGTTCCTCCTCTCCAGGCTCGACATCGCCGCGGGCACGACCGAGGAGTTTCTCTACACGGGCGAGCCCGTCGAATTCTACGCGCGCGTCAGCGAACGTGGACGCCCCGTCTCGGGGATGCGCGTGCGGGTCAGCTCAGACCAGCCGCTCTACTCCTACGGCAACGTGATGGCGAACGACGTTGATTACGCGCCCAGCCCGCCCGTCCAGGGCGACCCCGTGACCGGCACTCAGGCCAAGATGAGCGCGCTGCTTAAGCGCGGCGGCACGGGCCTCCTGCCGCGGGGCGTCAACTCCTTCCCGCTGCGCGAGACGCGCTCGGCCGGCCTCGGCGTCTACGGCGACCGTCTCTACTACGCGACGACCCCGGGCAGCTACCACTTCACCGTCACCGTCGAGGGCGACACGCCCGACGGCGACTTCGCCACGCGCTACCTCTCGTTCACGAAGGTCGTGCGCACCAAGCTCGACTCGCAGAGCAGCACCTTCGTGCTGACGCCGCTGGCGCGCGGGGGCAATCGGTACACGTTGAGCTTCACGCCCGCCGACCGGCTAGGCAACCTGCTCGGGCCAGGCTACGGCGGCCTCGTCAAAGTCAGTGCGACGAACGCGCTGGTCATCGGCCAGTTGCAAGACCTCAACAACGGCACTTACGCCGTGGACGTACAGCTCGACCCGGCGCAGATTGCCGCGACGGCCGTCGTCGTCACCGTCAAGGATCAGGTCATCGCCGTGCCGCGTCACACGCTCCTCAACGCGACGGAGCCAGTCAGGCCGCCGACCCCGCCACCGCCCGCGGACGACAATCGCTACGCAACCGTCTTCTGGCTGGCCTTAATCGCGCTCATCCTCGCGCTCATCGTGCTGCTCCTTGTGCTGCTCAGATGAAGGCACGGCGCGGCGGGCATTAAGACCGCGTGTGTGCTTGCTTGAGACCATCGGCGAGGCGCGTTCGTCTTTTGGCGCGCGCGCCTCGCCGATAGTCTTTTGGTTCTTAAATTTTTTTGTTGTCAAGAAGCCCCTTCACGTCGCATAGTGTCAGGCGCAACGCTGCCACCTGCCGTCTTGAAATAGAATTTCCCATATGCCTTTCTTGGGTCGGAGTCCGTAGCCGACCCTCCCTCGTGTCTCGGTCGGGGCGTTGCGTTCCAAAGGGCCCTGCGCAGCCCCGGGGCTGCGCCAAGCAATCCTAACCGCTCCTTCATTCCCAGGTTCACAGCATCAGGTTTCCGGGCCGTCCGCCGCCGCGACGGCGTCGTAAGTGAGGTGCACGCATGGCAGAAGGCAAGCCGCTTTCGACGACAGACCTCTTCCTGCTGACCGTCGGGCTCTACGCGCTGAAGCCGCCCCTGCCGCGGGGCGCCGCCTCGGGCAAGGACTATTACCTCGACAAGGAGAAGGACTACGCGCTGCGCGAGACGGAGTGGAACACGTCCTGGTTCAGCGGGGTCAAGGACGCGTGGGAGGGCGTCCGCCACCGCGACTGGCTGCTCGCCAACCTCGCCGCCAACCTCACCGGCAGCACGAACGACCTCGGCGCCATCTCCGAGCCGGTCTTCATCTCGCTCGACCTGCTCGGCTCCGAGTTCAAGCCCGGCATGCCGAACGCCTCCGATGCCATCAAGCAGGCCGTCACGTCGAAGAACGGCTACTCGCGCAGCATCTTCACGACGCTCACCGTCGGCCTCTCCGACCAGGAGAGCGCGGGCCAGCGCGTAATCGTCCTCGGCGCGGGGATGCGCCGGCGCACGCGTGTCTGGAAGGAGGCGTCGCAGGCTTTACAGGCTGATGTCGAGTTCTTCGTGCCCTTCCTCCCGCTGCCGAGCGGCAAGGAGCCCGCGGACAAGAAGCGGCCGAACGCGCGCTCGATCAACGCCGGCATCCGCATCTCGCGCGCCAACGGCAGCTCCATCGGGACGGGCGGGCCGGACGACGCGCAGGTAGACCTCGCCGCCGTCCGCTTCAACCTCCGCGTCCCCTTCACCGCGCGCGCGGTGGACAGGTACGACGAGGCGACAAAATCCTTCTACTTCAGCGACGCGCCCGACGAGCCGTTCAAAAACCCGTTCCCTTCAGACTACAAGTGGGAGGCCGGCGACCTCCTCACCGCCTTCGACGACCCGACCGTCGAGGCGCAGATGTTGCCCTTGAAGGGCGTCGGCACGGAGCCGCCGAAGTGGCAGGCGTTCAAGGAGTGGAAAAAGTTCATAGAAACCTTCTGCCCCTCGACCGAGGGCAACGAACTCCTCAACGCGCCCATCGGCCCGCTCCTGCTCGACACGGTCGCGGACAGCAGCGGCGTCCTCGACATCCTCAAGTCGCACCGCGGGGACATCATGAAGGACTTGGAGGAGGTACAGAAGGAGTTAGACGAAGCCGAGAAACTACTCAAGGGCATCTGGAACAAAAACATCCCGGACGCGAGCAAGCAGCCCAGCGACCCCGACTCAAGCTCAAGCATGCGGCGGCTCGGCGGGCTGCTCGAATCGCTGGGGCTGTTGAGCGGCAAGCCCGGCAAGACGGATGTTAAATACAGCCCCGCCAAGCTCTCGGAGCTGACGGTCTGGGACGTTTTGAACCGGACGTTCGAAGAGCTGGACGGCTTCCCCCTCTACCTCTACGGCGTAACCCCGAAGGAGAAGGACGGCAAGCGCATAGCCGTCACGCTCGCCTCGCAGTCGGCGCCCGACGCGCCGCGCAAGCACTACTTCGGCATCGCGGGTGCGGCCTACAACATCCCCATCAACACGACCTCAAAGAAGAAGAAGCCCAAGCCCGAGGACGAGGCGGAAGAAGACCCCGTGTTCGTCCTCGGCCAGAACTATTTCGTTGACGAAGACGCCATCGTCGAGGACGACGAGGACGACGGTGACGCGCAGCCGGAGAAGGACGGGGAGAAGGACGGGAAGAAGAGCGGCGTTGACCTCAGGCTTCAACTGGGCAAGTGGTTCAGCGGCGAGACGCTGGACGACAACTGGTTCCGCCGCCTGCTGCCCCCCGCCGGCACCGAGAAGTCGCCGTGGAAGCGGCGCGTCCCGCTGCCCGGCATCCGCCTCTTCCCCTTCCAGCGCACACTCTCCGCCGACAACAACAAGGACGCGGTCTACACTCTCGCGCTGCGCGGCGACCTCCTGAGCCTCGGCGTTGACGTGAAGGGGAGGACGAAAGAGGGGCTCAAGTTCCTCCAGCTCGAAAAGGGCCCGCTCACCTACTTCGGCCTCGGGGCCTTCGAGGCGCGCATCGCGCTCCTCTGGATGGCCAACCGGGTCGCCTTCGGCATCGGCATCAAGCTCAAGGACATGCGCCTCTCCTTCGGCAAGAAGGAGGAGAGCGAAGAGAAGAAGCCGGCGAAGCCCGCCGGCAACGAAATCATCTTAGGGCTGGGCGCGATTCTGTGGGACGACGACGAGCCGGCGGCGCCCGCGCCCGCGGAGAGGAAGCCGAAGACGCGCCTGACCGCCAAGAAGAAGGACAAGTTTTCGCTCTCGGTCGGCTACCTCAGCCCGCTCAAGGACGGCAGCCCCGGCACGCTCGACGTGCAGCTCTACGACGAGAAGGGCGTCCGCGGCAAGCTCATCTGGATACCCATCGAGCGCGGCGCCCTCGGCGTCTACATCAGGGACATCGGCATCGGCCTGAAGGGGTTCGAAAACTTCGAGCCGGGACAGGATTTCGCCGACGGCGCGCTCCTGACCGTCGCGCTCACGGGCGGGCTGCGCTGGCCCTCCTTCGAGTTGGGCTTCATCGGCGCGTCAATCGGCTTCCCGCTGAAGGAGATGGGCGCGTTACAGTTCGGCCTCGACGGGCTCGACGTTTCGTTCAAGGCCGGCCCCGTCGTCATCTCGGGCAGCTTCCTGAAGAACGGCCTTGAGTACGCGGGCAGCCTGACCATCGAGCTGCCGAAGATATCCTTCGCCGCCATCGGCTTCTACGGCCCGATTGTCCTCTTCGACATGAAGACCGAGGCCGACGTGCTGAACGCGCTGGCCAAGCGCGAGGTGCACGACAAGCTCAAAGTAAAACTCGCCGAAAACAACATCACGCCGATCAAAGACCAGCCCGTCTCGCCTGACTCCACCAGCAACTGGCAGATCAGCGCGACGGACGGCAGGAGCTTCACGCTCCTCGACGACGGCGGCAAGCTCCACCTCCTCGGCCCGGGTAAGGCCCTCTTCATCTACGGCGTGGTGAGCGCGGGCAGCGGCGGCGGCCCGCGGTTGGGGCCCATCCAGCTCAAGGCCATCGCGTTCGGCTTCGGCCTCAACCGCCGCCTCGTCGTCCCGCCCATCGAGGACGTGGCCGACTTCCCGCTCGTCAAGATGGTGATGGGCGAGGGCGGCTATCAGGACGAGGACGAGAGCGGCACCTTCATCGGCCAGGTCTCCAAGGCCGTGGAGCCGGCGACGCTGCTGAAGGACATGGGCGAGGCGCTCGTGGCGGAGGCCGGTCAGTACTTCGTCTGCTTCGGCGCGCGCTTCACCATCGCGGAGGTCGTTGACTGCTTCGCCCTCGTCGTCGTTCAGTTCGGCAACGAGTTCGAGCTGTCGCTGCTCGGGCTCGCCCGCTTCAAGCAGCCGAGCGACTTGAACGCCAAGCCGATCTGCTACGTCGAGATGCAGCTCCTGATGGTCGTCAAGCCGAAGGACGGTGTCTTCAAGCTACAGGCGCTCCTGACGAGCAACTCGTGGGTACTCAACCAGGACTGCAAGCTGACCGGAGGCTTCGCCGTCTACGCCTGGTTCGACGGCCCGCACAAGGGCGACGTGGTCGTCACGCTCGGCGGCTACCACCCGCGCTTCAAGCGGCCCGACCATTACCCCATCGTGCCGCGGCTCGGCCTGAACTGGCAGATCAGCCCGCAGCTCTCCGTCAAGGGCGAAGCCTATCTCGCCTTCACGCCCTCGTGCGGCATGGTCGGCGCGCGGCTCGAAGCCGTCTTCCGCTCGAACCGCGTGACGGTCTGGTTCACGGCCTACCTCGACGTTATCGTCAACTGGAGCCCGCTCAGCTTCGAGGCCGACATCGGCATCACGCTGCGCATCGAGGTCAGCCTCTTCCTCTTCACACTCAAGCTGACGCTCGGCCTGACGCTGAAGATGTGGGGGCCGCCCGTGGGCGGGGTCGTCTACCTCCACCTCGCCGTCATCTCGCTCCCGATTCCCTTCGGCGCACAGCCCGAGACGCCGCAGCCGATTGAGTCCTGGGAGCTGTTCTGCCGCAGCTTCCTCAGCCCGAGCGAGGCGGACGAGAAGTCGAACGACCCGAAATCCTTGAAGGCGAACGACCCGAAATCCTCGACGCCGCCCATCACGCAACCCAGCCTCGTCTCCGGTCGCAGCAACTTCGCCGACCTCCCGCAAGCGCAGACGAAGCCGCAGGCGACACAGCCCGACGACGGCTCGTGGAAGGTGCGCCCCGACCTGCTGGAGCTGGGGGCCGCGGCGTCCGTCCCCGTGACGACTCTCAACGTCGGGCGCGTCAAGACCAACAGCCCGCCCGTGGGCGTGCAGGAGCGCAACCCTTCGGGCAACTCCCTGCTCGTGGCGAAGCCGGTCGAGCTTGAGGCCGCGGGCTTGCACGTGAAGGAGTACGGGAAGCCGCTCGGCGTTCACCCGATGGGCCGGGCGCTGAAGTCCGTGCTCAACGTCACGGTCGTGCGCGACGACGTTTCGGAGACGACTTCGATAGACCTGTCGAACTGGCTCGTCGAGACGGAGACCACTTCGCTGCCCGCGGCGCTGTGGGACTCTGCCAAGCCCAAGCCGAACGGCCCCAGGGAGCCGAGCGCCGACCTCGTCCCCGACTGCATCACCGGCATCAAGCGTCTCAAGCCGCCCGCGGGGCAGCGCGGCGCGCGAACCTCTCTCACGCAGATGACCTGGCACGCGCTCGACCCCTCGATTGTCCCGCGCACGGACGCACGGCAGGACTCTCCGTCGAAGATGCGACCGCGCGACGTGCAGACGGCCGCGGCCGCGAAGCAGGACGCGCACGCGCGCTACGCCGACGCGCTCGCGGCGGTCGGCTTCACACTGACGTGGCGACCGCCGCAGGCACAAGTCCGCTTCCGCGACTTGCAGGCCGAGCCGCTGTCGGGCGCCGTCGCGCCTTCGGCCGCGTAAGGGACGGCAACTGGAGGAGCACAATGTCTACCGAGCAACAGCCCGGCCCCGCGCAGGCGTTGATGGAGCTGTTCGACAACTACCAGGCGCCGCTGACGGCCGGCTCCTACCGCCTCGTCCTGCAACAGACGGTCAGCCTCGGCGGCGGCGAGGAGCACCACTACTACCGCGACCAGCCCTTCGAAGTCCTCGCGCCGCGCTACACGGTGGACGGCACCGAGATTCAGGCGTACTTCCCGCCGCCGGGCGGGGTCGCCGACTACCAGAACGTCCTGCCGCACGTCGTGCTCCGCACGCGCAACCTGCCCTGGGAGCGCACGGTCTGGACGGGCGAAGGGCGCGAGCCCTGGCTCGCCCTGCTCGTGCTCTCCGAGCAGGAGATTCTGGAAGGGCGCGTCGAGGCGAAGGCTGGCACCGTCGCAGACCTCGCCCCGACCAACAAGGCCGCCTTCTGGTCGCGCACGGAGGCCGGCGCGAGCGTCATGCTCCCGAAGTTCTCGCGCGAAGGTGAAGACGCGCAGACGCCCGTGCGCCTGCTCGACCTCGACCTCGACCTCTTCCTCAAGCTCTGCCCGCGCCGCGAAGAGTTGCCGCTGCTCGCGCACATCCGGCGCGTGGACACCGCCGACAAGGTTCCTCTGGAGATGGTCGCCGACGGCGAGTTCGCCGTGCTCGTCGCCAACCGCTTCCCGGAGGCGGGCGCGAGCACCGTCCACCTCATCTCGCTCGAAGGCTGGGACAAGCTGCTCGACGCACCCGCAGGGCAGACGCACGCGGCGACGCGCGTGCGTCTCGTCACGCTCGGCAGTTGGGGCTTCGTCAACGACCCCGCGGGTCACGACACCTTCGGCGGGCTCATGCAGCGTCTGCGGAAGAACGCCGCCGTCATCGGCGTCTCGCCCCCGGCGCAGGGCGGCGAGGCTTACGTGAACGTTGCGCTCGCGCGCGGCTACGTGCCCATTGACTACCGCCCGCTCGACAGCACGCCGACCTACGCGTGGTACCGCGGGCCTCTGTCGCCCGTGCGCAGGCCGTCGCTCGACCGCCCCGCCTTCCGGAGCGCGGACAGCGCGCTCGTCTTCGACGAAGCGACGGCGCTCTTCGACGTTTCATACGCTGCGGCGTGGCAGCTCGGGCGGCTGCTGGCGCTCGCCTCGCCCTCGTTCACGAAGGGGCTGCGCCTCTTCGTCGAGCGCCGCCACAACGCAGACGAGTTCCTGGAACAGGTCAAGAACTTTCTCGACATGCACCGCAGCGCGTTCACCGACCTCAAGGTTCAGCCGCCGCAGCCCGGCGACGAACGCATCACCATCGCCGACGAACTCGTCGAGTGGATCGCGCGCGCGGTGATGCTCTACCCGGTGCCGTTCCACTACCTCGTGCCGCACCCGGCGCTGCTGCCGCAGGAGTCTGTGCGCTTCTTCCATCTCGACGACAACTGGGTGGACGCGCTCGTGGACGGGGCGCTCAGCGCCGCCGTGCGCGGCCACGCGGACGAGGGGCTGGCGGCACGCGCCGACATGCAGTCGGCGCTGTCGAAGATCGTCTACCAGCACCGCCTGCGCCTGCTGGGCCGGAACCCTGAGTGGAACCCTTCGGAGCGTTACATGGACGTTCCCAAGTCCGGTTTCCTCCTGCGTTCGAGCATCGTCACGGACTGGCCCGGGGTCGAGGTCACGGCGACGACCGACGCGCCGCCGGCCGCGCACCTGCCCGAGATTCTGCGCCTCGACCAGATCGCCGACGGCGTCCTCTTCTGCCTCGCGCGCGGCTCGATCAAACAGGTGACGTTCCGCGAGCCGCGCGAGGGCGTCACCTTCGGCGTGGACACGGACGGCAACGTCGAGGCGCGACCGTCCGCGCAGAAGTTCAACGTCAGGCCCGGCCTGATGCGCGCGGGCGGGCGCCCGGGCGTGGCCGACGTGGCCGCGCTCCGCGAGCGGCTGGCCGGGGCCGAGAAGCGCAGGGTCGGGGCCGCCGAGTTCGCTCTGCAAATGATTCGCATGCCCGAAGAGCAGTCCGTCAAGTGGGGCTGAGGGTCTTCTTATGTCAAACGGAAAGCATCTACTCGTGCCCGCCCGTGTGCAGGCGCTCGTCGTTGACGACATCGTCGTCGAGCGCAAGGCTATCCGTAAGATCAACGAGCAGAGGATAGTCGCGAACGACGGCAAATGGTCGCGCGCCGTGCAGGACTACAAGCTGCTGACCAACTCGCTGCGCGCACCCGGGCCGCCGCCGTTCTTCGGCGCGTCGCGGACGGCGGCGGGAAAGCCGCCGGCCGACCAGCTCGCCCTCGCGGACAACTCGCAGGCGCTTCCGCGCATGGAGGATCGCGGCGTCTACCTCCACTGGGTTCTGCCGCCGGGGCTGCGCCACTCGTACAGGCCGAACTCGCTCGACTTCCCCGCCCTGCCCGACCAGTGGTTGATCGTGCGCTTCTGCCGGAGGGGCGCGGAGCAGCAGCGGACGACGAGGGCGTGGTTTCTTGACGGCGGGGTGCTGGCCGCGGACGGCCCCGCCAACCTGCTCGTCGCCGAGGGCAACAAGTACGCGGCGCGCCGCGCGGGCAAGGTCGTGCCGCTGGAAGAGTTCAAGCCCGCGGACTTCGTTGGCGCGCGGACGACCATCACGGCTCTCGGCAACCGCTACACGGGCTCGCCGACCTTCACCGCCAACATCGCCGAGAATCGCAACGTCCTCTCATGGCACGACAACCTAAACGACCTGCGCGAGCCGCGCGGCACGGGCAAGGTTCCGAAGAACGTGGCGCTCTCCTACCTCGTGCTCGGCTGGTATCGGGACGCGCAGGACGAGCCGTTCGCGGCGCTGCCCGCGCTGCTCAAGGAAGCAGACCCGTCCGCCACACCGGGCGCGCCCGAAGTGCTCAAGGCTTTGGGCTGGCACCTTGAGAAGGAGCCGCCCTCAGACCTCTCTGCTCACCGCTGCCTCTTCCACGGGATGGTCGCGCACGTCAACTACTGGAACCCGGACACGTACAAGGGGACGATGCTCGGCTACCCCGGCTCGCCCTCGGTCGAGGGGACGCTCGGCAAAGCGCCGCCGCCCTTCGTGGTCGGCGTCGGCAACAGCGCGGAGGACGCCCTCGTCTCACTCGCTTCGAGCGAGTACAGCGGCGACCACGGCGCGCCGAACCTCTGGAAGGCTCTGGAGGCCGTCATCTACCGCCGGCCCGAATCTCTCGTCGGCCAGCCCGACCCGGAGCGCGGCCACGTCGGCAGTTGGAACGCCGCGCCCCGCGACCACCTCGTGCACCAGAACTGGTTCACGGCGCAGGAGGCGGGCAAGGTCTGGTTCATCCGCCCGCGCCCCAAAAATGAAGGCAGGTTCCCCGCCGACCCGGCGGCGACGGCCGCGCAGACGGACGTTAAGCCGACGCCGGAACAACTCTCCGCGCTCAAGCAACTCAACGAGCTACAGGCCGGGGCCGACGCCGTGGGACGCGACTTGTCCGCGCTCCAACAGGACTTGTACGCGCGCTGGTGGAGGATGTGCGAGAAGAAGCGCCGCGACCCGACCTTCCTCGACGTGTCGAAAGAGGAGAAGGACTGCGCGGCTCTGGCCGGCCGCATCAGGAAGCTGCGCGACGAACGCGAGGGGCTGCTCGCGCGACTGCGGACGCAGCAGAAGTTCGCCGACGGACTGCCCGCGGAGCTTGAACTACACTCCGACTCCGCGCCGCGCTTCTGGTCGCCCGCCGACCCCTTCGTCGTCGTCAAGAACTGCGGCGTGCCGACCAAGCACAACTTCCCCAACCCGCTCCCCTGCCGCCTGCCCGAACAGGTCGCCACCGCCGCCGAAGTCACGGTGGAGAAAGACCCCAAAAAGTTCGACGCCGCCGACGGCGTCACGCAGATCGCGGCGTCGGTCAAGAATCTTTCGACGGGTCGCGACGACATCCTGTCGAGCGTGCTCAAAGAGGCCGACCTCGTCGAGCAGGCTGTCAGCGACCTCGTCGCACGGAGCCTGCTGACGGAGCCTTTCATCTCCTCCGCCGACCAATGGGGCGCGTGGACTGAGCGGCTCGTCAAAACCTTGACGTGGGACGGTAAGCTCACAGACCTGCCGCGCGACCGAGTCCACGTCGGCAGTCCCACCAACCTGAAGGCGCGGCCGAATCTGCTCGCGGAACTCTGGGTGCGGCAGCCGTGGTCGCCGCTCTTCATAGACTGGAAGGTCACCTGGCGGCCGACGAAGAACACAGCGCCCGACCTCGGCCCCGTCTGGCGTCTCGGCGAATACGACTATCAGCCGAAGGACAGGGAGTCGCTGCCCACGGGCGGCGCCTCCGTGAGCGGGCGCAGCATGCTCAGCCCCGTTGACGGCCGCATCTTCACCGAGCCGCTCGAAACGCTGCGCGAGCTGCTGAAGCCCGCGTCCGAGCGCGAGAAGAAGAATGGCCTCAACGCGGCCTTCCCCGCCGCGGTGGCCGAGATACTGTCACGCTATGAGGTCGTCTGGGACAAGACGCTCGCCGAACTCGCGCGCGCGGGGATGATGGGGCAGGCTCTTTCCGGCTTCCACCAGACGCTTTTGGGCCGCGACGTGACGCTCCCGCGCGTCATGCCCGACCCCGCGCGACCCTGGGTTCCCGACGACCGACCCTTCCGCGACTCTGTGGTCGAAGCGATGCTCGACGCGCAGGGCGAGGGCGCTCCGCCCGGCGAGCGGCTCGCGCCGCCGATGCCGATTGACGAACCCGCGCTCAACTTCACGCTGCTGCGTGCGGGCGCGTTCCAGCTCGAAGAGTTGTGGCTCGTGGACGACTTCGGCCAGTGGGCAGACCTTCTGCGCGGGACTTCGGCGGGCGGCTCCGCGGGACAGGTCTTTAACCCGCGCGCGCGCTGGCTCGAAGACCGCTTCGCGGTGGCGATGCCGCCGCGCGTCGTCCAGCCCGCGCGCCTCAACTTCCGCTTCACGTCGGCCGACGGCGGTCAGAACGCGACCGAGTCTGACGCCGCGCTCGGCCCCATCTGCGGCTGGATTTTTTATAACGCGCTCGACCGTTCGCTCATGCTCTGCGACCGCGAGGGCCGCCTCTTCGGCGAGTTGGTCGTCGTCGAAGAGCGCGGGCATTACATCGTCAAGTGGGAGGGTGCGCCCGGCAACGGCGCCCTCGACTCGATTAGCAACGCTGACCTCCGGGAGTTCGCGCGGTCGCTCGTCGAGGCGGCGCCGACGAAGGAGCCGCGGCTGCACGCGCTCCTCGACTTGATAGACCGCTCGCTCGAACGCATCCGGCCCGCGGCACAGCGGCGCGACGCGGCGCTCTTCGGGAGGCCGCTCGCGCTCGTCAACGCGCACGTCGGCCTCGAACTCTTCGGCAAGGCCTGGACTGACCCGCACTGGAAAGACGCGAATAAAAGGCCCCAGGCCGAGCCGCCCGCCGGCACGGGCGACCCGGCGCTCGACGCCTTGCGCGTGCGCGTCGTGCTCGGCTGCGTGCACAACACGGAGGACGGCCTCGTCGGCTACTACAAGGGGCGCGACTTCGGGCGCATCGTGCCCGCACACGTGCCGAAGAATCTGAAGCCCTCGCCCTACTTCGCGCATGCAGAGCAGGACGCCGTGCGCGTCGGCTTCGGCGCGCCGGAGCCGCTCACGATGTTGATGGACGCTTGGGGCTCCGTGCAGGCCACGACCGGGCTCGTCCCCGCGAAGACGATTACGCTGGCGCACTCCGAGTTGGACAGGACGCTCGCGCGGATGGAGGCTTCGTTCCGCGTCGGCCCCGTCCTGCTGCAAGCCGACCGCATCGCCCTGCCCACGCCCGTCGGCGACAAGGGGCGCTGGCACTTCCGCGGGCCTGCGGCCGAAGACACGGCCGCCCCCGTCGCCCCCCCAGACCCGAGATACTTCGACGACAAGCCACTGGTCGCGGCCGAAGGACGGCTGCTGCTGCTGACTACGGATGAATAGTTTTTTTTGAGGAGAGCTATCATGGCGGATAACACACCTGTGGTTGCCCAACCGTTCGAGTTAAAAGCCCGCACCGTCACCTCCGGCCCGCCGAACGCGCCGAAGGTCGAGTTGGAGATTGATGTCAAGAACATGAGCGCCACCGGCGACTGGGTCACCCCGCTGCTCATTGAGTTCAAGCTCCCCGCCGACCTGACGACGCAGGCCGTGCAGGACGCGGCGCTCGCCGCGAGCACCAGCGAGGAGCCGAGGAACATGGCGTCCCTCGGCGGAGTCGTCACCGCCGCGGCGGGCTGGTCGGTCTGGGCCATCACCCAGCCGTATGACTACGTCATCGGCATTCGGGTCTTCAACAACATAGACCAGCAGACCGGGGCGCCGGCCGCGTCCACCGCCAGGCTCGCCGCGGGCGCCACCCTCACGCTGCGCATCCCGCTCGCGCCCGCCGCACAGACCGCGCAGTTCATGCTCGACTACGGGTACCAGACCGGCCTGGACACGGAGTCGCGCTTCGACGGCTCGCTCGAACTGACGCCGACCAAGCACGGCGACTGGAAGCCGCAGGTCGTCTTACAGTGCGACGACCACACCAGCCCGACCATGTTGCCCCCCGGCGAGGAGGTGAAAATCTCCTGGAGCGTCAAGAACGGCGTCGCCGCCACGCTGCGCGGCCCACTGCCGGGAGGCAACTCCGAGCTGACGCTCAGCCGCGACCAGTCGTCGAACTACAAGATAGAGGCGGGGTGGCTGAAGACCCTCGCGGTCGGCCCGGCGACCTACATCCTCGACGCCGAGGTGGTAGGCCCGGACGGCGTGACCAACGTGCAGGTGGTCAGGACGCTCACCCTCGACATCTTCTCGGGCGGGAAGTACGGCAACCTCTCCCTGCGCCCGAACCGCGTGCTGCCGAACGGGCAGGTGGAAATCGACTGGGCGGTCTGGGGCGTCGACGCGGCCAACATCGATGTCGGCGGCCGCCTCTCGCTCGACCTCGAACTGACTCAGCAGAATCTGAGCCGCACGTTTCAGGGAACCGGCGTGTGGCGCGTCCACGCGAAGGACAACCTGCTGTCGGAGCCCGTCAGCCTCACCATCCAGGTCAACAAAAAGAGCGTGCCCCTGGACGACGCCTTCATCAAGGTGACCCAGTGGGAGAAGGTCAAGGGCGAACTCGCCTTCACCGGCAAGCCGCTCGCGATGGCCGTGGCCGAGGGCAACATGGCGCTGCTCACGAGCGACGGCCTCTACACGGCGAACGTCGGCAAAAGCGACACCGATACCAAAGACCCGAACTTCGTTAAGTCGCCGGCAACGGGCAAGGCTTGGTACGCGCTCACGGCGTACGGGCGCGAGTTCGTCGTCCTGCGGCGGACGGACGGCGGCGACGTTGTCGTCGAGCGTTACGACGCGAGCGGCAATCGCGTCGGTCTGCCGGTGACGCTGCCCGGCGACTTCCAGACGCTCTCGGGGCGCGTAGGCTCGACCCTCGACCTCGCCGTCTACGGTAACCGCGCCTATGTCGTCGCCGACTCGCCCGCCTACGGGAGGACTGCGCGCAGCGCCTACTCCCTGCGCCTCGACGCGGAGGAGCGAGCCCGCCCGGAAGGGCTGCTCGCCACACTGATCAATTACCGCCTCATCTCCTCCTGCGGCGCGCTCTACGCCTTCCGGCGCAGCACGGGCCGGATGCTCCGCTTCGGGCTGACGAGGTCGGGCGACCTTGAAGAGCCGACAAACGCTGCCGGCGCCGTCAACGACAGAGGCGAGTCGATGATTAAGACCGGGCTGCTCGTCCCGACCGGCTCCGTCTTCGCCGTGCTCGACCCGGCCGCGCTCCCTGCGCTCGACATGCTGCGGGTCTTCGGCCTCCAGAACGTCACGGAGTTCGTCCTCAAGAACATGCCGTCGGCGAGAAGGGTCAACGAGATTCCTAAAGACCTCGCCTACAACCCGCAGCAGGATCGTTGGACGGCGTGCGGGCAGGGGCTCCAGATTCAGGGAGGGGCCGTCGCCGCATACCGCGGCGGGGGCTCAAAGCGCGTGTGGGTGCTCCAGCCGGACGGCACGATGTACAAGCTCTCGGGCGCGAAGGAGGAGCTGTTCGCCGCGGACTACGTC
This sequence comes from Pyrinomonadaceae bacterium, assembly GCA_040510435.1. Lineage (GTDB taxonomy): Bacteria > Acidobacteriota > Blastocatellia > Pyrinomonadales > Pyrinomonadaceae > QHXN01. The sequence continues at coordinate 34,393 of JBEVJD010000193.1, read as the reverse complement.
GAAAAGTTCCCACACAAAGTCCTGCCCCCCGTGTTCGACGCCACGCGCGAATTCACGCTCGTCAACTTAAGCTCCATCGAACTCGTGCCGATGGATGACGTGTGCATCGCGGCCGGGCTCCCCGGGTTCAGCGCGGAAGGCGTCGCGGCGCTGACGACGCCGATACCGAGGAGCATGCCGCACGCGTCGCGGCAGCCCTTCAAGGTCTCCTACAAATCCGGCGACCAGTCGCCGGTCACCCTGCGCATGATGGCCGCCGGCTGTCAGGGGTCGCGGTATTACTTCGAAGTGACGTTGTCCGGCCCCGGCCTCAACAACGCCATCCTGGGTTTCAAGCGACTGTCGCCCGAGGGGCAGGTCGCCAACGTCCCCGGCACCACGACAAGGCAGGCGGCCAGCGTGGACATACGCGCGCAACCGGCCCAGTACCTGAGTCAGGAGACGGCACTCTACGTCGTCAACGTGACGCCCCGCGACATGGTGCTCGATCCGAGATTAGGGACGGATAAGATCAACCCCTACGTCGGGGTCGAGATCAACTACAGGACGGCCCCGTTCAAAATCCTCATCCCGGGCATGGAGAACGCCGGGCACCTCACGGTTGACCTCGACTTCACCAAGACGATGGGCTGCGCGGCGTCTCCGAGTAGCGAGCCCCAGAGCAGCGTCATCCGCATCAACACCGACAACATCAACAAGCTGGACGCCGAGGTCAATCAACACAGCAAATTTCACTTCTCCATCGCCGAGTTCAAGAAGTATGACGGGAGCAAATTCAGAATCCCGCCCCAGAGGCATGACACGCCCTACTCCCTCCAGGTGCGCCTCAAGTTAATGAGCACCAAGTCCAGCAACGTGCTGGACGGCGTGCGCGTCGGCGACGGTGCCCTCTCGCGCGACGGCAAGTACGTCTGGGTCGCGCTGGCACGGCCGTACAACATTAACAAGGTGCGCATCCTGCGGATGAACACCGACACCCTCTCGACGGCCGAGCAAGTCGTCGAGACGCCGGGCGGCATCTTCTCGCTCCCGAACGCCATCGCCCTCTCCGACCGGCACTACTACGCCATGTTGGGCGAAATCTCCTACTACCAGGGCTCGCCCGAACTCGAACTGCCGGCCAAGCGGAAAGTGGATGGTTACAACGAGTTCATGGCCCTCGCGGCGTCGCCGGGGGGTAGCCTCTACTTCATCGGGAGATGGGAGAAATGGGAGGGAGCCGAGCGGCTGCCCGTCTATACGCTGGTGAACGAGAACAACAGTGTGGTGATTCAGCTCGACCGGCTCCGCTCCGCCGCGGCCGGCGTGCCGATGGCCGTCTCGCCCGACGGCAAGACGGTCGCCATCTGCATCTCGGGCGGCATGCTCGTCGTGGACGTGCCGAACAAGAAGGTGCACGAAGCCATGCCCGCGCTCCCCGAGCCCGCGGCCGTCGCCTTCACGAACGACGGCCAGTGGGTCTACTTCGCGCACATGACGAGGGTCATGAGCGTCAACCCGCGGCGGGCCGACTCAGGCCGCAACATCACCATCTCGCGCGTCAACATCAACCGGCCGACTGTGGTGGGAGGCAAGGGTCTCGATAACGTCAACGGCAACTTCAGCGTGACGGCCAACACGAAGCAGTCATTCCGCCCCAACGAATACCCCAAAGAACAGGTCGCGCTGACGCTGGCCGTCTCACCGGACGACAAATTCCTGTTCGTCTCGGCCGGCACGTCCATCATGAGGTTCGCCATCGGGCCGGACTCGTTCAATCTACAGCCGTGGCGCGAGAACGTGGAGATGCCTTGCCGGCTCGTCGGCGTGAAGATGGCCGGGGGCGGCTCTTACACCGTCATCGCCCTCGGCTCCTACTACCGCGGCGACGGGACGACGGTGGACGAGTACAAGACTCAACTCTACTTCGTCCCGGCCCCAGCGAACTGAACCGCGCGGGACTCAGGTGACCTGCATCGTGAAGGCGAAGGTGCCGCCGGCCGAGTTGTCGCCCGAGGGCAGTTGTCTCGGCTCGCCGTCGAGCGTGCGCCCGTCGGCCGCCTTGACGTTGTCGGCGGTCGCCACGTTGACGACGGGGTCGCGCCCGCCGAGGAGGGCGACCGAATAGTTGCCCGCCGCCAGCGGCCGCGCCGCCGTCCAACGCACCACGCTCGCCGAAGTCCAGCTCAACGTTCCCGTCTGCGACTGGACGGCCGGGACTCCGCCGGTAACGAGCCTCCTTACGAGGAAGGTCGCGCCGTCCCTCACGCTCTCCTGGTTGACGGGGCCGCCCGTGAATTCTATCTCGATGACGTTCGGCCGTTGGTTCCGCCCCAGCGCGACGTTGGCGTTGAAGGAGCCCTCCCTCGACTCGAAGAAGACAGTCTCGGCCGCGCCGCTGTTGAGGACGCGCACGCGCCTGACCTTCAGCGGCGCGGGCCGCTGCGCGCGCAGGACGACCGCCCTCTCCCCTCCGGCGTAGGACGCGGTGATGGTGGTCTGCCCCTCCCCGACGGCCGTGACATCGAACTCGGCCTCGGTCTGGCCCCCCCTGACGCTGACGCTCCTCCGGCCGAGCGTGGCGACGCCCGCGTCCGCGACTGCGAGTTGTATGGTGCTGCCCTGCGGCGGCGCGGGGCCTGAGAGAACCACGCGGCCCTTAGTGGTCGCGCCGACGTTCAGGTCGCTTCTGTCGAGCCTCACCTCGAACTGGACGAGCCAGAACCAAAGCTCCAGATCGCCGCCGCGCTTCCCGTCCCCGCTCGGCGAGAGCGCGGCCGTGACGCCTTCCCCGGCGACGCCGAAGAGGTCGCCGTCGAGATAGAGCGAAGGGTCTCTGAGCGACCAGATGAAGTTGCCCTTGAGCGTCAGCCGCGACAGCACGCGGCCCTGGCGCGGCGACCCGAGGCCGAGGCGTGCGATGTTGGCGAACAGTCCGTTGAAAGTCTCGCTCAGCCAATTGCCCGCGAATCGCGTGGGACTCCAGGAAATCCTGCTGCCTTCGGCGACAGCCTCGCCGTCGAGGACAATCGGCTGATAACCGATGATGCCTCGTTCGTCGGCGCCCACGCCCAACGCCTCTCTGTCCGACTCGCTGAACGGGAAGGGCAGTTCGAGCGTGACGAAGCAGGTCGGCTTGCCTTTGACCGAGTCCGGGAAGATGTCGCGGTCGCACGTCACTTGCAGCCCCTCGGCCAGCACGTCGCAGACGAGGTCGAAGTCGTTCTCGATGTTATCGCGCAGGGTCGAGGGCGACTCGCGCCGCGCCCCGAAATTAATGTCCGTGACTTTGACGCCGGGCTCGGCGCCGAGGCCGACGATCCGGCACAACTCGTCGAGCGCGTCCTGCACGGTGCGGAAGTTGGCGAGCCGGTCGCACTTGCCCGGCTTGTATGCGACCTCGCTGGCGACGCTGAGGTTGGCGTTGAAACGGACGGGCAAGTGTATCGGCGTCCTCAAGTCTTCGCCGAGCAGCGTGGCGACCACCTGCTGGTTCCAGCGACCTGTTGACAGCTCCCACTTGCACGCGGCGAGCCCTGCCTCGTCAGTCCTCACCTCGATCTTCGTGTTCGAGATGACCACGGCGCTGCCGCCGGCCACGGGGCTCAGACGCCCGTTCGGGAACTCGCCCTCGGGCCCGGCCTCGTTAATCTCACCCTCGACGACCTCGAAGACGACGCGCGCGTCGGCGACGGGCACGCCGCCGTTCGAGACGCCGACGACCAGAGGGTGCAGCAGTTCGACGAGGCTCTGCGCCGGTGGCGCGAGCACGGGCATCGCCTCCTGACCCGTGCCCGAGACGTAGTGGAGCGTGCTCAACTCGGTGACGGGCGGGAAGAGGTGCCGGCAGTCGTGTGTGACGGTCACGCCCCGCCTCTTATCCCATTCCAGCAGCGCGAGCGGGCAGTAGTGGTGCGCGATGCCCGCGGGCGTTTGCGGCTCGGGTCTGCCCGCCTGGTCGAGGGGCCATTCGATCTGCCCCGACTCGCGGTCGGCCGTGGCCGTGCGCGTGGGGATGAGCCAGTAGTCGCCGGTCGCGTAGACGCCGGGGCCCGACCCGTCCGCGCCCCTCGGCGTGAACTGTATCCGCAGGCCGTTCTCAATCGTGACCCAGTTCCGGTCGGCGTCGGACGGGTTCGTCCTCAGAGACCCGATGCCGTCCCAGCGCCGCATCTTCGCGTTACGCGAGGTGATGACCGTCGGGGCGTCCTTCAGCACGACCGCGCGCGTCGCGTTGTCGGCCGAGACGATCTGCGTGAGCTGACCGGGCTGCCCGTGCAACTCAGTCAGGTCGTCGGTCAGCTCCACCCAGTCGCCGTCCGAGAAGCCGAGGTCGTCGTCGGGGCCGAGCGACTGCACCGATATCTGTTTGCTGTCCTGCGACGAGATAGTCTCGATCTTCGTCACGACCGAGCCGTTGTGGCGCGACCACTTGAAGGTGGCCGTCGCCACGCGCAGCCGCGGCTGCTGCGCCAGCTCGATGCCCTGTATGTCGCGGTCGAGCGTGAGCGTCTGGCCGCTGATGTCCGTCACGAAGTAGAGCCCGCCCGCCATCGGGTCGCTGCCCGACCGCGTCGCGTAGAGTTCGACCGCGTCGCCCGCGCGCGGCGTGAGCCCCGGCGCAAGGGTCAACTGGTTGCGCGCCCTCTGGTCGAACGAGGCGACGGCGAAGCCCCCGGCGTTCGTGCTCACGTCGGCCGCGGGGCCGCCCGCGTGCACCTCGACGCGGTAGAGCAGATTTTCGAGCCCGCGGTAGCCCGCGCTCGGCGGCACGATGCAGGGGTTGCTGCCCGGGTCTTCGGGGACGCTCGAAGCGTTGAGCAGCCCCGTGTTGCGGCCGACCTCCGTCCGCATGAACGCGCCGAACACGTCCGGGCAGACGACCCCGCCCGCCCTCGGCACCTTCCACAGCTTCGCCTGCCAGACGGTCTTCGTGCGCGTCGCGGTGTCGGGGCCGCCCAGCGCAGTCTCGCGGATGTGCGGGGCGTCGAGCGCGGTGAGGTGTCGCTCCCACACGTCGAGGTAGAGCAGGTACAACGCCTCATCGTCGAACGGCGCGTCGCCGAGCGTCGTCGCCTCCGGGAAGTCGGGCTGTTCGGAGTAGCGCACCTCCCGCTCGTTCTCGCAGAGGATGCCGTCCACGTAGTAACGCCCCGCGCCGAGGAAGAAGTCGCCCACGTTCGTGACGACCCTTCTGGGCAGCCGTATCGGCGTCACGCCGGACGGGTCGATGACGGGCCGGTCTTCGGGCTCGGGCCGTGGCGGTTCCAGGCGACGCGGCAGCGGCCTGACCTTGAAGGCCGCGTTCTTCAGCGGGCCGCCGCAGCCGCCGATGATGTCGCGCGTCGTGACCCGCGCGCGGTGGGCGGTGATGTCGGCCTGCTCGTTCCAGTCGGCGTCGAGCTGCACGCGCCCCTGCTGCATGCGGACGCCGCTGTAATGGTTCCTGCGGGCGAACGTTTGTCTGCTGAAGTCGCCTTTCAAAGGTCACCTCTTTCGTCGTATGTAGAGCGGGCGCTAGTTCACGTAGAGAATGCCGGCTTCGAGCCCGAAGCGGAGGTATTCGTCGAGGCGCGCGCGCAGGTGCGCCTCGCGCTGCGGCTGGTAGAGGTCGTGGAACACGCCCATCTCCGACTCGTCGTCGGCGCCGCGGCTGATCTCGCGCGGGCAGCGCGAGCCGAGCTGGCAGTAGTCCGGGTCGCCGTAGCGCAGCGATGAGAAGGTCGGGCGGATGCGCGTCTCGTCCGCGCCGGGCGCTGGCTGGCAGCGATAGCGGCGCGGGGCGCGCGAGTTCGGCGGCAGGTATGAGAAGCGCGCGCAGCCCTTCTGCCGCTGCTGCGCCTGCACGGGGCCGCGCCACGCCGGCCCGTCACTCGGCCGCAGCCTCGCCAGAAAGATGCTGTTCGAGGCCAGCTCCAGAACATTCGTGAAGACCTTCCCGACGACCGTGCTGTTCTCGACGCGCAGCGCGCCGCCGGGATGGACGCCCGCGCGGTTCCCCGCGTAGGCGACGCCGAGTTCGCTCGTGCTGTCAATGACGCTGCCGCGGACGTGCACGCTCGCGTCCGGCGCGACGCGCAGCCCGCCGATGATGATGCAGTCTTCAATCTCGACTTCCACGTCGGCCGCGTCCACGACGAGGGCCGGCTCGTGTTCGGGCCCGCGGTCGGCCGCCGCGCCCGCGATGAGCGTGCAGTGGCGCAGGCGCAGGCGCCGCAAGCCACCCGTGACGTGCAGCCCCGCGCCGCTGATAAGCAGTCCGTTAAGTGAGATGTCGCTCTCGTCCCCGCCGACGACCTCGACGGGTTTGGTGAGCGCGAGCGTCGGCCGGCGCTTGTCCCCTGCGCGCAGTTCGAGGCGACCCGACGTGCTCAGACGCAACGGCTGCTTCACGCCCGCCACTTCCCTCTCTTCATAACGCCCGCCGTCCACAATCTCGACCGCGCCGCCCGCATCGCCGAGCGCGTCGAGCGCGGCCTGAACAGTCGAAGGCACTCCGCTGTCGTCTGCGACGAAGGTGTTGGCGACGCGCACGACCGGCCTGAGCTTCGTCTCGACGGAGCCGACGCGGTCGTACTCGCCGCCGCCGACGTTCGCGCTGAAGCCGTAGTGGAAGGTCACGAGCGGCGGCCTGGTCTGTTCAGCCGCGAAGGCGACGCGGCCGCGCTCGGGGTCTACGGCGACCGCGACGCTCGGGGGGAGCGGCGTGTAGGCCCAGCCCGTGACGTTGCCGCCCGCGTCCGTCACGTCGCCGAGGTCCCAGACGAAGATGTCCGACGCAGGGAAGGCCGTCGGCGCGTCTTCGACCGTCGCCCCGGCGTGCTCAATCAGGAAGCTCAAGCCCTCGCCGTAATATTCGTCGAAGCGGCGCACGCCCTCGTCGCGCCGGTCGAGCACGCGGCGGCTGATGCCCATCGGCACGTTCCGCGGGCCGGCCACCTGCGTTATCTCCGACTCGCTCTCGGGCAGGTTGAAGAGCAACGTGTCGAGGCCGAGCGGGTGAAACTTGAAGCGGCGGCGGTCGCCCGGGAAGGCCGGCGCGGCGGGCGAACGCGTGAGCGAGTAGGCGCGCAGACGCCAGACGAAGACCCCGACGTTCGGAATGTTGTAGCGCCCGCGGGCGCCCGCGATGCGCCGCACGTCGGCCGTGTGCGGCAGGTCGGCTTCCCCTTCAAGCCGCTCGAAGGCCGTCCCCAGCCATTCGAGCCGCGCGGCGTCGCGCACGCCGACGAAGCTCAGGTTCTCGCGGCGGATGTGGTTCATGTGCTGCGTCGTCGCCAGCAGTTGGAAGAACTCGACTGCGCGCGCGGGCCAGCCCGTCACGTCGCGCGCCAACTGCTCGATGACGGCGGCCGTGCCCTTGCGCCGCCGGTAGCCGATGGTGTTCGCCAGCTCCGCGCGCGGCGTGAGCCCCGTCCCGCCCGCGGCGGGCAGCCCCTCGACCCCGATGAGGTCGCCGAGGTAGGCCAGCGCCCAGGACGAGCACGTCTCGACGAACATGTCGTCGCGCAACTGCGCGAGGTTGTCGTCGAGGACGACGGCCTCGTCGGCGATGACCGTGAGCAGCGCCCGCAGGGGCTCGCCCCGCTCCGCGTCGCGGATGCGGTAGATGGCGGGCAGGAGGTTGTAGAGGTTCTCCGCGTCGAAGCTCATTGTCCTGCCTCCATCACGAGTGCGCCGCCGAGCGGGTCTAGGTGAATCATCAGCAGCTCCGCGGGACGCACGCGCGCCACGCCCGTACCCGGCGCGGGCAGCTCGGCCGTCACGACCGTGCTGAGCAAAGAGCCCCGTCCGCCATCGCGGTGGAGCCGCCGCACGTCAACCGCGACGACGCCCTCGACGTTCTGCATGACGGCGACCACCTCGCTCAAAGCGACGTGTTGGCCGAACGCGCGCGCCTCGAACGAGAAGCGCTCGCGCAGCGCTGCCTCGACCGCCGCGGCCACCTGCTCCTTGAGATGGGCCGGGTCGTAGCGCACGGTCGCGTTTACACGGAAGTAGGCCGGCCGGTACGAGCCGACGCGCACGTGCACGCCGGGCGCGCCCGCCGAGCGGAGCGCGCCGACGAGCTTGGTCTCAAGGTCGCTGCCCTCGGGCACGGCGTCGCCGTCGCTCCCCGCCACGGTGACGTAGACGCCGCGCGCGCCCGCCTGCCAAGTCCAGACCGCGTGCGCCTTGTCGAGCCCCGCGAAGGTGCGCGCGAAGTCTTCGTAGTCGCGCAGCGAGACGACGCGCCCGAGCGTCAGCACCGTGAGCGGCACGGCCGAGCGGATGCGCTCTTCCGACTCGGGGTCTTCGCCCCCGGTCGCGGGCAGAGGGTTGGTGACAGACTTGACGCCGAGCGGGCGCGTCATCAGCAGGCTCAGTTGCCCATCCTTGAGCAGCCCCTCGCGGCCGAGCCCTTTGCGATAGGCGGCGGTGACGTTCTCCTGCCCCGTCGGCGGGCGCGCGCCGCTGCGCCCGTCGCCGAAGTGGACGGTGACGCTGTCGTCTTCGTGCAGGCGCGTCACGTAGACGCGCTCGACGGGGCCGCGCCCGTAGAGCGTCGGCACCTCGCGCCACAGAAGGTCGTTGACGCGCACTTCGAGCGTCGAGGCCGCGCCGCTCGCCGTCTCCGCCGCGACGTAGGTGAGCGGCGCCTGCCGCAGCTTGAAGGTCTGGTGAGAGCGCGCGGCGTCGCCGCCCCCGAGCACCTCTCTAACCGACTCGCCGTGCGTAGCCTGCGCGACGTTGGCCGCGATTGTGACGGTCGCGCGCTCGTAGAAGTTCTTGAGCGGTTCGGACAACATGAGTTTCGTGTGTCCGTCGCCCGTCGTGACGGTGCGCGCGAGCGTGACGAGTTCGCGCGCCGTCTTCGTGTCGTCGTCTGACGAGACGAGCAGCAGGTGCTTGTCGGCCGGTGGCGCGGCGCCGGGCGGCGTCTCGTGGATGAAGGCGTCGGCCGCATCGTCCATAAAGCCTTCGACGCCGTGCTCGGTGAGCAGGTGCCAACGCTGCCGGCCGGGGCTGCCTTCGACGGCGGCGGGCGGCCCCACGACTTTCAACCTCTGTCCGGCGGCGAGCGCCACAGACAGCTCGGGGTCTGCGGCCGTCGTGAGCCGGAGCCCGGAGACCCTGCCCGCGAGTTGGAGCGAAGCTCTCACGCGGCGGCCCGACACAATCAACTTCCTCCCGGCTCCGAGCCCTTCGATTGCTCCGTCGAGTTCAACCGTGCCGCCCCAGACCGGCTCGGCAATCGGCGTCTCTGCGAGCGGCAGTTCCTCGCTCTGCGCGAAGACGGTGGTCGTGCGCACCTTCGTCTCGAACCTCGCGCGCAGGTTCTCGCCCGAGAGTCTGAGCCGCGTCGTCTTCGCGGAGAGCCCGAAGTCTGCGCGCGCGGCCTCGGCCACAGTCCTGACGCTGTAGCTCTCCGTCCACTCGGGCGTCGAGAGCACGACCCAGCTCCCGACCTTGATCTTCGGGTAGACGGCGTCGAGGTCTACCGGGCCGGTGGCGTCGGAGTTGGGAGGGGTGAAGATGTTGAAGTTGGGCCAGTCGGGCGGCAACGTCCCGTCGGTTCGATTGAAGTAGCTCCTCTTGATCGTGTCGTGCAGCAGCCGCCAGTCCGGCGCGTTGTAGCCGAAGATGGCGGCGCGCTGGCGCATTACGTAGATGCGCGCGCGCGCGGCCGGTGCCGTGTGCGGCGTGTCCGAGCCGAGCCCTCTGTCCAACGTCACCAGCGTCCGGCCCTTCACGAAGTCGGGCACGACCGTCTTGACGCGGCGGAAGTCCCAGCGCTCGTTGCCCGCGTCGCCGTCGCGCTCGGAGCCGGTGAAGAGCAGCGCGTCGCCCTCCTTCAAGTCCGTCGCAGTGCCTTCGAGGTAGACGTGCGCGTCGCCCTCGGCCGGGTACTTCAGCCGGGTCAGCCGCGGCAGGAGCGCGTTCCACTCGGCGCGCGCCTCTATCTCTTCGACGGTCTCGAACGTCTGCGGCTTCTCGTCCTGCCCCGGCACGCTCTTGACCTGAACGTGCTTCGGGATGGTGGCGCGGCGGGGCGCGCCGGCCGCGGACTCGACGGTGAAGGCGAGCCAGGTCCCGGCGGCGACGCCGCGCGCGGGCTCGTAGCCGACGACGCGCGCCAACTCCAAGACCGAGACGCGCTCAGTCGCCGTACGGATGTAAGACTCGTTGGCGATGCGCTCCTGGTAGAACGTGAGCACGTCGGCGACGACGGCCCAGGCGTCGATGAGCGCGACGGTGAAGTCGTCGTCGTCGCGCGTGCGCAGGTCGAGCAGCGCGGGCAGCCCTGAATCCGACAGCCGCGCGAGCATGCTCCGCTTGAACTGCGCGTGCGTGCCGACGCGGTAGTTGATGGCCGCGAGGCCCGGTCGGTTCGTGATCTCGGCGGGCGTCTGCACGCGCGTGCCCTCGCAGCAGCCGCAGGTGCCTTCGCCGCAAGACCCGCCGTGCTCGGCCGGGCTCATCTTACCGGGCGTGTTCGCGTCGCTCATCTTCCGCCCTCCAAAGTCAGGCGCAGGACGCCGTGCTCGGGGAAGTTCGGGTTGTTGTCCAGCCGCGCGATCTCAAGCCTCCCGATAGAGAGCCGCCCGTCTTCGAGCCCCGCGAAGGCGCGGCCGGAGCCGAACCGCGTGAGCTTCCTGACCGCGACGAAGCGCACGCCCTCGACGCCCTGCGCGGCGGCGTGGACGTGGCTGAGGTAGACGCTCTGCCCGAAGGTGAACTTGTCCGGGTGGAAGAGTCCCCGCCGCCCGTCGGCGAGCGCGCGGTTGCCGAGGACTTCGAGCAGCGCCGCGCGCACGTCACTGCGGAAGTAGCCCGGCAGGATGCAGACGTACAACTCGACTTCCAGCGGCACGAAGCTCGGGCCGTTTATCTCAACGTCGTGACCCGCCAGGCGGTAGCGTTCGAGGTGCCGGCGCAACTCGGCCTTGAACTCCTCGTCCACGGGTCGGCCGCCGAGCCTGTCAACGGTGAGGAAGACGGTGAGCCAGCTCCCCGTCCAACGCATCGTGGCGGCGGCGCGCTGCACCTGCGCGTGACGACCGGCGACCTCCGCGTAGTCCTCGGGCGTGATGGCGCGCTCCTGCGTGCGGAACGCCCAAGGCGCGCTCTGGCGGACGTGCTCAAGGCTCTCGGCGTCTTGTCCGCCGCGCGCGGGCAGAGGGTTGTAGACGGAGGCAATGCGCGTGTCCGTGGTGACGACGTGCGCCAGAGACTCCGCGCCGATGTTGCCGCGCGCGCCGTTGCCGACGCGGTAGGTGGCTAAGAACTCGGTGCCTTCGGCCGGGCGCATCCCGTACTCGTCGTCGCCGAAACGCAGGGTCGCACCGCCGTCCTCTTCCACTTCGGCGACGAACTCAGGCGCGAACTCGTCGCTCGATAGAAGGTCGCGCCGCGGCTTCCAGACCGAGCCGCCGCTGCCGACTCTGAGAGTGACGGCGGGCAGCACGCCCCTCATGTCCCAATCGTAGACGGACGAGGCCGGCGAGGCTGCCCCCCTCCGCCGCCCGCGCGTCTGCGTGCCCGCGGACGTGAAGGTGAGCGGCGCTTCTTTCAGGCGCGGGCGGAAGCGCGGGGCGCGCGCCTCTGCCTTTGCCGACTCGCAACAGTCGTCGTGGCCGCGCGCGACGGCGAGACGTGGGTTTGCCTTCGGGACTACTTCGAGCCTCTCGCCTTCGACCGTGCGTCCGTGGTCGGCCAGCACGATGTTGCCGAGCGCGACGGAGACATCGGCGACGTAACGGCGCGGCTCCTCCTCGGTCACGGCGGAAAGGCAGAGCGGGAACGGCAAGGCGTCCGCGTCTTCCCACTCGATCTCGACGACGGCCTGCCCCGTGAGCGGGTCTGTGAGTTGCGAGCCGGGAACCCTGTCCCGCCCGTCGGGAGTCAGGCTCGCCTCCGGCGCCACGCGCGTCAGGCGGACGGCGTGCCTGTGCGCGGGGTCTGCGTCGGCCTCGTCGCCCGTGTCGGGGCCGCAACGCTCGGCGAAGACGAGCACGTCGCCCGCGCGCAGGCGCAACCTGTTCGCCAACTCCGAGCCGTCGCGCAGCGTCGCGCGGGTCGCGCCCTCCGGGATACAGCACTCGCGCTCGCCCCACGCGTAGAAGTCTATGCGGTTGTGTGCCTCGTAAAAGGTCGCGTCCTCCATCGTCTCGAAGAACTCGGGCCGGGCCGAGAGCGCCGCGCTGTAAGCGTTCGTGTTCCGCGCCACGCGCGGCTCCAAATCGCTGACGTGTGTAAAGAGCTGCGTCCCCTTCGGCAGCAGAACGCGGTCGGCCGTGACGCGGCACTGCACCCAGACGCGCGCGTTGCTGCCGTCGTGCATGAAGTAGTCCACCAACCGCGCGTGGCGCCGGACAGAGGAGCGCCGCCGCGCCGTCCCGAGATATGCCTCGGTCGCGATGGCGTCCTGCTGATAGCTCAGGTGGTCGCCGACGTAGGCCAGCATCTCGACGAGCACGACGCCGAGGTCGGCCGCGTTGCGCTCGCCCCATTCGGGCATGAGCACCGAGAAGCGGTCGAGCATCAGGCGCCGGAAGCTGTCGTAGTCTTTGGCGAGGTAGTCGATCTCGGGCTCTTCGGCGCGCTCGGGCGGGCAGGTGACGCGCGCGCGGCAGTCGAAGTCGTCCGGGCATTCGACCTTGAAGGAGAAGGCGACGGCCGAGAGCAAGGGGTCGAAGCTGCCGACCGGGCGCCCGCCCTCGTCAACAAGGCGCAGCGTGTAAGTCGAGAAGTCGCCCGGCCTGTCCACCCACACTTCCAGAAGGTTCGGCGGATGACCCGCGGGCGGCGGCGTCACGCCGTCAGGCACGACCCTTTCGACCTTGATATCGCGGATGCGCTCGCCGCCCTCGATGCTGATGTTGGCGGCCACGAGTCGGCCGGGCGCGAGCGGCTTGACGAAGAAGACCTTGAGCAGGCGTTGACGTTCGGAGGGATGCTCGGCCTCCGCGTCAACCACCTCGACGTAGTCAATGCCGTTGAGGTCGCGCACGACGGCGCGCGCCTGCGCGTCTGTCGTCGGCTGCCAGACGCCGCGCGGCGTGGCGAAGAACTCGACGCGCCGGAGCGTGGCGCGGAACTCCGCGAGCGGCGCGCGCGCCGTGGACGCGAGCGTGAGCGCGTGGCGGAGCGCCAGCCCGAGCGCCCCCGGCGCGACGGCGACGACGAAGTGACGGTCGGGGTCGGTGATCGAGCCCGCGGCCGCGGGCGGAAGCGAGGCGGCCGGTTTCGCTTCCGCGACCGCGACCGGGCGGCCGTCGAGCGCGCCGAGCTGAACGTTGTCGCGTCCGAACTCGGACGGCACGACGCCGAAGCAGCGCACGAGGATGAGGTCGTGGCCGGCCAGCCCCAGCGCGCCGAGGACGGCCGTTGCGACGGACGACGCGGGCTCGCAGACGACCAGCGAGTCGATGCCGTTGAGCAGTCTCACCGCGCTGCGGCGGCGCTCGTCGCAACAGAAGTAGATCATCTCGAACCCCCGCGCGTGAACTGCGCCACCTGCCGCTGCTGCGTCCGGCGCACGACGTACTGCACCTTCACTTCGAGCGTCGCGTCGTCGTTGGCGATCTCGACGGCCTCGACCTGTATCACGTCGCCGAGCCACTGTTGCAGCGCGCCCTGCACGGTGAGTTGCGTGGCCGAGGCGAGCGCGTCGCCGTTGGGCGCGAAGATGAGTTGGAGGACGCCGCTGCCGAAGGTCGGGCGGTTGACGCGCTCGCCCGGCGCGGTGAACAACACCTGCTCGATGAGGTCGCGGACGTGCTCGTCCTCCGTCGTGTCGGCGGTGCGGCGGCGTCCGTCGAAGTGGTACGGGTAGTCGAGCCGCATCAAGTCCCCTTCACTCTCACCTGCGTGACGACGACCGTCAGCGGCGTCCCCGTCGGCGCGCAGACCGACTGGCTGTCCTGCAACAGAAGCGGCTGTCCGTTCGACATGACGCGCGTCGCGGCCGTCACCCACTGCGCCGTGACGCACGGGCCGTTGCCCGGGGGCGGCGCGAAGGCGCAGCCTGCGACGACCCACGGCGCGGCCTGCGTGACGGTCGGCTGGCCGCCGACGAGCACGCGCGGGTTGGGCACGGTCGCCTGCGCCTGCCCGCCGTGCGCGCAGATGACGGTGGCGCCGACGTGCAGAAAGAATCCGGGCATGTGTGTTAGACCTCCCTTCGGTTTTGCGGCGCGCGCGCGACTAAATCACGTCGATGGCGCCGTCGTTGATGGACACCTTCGGGCCTGTGAACTTGATGGAGCCGCCCTTGCCGTCGTTGATCTCGATGCCGAGCGCGTTCATGACAATCTTGGCGCCGTCGGCGGTCTCCAACGTGATGCCGCCGATGCCGGGCGTGTCGTCGAGCATGAGGCTGTGGCCGCCCTCGGTCTTAATCAACACCTTCTTCGAGGGCGGCGGCGGCGCGAGCAGAGCGGGCGGCATCTCCGAGGCGAGCCCCCACCAGCAGCCCGCCCAGATGGGGTAATCGGGGTCGCCGTGCTCGAACTCGATCCACACGCCCGCGCCGACCGCGGGGACGGCGAAGAAGCCGAGCCCGCTGCCGCCGAACGGCGCGCAGGGCATCGCCCAGCCGCTCTCGCGGTCGCCCAAAACGTCGGGCACCTTCGCCTTGACCCGACCCGTCATCAGTGGGTCGAGGTTGTCCGTCACGACGCCGCGGTACTTGCCGTAGAAGGTTTGGTTCATGGCCTGACGACGGGCGTCAACGAGCCCGTCCCCTCCCTGCTCAGTGTGAAGCTCTGCGTGTACGTGCCGCGGGAGATGCGGTGCGAGACCCGCCGCACGTAGTAGAAGCCGTCGTAGTTGAAGCCGGCGCCGCGCACGCCGACCAGTTTGCGCGCGCGCAGCACGTAGCCGTAGCGGACGGCGTCTAACTCGCCCTGGCCGGTCACCGCGTCGGGCGCGTTGGTGGCGGCGGCGGCAGCCGAGACGGCGGCGCTCGAAGGATTCTGGTTCGCCGCCTGGCGCATGAGCTGTGTGCGCCGCGCGACGGCCGGCATCGCGGCCAGCGGCGGCACCTTCAGCGAGGGCAGCGGCGGGATGGGGATGGTCGTCTTCGTGATGGGCTCGACGAACGTCCCCTCGGTGCCGACCGGCGCGAAGGCGTCGTTCGAGAAGTTGAGCGACTTGACGTTGGTGTAGTGACCCATGTTGGTCGTCAGCGCGGGCTGCGGCAGACTCGCGCGCGACTCGGGGCCCCAGTAGGCGGTGTTGACGCCGAAGGTCACGGGCTCGACGTAGAAGACGTAGCCGTTGCGCTGCGCGAGGCGCTGGATGAAGCGGAGGTCGGTCTCGTGCTGGCGCGGGACGCGCTCAAGCTCGATGGGCACGTCCGTGGTCGGGGCGGGCTGCGGGACGAGCCCGTAGGCGGCGTACTGCGCGAGGAGCTGCGTGACGATGACGAAGTCGGGCTGGTTCGGAAAGTCGGCGTTCTTCTCCTCAAGGTCGAGCATGACGCTCACGTCCTTGCCCGTGACGGTCAGAGTGCTCTGGCCGGGCTCGTTGCTCGGCGTGACCTGGTGGTGCGTGATGATGCCGTCAATCAGCACCTCGGGCGTCGCGCCCATCAGGACGCCGAGGACGACGCGGTTGAAGGGGTTGAGCACGCCGCTCAGCAGCAGTCCGTAGTCGGCCGCCTCCTTGCCGAGCGTGAAGGTGAGCTGGAAGCCGTCGCCCGCGGCGGCGTCGTTCGTCACCTCACAGCTCGTGAGCGCGTGGCTCAAAGGCGCCGGGGCGGGCAGCGGGACGGTCGGCCCGACCATCAGGATGAGACGTATGCCGAGTGTGCTGGCGAGCATCTTCTTGAAGACTCCGGGGCTCGTGCCGATTCAGAGCAGCGGCAGGGCGATGCGGATGCGGATGCCGACTTCGCGCGTCAGCTCGTCGGGGCGGAGCACGTCGTTGGCGTCGCAGACGCGCCAGAACTGCGTCGGGTCGCCGAGGTAGCGCGCCGTAATCAGGTCGAGGCGGTCGCCGCGCGTGACGGTGTGCTCGACGAGCGTCACCGTGCCGGCCGAGGGCGCGATGAAGCGCCGCCGCTTGAAGGCGATGACGCGCGGCTGCCCCGCAGAGTCGGTCACAGTCATCTTCACCGTCTCGATTGAGTAGTAGCGGCTGTTGGTCTCGAACATCTCTTTAGCCTCCGTTGCCGGCGTGGGTTAGCCGATGCTGAAGTTGATTAGCCGATGCTGAAACTGGCGCCGCCCGACACGGCGCCGCCCGCGGCGGAGGCGATGGTGCCGACGCCGTTGATGGTCGCCATCACCTCCTTGACGATCTGGTGCGCCATGAAGAGCGCGCCGCCCGCGCTCAAAAGCCCGAGGTCTTGGTAGGTGAGCACGCGCAGTCCCAGGTTGACGCTGGCACGGATGGGGTTGAGGTTGGGGTCGAACGCCTCCTCGGTGATGCTGAAGCTGGTGAGGCGCACGGGCAGCACGCGTTTGACGCCCCAGACGAAGAGCGTGAGCGGCGCCTCGGGCGGGACGACCTCGATGACGCCCGCGGCCATCAGCACCTCGTTGGCGATGGTCGGAATCGACTTCGGGTAGATGAGCATCTCCAGAGAGGCGAGCACGGGGTAGATGCCCATCGTCGTCGCGATTGTCTGCGCCTGCTCCAACTGGTCGGCGGCGTCGATCTCGACCTTGAGCGTGATGGTCTCTTCGGGCGGCCCCTTGAGCCGCAGCGCCTCGCCGCGGTCGGAGTCGCCGCCCGAGGTCTTCGCCACGAGGTTGCGCGTCAGCGTCTCGGGGTTGTACTGGAAGACCACGACGCTCGCCAGCGGGTTGAACGGGTCGAGCCCGATGATGGCGCCCTTGAACAAACGCGGCGAACCGGGAAAGCTGCTCATATCTTCTAACGTCCTTATCTGGTCTTCATCTGCTCTTCGCGACTCGGTGCCGACTTCCGCCTTCAGATTCGTTTACGAACATTTTCCGGCAGCGCGGGGTCGCCGCGCGGCTTCTCGTCGCCGACCTTCCAACCCTCTTCCTCCTGAATGACCTTCGCGAACCTCTCGCGCTGTGCGTCATTCAAAGTTTTGACGAGCGTGGTCGCGGGGACTCCGAGTTTCGCCGCGACCTTAGCGGCGTATGCATCCGGGTCGTTCTGGTCGCTGGCCGGGGAGAAGAGTTCCATCATCAACTTGATGTCGCGCTCGCCCGCAAACTCTTTCAGGAAAGACCTGACGGCGTGCAACCCCTGCGCCTCGGACGGGAAGATGGCGAAGCCGTGTTGGCCCCACTTGAGCTTCTTCCCATCGTAGGCTCCCCACCTCACAGTGTTTTCCGTGTAGTCCATGTTGCCGGGGTTGTTGGCGAGCCACGAGGACGAACCGTTGAAGCGCACCACGGTCTGGTAGAGCACGTACGACTTGTCGCCCGACTCGATTACCTCGACCTCGCGCTCGCGCTCGGCCGGCGCCGTGTTCAATGGCTCGGTGGACGTTGACGGCGGTGGGGACTCATCCCCCGTCTGTCTGGCTAGCGCCGGCCCGCTCCGCAGGCCGGGCGCGTCCGAACGACCCTCTGACGACTCGGAGGCCACTGACCTGGCACCCGCGTCGCCCTGTTGTTGGACGACGTGCGCCAACTCGTGCGCCAACAGATGAAGCCCCGGGCGCGTCTGCGGTGCGAACTGGCCCGCGTTGAAGACAACGTTGTTGCCGACCGTGTAGGCCAGCGCACCCACCGACCGCGCCGACTCGGCCGCGCGCTCGTCGGCGTGAACGCGCACCTTGCTGAAGTCGTGGCCGAAGCGCGGCTCCATGAAGGCGCGCGTCGCTTCATCGAGCGGACGGCCGGGACTGTTCAGCACTTCGCCGACGACGGGCGGCGCGGTGTGCGGCGCGGTGGTCTGGCTCGCGGCGCGCCGCCGCAACTTCTTGCGGCTGCAATCGTCGCAATCGCCGGACTTGTCGCCGCCGCAGGCGCAACTGCGTTGCAGGAGCGTGAGCCCGGGCGCGGAGGTGGGAGGCGCGGCCGTCGCCGCCGCACCTGTCGCCTTCACCCGTGCCGATATTCTCCCGCTCATACGGTTACTCCCGGGGCCTTGACGCCTGTCCCGTCAGGCCGCCGTAGACTGCGCGCGCCAGCCGCGTGCCTGCGACTTCGGGGCTGGCGTGGGTCGGCATCTCGAACGCGCCGCCGTCGAGGCGCGAGATTTGGTTGGCGCGCGTGAGTGACTCCGCGTCGCCCGCGGCGAGCAGGCGCGCGAGTTCCGTTTCGAGCGCCGCGCCCAGCACCGCGCGGTCGGCCGGCTCGAAGCCGTGGAGGACGAGTTCGTCGATGTGCAGCCTGATGGCGCCGGGTCTCATGCCCACCCCCTGATCTCGGCTTCGGTCAACTGCTTCTCAAGCTTCGCGTACTCGCCGCGCGCGGCGCGCAAAAGGTGCGACATGCGTACGGGCTCGCCCGCGTCGGCTGCGAGGAAGGCCGCGCCGAGTGCGATGTTGCGGATGTTGCCGCCGGCCACGTTGAGCCGCGACAGGCGCTCCGGGTCGAGCCCTTCGGTCGGCACGGCCGCGGGGAAGACGCGCCGCCAGATGTCGGCGCGCTGCGCCGCGTCGGGGAACGGGAACGGCACGACGAAGCGGATGCGGCGCATGAAGGCCGTGTCGAGCGAACTCTTCAAATTGGTGGTCAGGATGGCGAGCCCGCGGTACGACTCCATGCGTTGCAGGAGGTAGCTGACCTCGATGTTGGCGAAGCGGTCGTGGCTGTCCTTGACCTCGCTGCGCTTGCCGAAGATGGCGTCGGCCTCGTCGAAGAGGAGGATGGCGCCCCCCGTTTCGGCCGCGTCGAAAACGCGACGCAGGTTCTTCTCGGTCTCGCCGATGTACTTGCTGACGACCGAGCTGAGGTCTATCCGATAGAGGTCGAGGCGCAGCTCGCCGGCCAGCACTTCGGCGGCCATCGTCTTGCCCGTCCCGCTCGAACCGGCGAAGAGCGCGCTGACGCCGAGGCCGCGCGACCCCTTCGAGGCGAAGCCCCACTTCTCGTAGACGGTCGCGCGCTGGCGCACCTGCGTCGCCACCTCGCGCAGCAGCGAGAGTTGCGCCGCGGGCACCACGAGGTCGTCCCAGCCGGCCGCGGGCTCGATGCGCTGCGCGAGGCTGTCGAGCCGCGGGCGCGCCTGCGCGCGGCAGGCGTCCCACAGCGCCTCGGCCAGCTCGCCCCGCCCCGCGCCGTTCGCGCGCAGCAGTGCGACCGCCTCGTTGCCCGCCGCGACGATGGCGCGCGTGCCCAGGAAGAACTGCGAGGCGACGGTCTCGATGGCGCCATTGAGCGACGCCGCGTCGGGGCCGAGCGCGCGCTGCCAGAGCGTGCGCTGCTCGGGCGCGGTCGGCTTGACCACGTCGGACGTGATGACGGCCCTGCGGCGCGGGCGCAGACGCTCGCGCGTGAGGACGATGAGCGGGCCGTCGCAGGCTTCGACCATGCGCGCGACGGAACGCTCGCCCACAGCGTCGCCCGCCTCCAACTCGTCGCAGTCGAGCAACAGCGCCGAACCGCTCAGCGCCGACTCGCGCTTCCAGAGCCGCGCCATCATCTCGACCTCGGCGGGCGCGCCGGGCAGTGCCTGCGCGCTCATCGCGTACAGTCCGAGCCCCAGGCTCGCGCAGACGTGCACGGCGACGGCGCGCTTGTCGTCCGACTCTTCGCCGCACAGTTGCAGCGCGGGCAGCGGCGCCGTCTGCGGCGACTGCGACCAGGCGGCGGCCAGCCGTTCGGCCAGCGCGTGCTGCGTCGGCACCAACTCCCCGGGCAGCCTCAGCGGCTCTGCTAGCGCCGCCAGACGCTCGTCCAGATAGTCGAGCCCGGTGAGGTGGTGGAGCACACGCTCGTCTACGCGGAGAGGGCTGCGCGTCAGGCCGTCGCCGACGACTTCGACGAGGCGCCAGCGACGCAGCGGCGCGGCCGGCGAGAGCGCGCTCCAATGCGCGCCCGGCAGCGCGGCCAGCGCGAGCCCGAACGTCGGCTGCGTGCGCTCTGCGTCCCCGTGCGCGCGCGCGCAGAGCTGCGCGAAGGACGAATCCAACTCGACGCCCGCGCACATCAAAAGCAGGTCGCGCTCGAAGCCCGAGAGCCCGAAGCTCGCACACAGCGCCTCAAGCGCGGGGCGCCTGAGACCTTCGCCCGCACCCGCGTCCTCCTCATGTAGCGCAACGTGCGGCGGCGTCGCACCGTCCTCCGTCTGCTGCCCCGAGGGCTCGCGCGCGACGTAACGCTCCAACGCTTCGCGCAAGCGTCCGAGCGCCGCCACGAGGTGGCGCTGGTTGAACTCGTACCAGTCCATGCCGCTCTTACTCATGCGGGCACCGTGACCCTTTGCGTGGCGTCGAAGGCCGGGGGACTTGCGGCGCGGTTAATCAGAAGACTCTCCACGCCGTCCACGCGCAGACGCACGTGGTACTCGCCTGCGGGCAGTTCCGTGAAACTGAAGGTGAGCGTGTTTGTGCGCGTCGCGCGCGGCTGCGCGGGCGACGCGCTCTCGCCGACGACGAGCGTCACGCGCTGCGCGGGCAGCACTTCGGGCCGGCATCTGATGGTGACTGTGACCGCGCCGTCCGCGCCGCGCGCGGCCTCGATTGAAGGCGGCTGGCCCGCGGGCGGCGGCACGGGCAGATGCGGCGCGAGCGCGAAGGGCACCTCGTTCGTCGTGCGCTCCTGCGGCGTGCCGCGGTCGAGGACGAGCGACAACGTGTAGACGCCCGCGACGAAGACTCCCGCGTCGGTCGCCGGATCAATCTGAAGTCGCGCCCTGACCTCTTCGCTCGTCGCGTTCGCGAGCGGCGTCAGTTCGAGCGGCGCGGCCAGTCGCGGGCTGCGGACGACGACGGCCAGCGTCAACGCGTCGAGCCGCTGTCCCTTAACGATCAACTCCCCGCCGAGCACGGCCGCAAGTTGCCCGCTCGCGGGCTCGACGGAGAAGAGCGCGGCGAAGGGCGAGCTGGTGTCGGGCTGCACCGCCGCGCCGCGATCCTCGATGCCGCGGCGCAGCACGGGCAGCGAAGACTTGACGACGCCCTCGGTCTGCACCAGCACGACCGAGACGTGGTAGGCGACCGAAGGGCGGTAGTTGGTCTGGAAGGCCGACCACAGCTTCGAAGCCTCTTCGACGTTGAGCGGGTATTGCGTGAGCTTGATCTGCTCGACCTGTTCGGCGAGGTCGGAGGCCGAGAGCGCGCCGAGTGCCGAAGGGAGAATGCCCGTGCCGTTGACCGGACTGTCCGGCTGCGCGAGCGCCTGCCGGATGGCTTCGCGCGTCAGCACGGGCGTCTCGTGGAACCGCTGCATCGCGTAGCCGAGCAGTATCTCGGCCTCGAAATCTTCCCTGCCGTAGGCCGTCAGAAGGTAGTAGAGGTCGAGCGCAAGCGGCGGGTTCGTCAGGGGACGGCCGCGCGCGTCGCGCGACGGCAGACCCACGTTGCTCCACCCAGTGTTCGGCACGACGTGGTAGAGGAAGAGGTTGAGCTGACGGCTGATGACGCCCTCGTCGTTCGGCTTGATCTGTCCCGGCGAGAGCGCCGTGACGGTGACGGGGCCGCCCACGGTCGCGCTCAGGGAATGGTCAATCACCGCGTTGTCGAGCAAGTCCTTCAACACGGCGGTCACCGAGGCGATGGCGAGGGCGCTGCTCATGAACGACCTCCACCGTGGGCACGCAGGTAGTCGTCGAGCGACATCTTCGGCGGCGCCTGCCTCTCGCGCTGTGGCGGCGGCGCGGCGGGCGGCGTCACCGCGCGCACCTCGATGCGGCCGATGGTCACTTCGATGATCGGCGGCGGAGTTGACTGAGCGCCACTCTCGCGCGCCGTCACCTGAATGCCTTTGAGCCCGACACTCGGCGTCGCGCCCGGCGGGCCTTCGTGTTCAACTTCTGTGCGCGGCTGTAACGCTCCGGCGGAACGTGATTCAACGTCCGGCCGCGTCGAAGTCTCCGCGGGCCGCTGCTTCGTATTGACGGGCTGAGGCAAGACCTCCACATCGACGATTGTCGTCGGCACCGTCGAGACAACCGCGCCCGCGCGAGGCTCGACGGTTGCGCTCCGCACGTCGAGGGGAGTCTGTTCCCTATCCTCTCCATCAACCGACGCACCCCGCGCCTCCGCCGTCGGGACTGACTGCCGCGCGCTCGCCGCGTGCTCAATATCAGAGGCGGCCGGTGCGTTGACGCGGCCCGGTTTCGTTGACGGTTGGTTGAAGTGCTCGGGCGGCGTTTGCGGAACCACCATCACCTCTCCGCGCGCGTGCATTGCCGTCGGCGCGTGCGTTGCCGTCGGCTCGCGCGCTGCTTCCGCAGCCTCGGTCGCACCCGGGAGTGATTCCGCTTCGATTGTCCCTGACTCGTTTGAAGGCGCACGGCGCGCGACGCGTGGAGACGGCGCGTCAAAGATTGATTCGGATGACTCCGTGCTGTCCGGCGGTGGAATCTGACGCGGGCTCTGTGTCTGTAATTGACCGTCAACCTGAAGCGCATCTGGCGGCGTGTTTAAGAGTTCCGTCGGCGTAGCGAAGGCAGTCCGCGCGGAAGTCTCGATTTGACGGTCGGGCATTGATTGGCGGTCGGGCATTGAGCCCTCATCAAGTTCGTCTAACGCAGGAGGCTCCGCGCCCGCAGACTCCTGCCGCGGCTCGAACATCTGCGCGCGGCGCGGCTCGCACGCGGGTTCGCGGCGGAGGCTCCGGGCGGCCAGGGTTGAGAGGTAGTCACTCATCCGTTCACCATCTGCACGTAGAGCCGCCGCCGCCGCGGGCTGAGCGCCAGCGTGTCCGACTCGCGCCAGCCGTAGGCGGAGGCCAGGAGGTGCACCTCCCAGAGGAGCCGGCGGGCCCACGAGTCGAGTTCGCTGCGCAGGTAAGAACAGATGTCGAAGAGCGCCTGCCAGCCGTGGCCGCAACGCGGGCAGGCGACGCTCAATCGCACGTTCCCCTGCGGGTCGAGTCTGTCCATCTCCTCCGACACCGCTTCCAAGACCTCGGGCGGCAGCGCCCCGGCCGAGACCTCCGTGCCGCCGCGGCGCGCGAGCGACAGGCAACGCTCGAAGAGTTGCTGCCGCGCGTCGGGCACGTCCGCGCAAACGGAGACGGCCAGAAGGTCTCGGCTGTCAGGCAGGCGGAACTCAAGCTCGTGCTCGCCGACGCTGAGGCGGAAGGGGCCGGCCCCCGTTGGAGGCCCGGCCGTCACGTCTGCGGCCTCGAAACTCAGCTCGAGCTGCTCGGCGCAGGCCGGGCAGGCCGCGAGGCTCGTGAAGCCGCCGCCGAAGGCCCACTCGCGCAATCGGAGCAGGCGCGCGTCGCGTTGGCCGACGCTGAGTCGCGCCAGTTCTTCGGGCGCCGAGTCGGGGCAGGCCGCCTCAAGCAGGAGCAGCGCCCAGCGCTCGGGCGCGTGCGTCAGGCCAAGCTCCCAAACGTCGAGCAGTTCACGCGTCGAGAGTGCGCGCATGGCTTTTTACGCCGCCGGCTCGGTGAAGCTCGGCTCGCCCGGCTCGGACACGTCGTAGTCGCGCTCCCAGCCCTCGTTCTCCAACTTGATCGACTGGATGGCGACCGCGTTGGCGGAGGCGTCGAGGTCGGGCAGCGCCTGATAGTCTGAGACCCAGCAGCGGTAAATCTTGTAGGCGATGGCGAGCTGCCCGGCCTCGTTGTAGACCTCGATGGTGATGTCCTTGCGGAAGTCCTTGAGCGAGACCTCCGCGCCGAGCCCCGAGCCGTAATTCCAGACCTTGTTGACCCACTTCTCGAACTCGGTGTCGTGTGTCACCCCGCGTTCGAGGGTGATGGCCTCGTACTTGGTCTGACCCGGCGACTTGCGGACGGTGGAGGGGTCGCCGCCCTCGCGGTGCTCGACGGGCGTGGTGGTGCGCTTGAGCGCGCCGACCTTGCTGATGCCGGCCACGTAGCGGCCGTCCCACTTGACCCGGAACTTGAAATTTTTGTACGGGTCGAATCGCTGCGCGTTGACGCTGAATTTAGCCATCACGTCCTCCTTAAACCTCGATCTGCCCGGCCATCTGCTGGAGCTTGATGACGACGAACTCCGCGGGCTTGAGCGGCGCGAAGCCGACGATGATGTTGACGACGCCGAGGTTGATGTCGTTCTGCGTCGTCGACTCCCTGTCGCACTTGACGAAGTAAGCCTCCTTCGGCGAGCGACCCTGGAAGGCCCCCTGCCGGAAGAGGTTCTGCATGAACGCGCCGACGTTGAGACGTATCTGCGCCCACAGCGGCTCGTCGTTCGGCTCGAAGACGACCCACTGCGTGCCGCGGTAGAGGCTCTCCTCGATGTAGAGCGCGGTGCGGCGGACGGGGACGTACTTCCACTCGGAGGCGAGCCGGTCGTCGCCCTGCGTCGTGCGCGCCCCCCAGACGACGCGGCCGACCGCGGGCATCGCCCGCAGGCAGTTGATGCCGAGCGGGTTCAACTGACCGTTCTCGGCGTCGGTCAACTGCACGGAGAGGTCGGGCACGCCGACGAGCGTCGCGTCGAGGCCGGCGGGCGCCTTCCACACGCCGCGCGTCGCGTCGGTGCGCGCGATGACGCCCGCGACCGCGCCGCACGGGACGAACTCCTCCAACTGGTTATCGCGCAGCGGGTTCGGCTGGCGCAGGCGCGGGAAGTAGACGGCGGCGTTCTTGCTGGCGGGGTTGATGGCGGCGACGCCCGTGATGGCCGAGGCGACCGTGCGGGCGCCGCTCGGCGGGTCGATGATGAGCATCGCGCGCTCGCGCTCGCAGAGCACGGCGGCCGTCGAGATGAGCGCCGTGGGCAAATCGCCGGACGGGTCGGGCGGCGGCAGGCACAGCAGGTTGAAGAGGTCGGCCTTGAGCAGCGCGTAGAGGCCCTGCTTGTTGGTCTCGGCACTGGGCGGGGTGTAGTCGTTCGCGGCGAGCTGGCGGCCGTTTGAAACCTCTCCCGCGGACGCGACGCCGGCCGAGAAGGTCGAGTCGAACGGGTCGCTGCCGGCGGGGACGATGCCGGCGGGCGTCGTGGCGTTACCGGCGGGGGCGTTGGCCGTCGGCCGCACGCCCGGGAGCGCGCCGCGCGTCCGCACGAGCTGCGACTCGCTGGCGAGCACCTTGTCTATGCGGCGCGGGTGCGCCGTCTCCACCGACACGTTGCGGTGGACTTCAGTCTGCCCCGTCGCCGTGTCCCTCACCGAGAGGTTGAAGAGGTTGGTCTCGGCCACGCCGCCCTTAACGTCATAATCGATGCGCGCGCGCAGGCGATTTCCCCAGAGACCTTCGTTGGCTGCTTCGAGGTTGAGCGGCGTCGTGCCGGAGCCCGTGCCTCCGGCCGCGAGCTGCGAGCGCGTGGTCGGGGACGCGGCGGCTCCGGCGGCGGCGACTGCGCCCGCGCGTGCGGCGTCGGCCGCGTCGCGCACGGCAGCGCGGTCGGCCGCGACCACGGACGGCGGGTCGTTGACCGCGCCTTCGGCGGCGTCGGCGACGGCGTCTGCCGCCGATGCCGCGGCCGGGCCGGGGGCGCTCGCGGCGGCGACCGCGGCGCGGGCGGCGGCGGCGATGTCGGCGTCGGTCGTCGCGGGCGTCGCGGCGGTGATGGCGGCGGCCGCGGCGTTGAAGACGGCGTCGGCGGCCGTCTGCGCCTGCGCCTGCGCGGCCGTGGCGGCCGCCGTCTGCTCGGCGGCCGTCGGGGCGAAGAGGCGCACGACGATGGCCTGGCCTCCGCCGTTGAGGAAGAAGTCACGCACGGCGTAGCTCAAAGAGCTGTCGAGCCAGAGGCCGCCGAAGACCCGCTCGTAATCGCCGAAGCTGTTGATGACGACCGACTCGTTCACGGGCCCGCGCAGCGCCCGGCCGACGAAGGCGGTGATCGAAGTGGCCACCCCGGTGATCGTTCTGACGCCGCTCGGAATCTCCTCGATGTAGACGCCCGGGTAGGTCAAGGTGCTTGGCATTGGAAATTCTCCCTTTCAACTGAAGATGCCTGGGCCACCACCTGTCGGTGATGGGAGGAACCAACCGCTTGTCGTTCGGGACGACTTTGAACTGTGCGGGCGGGCCGAAGTCCCCCGGCGCTCACACTTCAAAGGAAGCAGACATGGAAACGCTCAACTGCGCGGAGGGTTCAACGCGAACTCTCCGCGCAGCGTTTGTCGCCGCCGCATGAGGCTGTGAGTCTGTGAAGTAAGGGGCGTAAATACGTGGGCACCCGTGTGAGGCGGGAGCGTGGCAACCTTTATGCCATCTGCGCGAGACGGCGGGACGCGGTCGGAACACGAAATAAACGCACACATTTCCCGAAGGCCGCGACGCCGCTTGTGAACCAGGTGAGACAGAGCCTCGCGCCCGCTGTGTACATTCGTGGACAGTCGCGCCGCCCACACACCTTTCGGTCGTGCCTGACCGCAGCCGCTTTTTTGTTAAATTTTCGTCTTCACAAATTAGGCTTCCGAAAAAGTCCGTGTTAAATTCCCCCGGTTGATAATTTCGTCCGACGAGAGACGACACATCCTGTCGCTTCACTCAATCGCTTAAGACAGACCACCCTCCCCACTTAATCCGCAAGGCAGAAGTCTGCCTCCCTGTGAGCCCTAACGCCCCACTCTTGCCGGAGCCAAGTATGCCGACACCCTCGACCCCTAACGCCCCTTTCGTTTCCGCCAAACGTCATCTCCTCCTGACGGTCGTATCGCTGCTCGTGGCGGCGGTCGCGTTCGGGACTCTCCTTTCCAGACCCGCCGAGTCCGCGCGCGCCGTCGCAGGCGACGGGGCAACGCACGGCAAAGAAATTCAGAACTCGACGCGCTCGGACGCGGCTGAGGCTTACGGCAAGATGCCGCTCCTCTTCGAGGCCAACGCGGGGCAGACGGACGAGCGCGTGCGCTTCATCTCAAGGGGCGTCGGCTATAACCTCTTCCTCACGCGCGACGAGGCGGTGCTCGCTCTGCGCGAGCGTGCGCCAAAGGTTGAGGTGGATAAGCAGTCCGCGGCCCGCCCCGAACACAAGAGTGAACCTCCCTCTTACAGGGTTCTGCGCATGCGGCTCGACGGCGCGCAGGCCGCGCCCGAGGTCGAGGGGCTGGACGAGCAGGCCGGGAAGTACAACTACTTCGTCGGCGCCGACCCCGCGAAGTGGCGCACGGGCGTCCCCGTCTACGGGAAGGTGAAGTTCGACGGCGTCTACAAGGGCATCGACCTCGTCTACTACGGCAACCAGCGGCAGCTCGAATACGACTTCAATGTCGCGCCCGGCGCCGACCCGCGCGCCATCAGGCTCCGCTTCGAAGGCGCCGAACGCGCGAGGGTGGACGACGGCGACCTCGTGCTCGAACTCGGGGGCGGCGAGGTTCGCATGCGCCGGCCCTTCATCTACCAGACGGCGGAGGACGGCGGGCGGCACGAGGTCGAAGGGCGCTACGTCGTCCGGGGTCGCAACACCGCCGCCTTCGAGGTCGGCACATACGACCGGCAGCGCCCGCTCGTCATCGACCCGATCCTCTCATACTCGACCTACCTCGGCGCCGCCGGCAACGAGATCGGCTACGGCATCGCCGCGGACGCGACGGGCAGCGCCTACGTCACCGGCGAGACCAGCTCGGTGGACTTCCCCGTCGCCGGCCAGACTTTCATCTCGCCCACAGTCTTCTCGGGTCACGTCTTCGTCACCAAGCTGAACCCGGCGGGCAGCTCGCTCGTCTACTCCACGCTCGTCGGCGGCACCGCCGGAGACCGCGGCGCGGCCATCGCCATCGACGCGGCGGGCAGCGCCTACGTCACGGGCGCGACCGAATCGACGAACTTCCCCGTCGTCAACCCCCTGCGCGGCAGCAACGGCCTGATTAAGAGCACGAACGCGGGCGGCAGTTGGGCTTCGAGCAGCGACGGGCTCGGGTCTCTGCCGGTGACGGCCGTGGCCGTGGTTCCGTCCGCCCCGTCCGTGGTCTACGCCGCGACCTTCGGGGGCACGGGCGTCTACAAGAGCACGGACGGCGGCGCGACTTGGAACTCGCTGAACACGGGCATCCCCTCCGCCGTGAGGCTGGTGATAGACCCGCTGAACCCTTCGACGCTCTACGCCGCCGCCGGAGACAGCACGACCGTCCTCATCAAGAGCACGGACGGCGGCGCCACCTGGGCTCAGTCCAGGACCGGCATTAACGGCACGGGACTCAACGCACTCGCCATCGACCCTTCGACGCCGACGACCCTCTACGCGGCGACCTTCTCCGGCCTCTACAAGACGACGAACGGCGGCGCCAACTGGGCCCTCGCGCAGACGGGACTCGGCTTCGGCGTCACGGCCATCGCCGTCGATCCGACCAACTCGTCCGTCGTCTACGCCGGCAACTCCATCGGCGGCGTCTTCAAGACGACCAACGGCGGCGCGAACTGGACGCTCACGAGCACGGGGCTCACCAACACCGCCGTGCGCTCGCTCGTCATCGACCCGACCGACTCGTCCGTCGTCTACGCGGCGACCAACGGCGGCGGCGTCATCAAGACGACGAACGGCGCCGGGAACTGGGGGCCCGCGAACAACGGGCTGACCAACCTCAACGTCCAGGCGCTGGCGCTCGACGCGGGCTCCGCCTCGACGCTCTACGCCGGGACGACCAGGACTGGCATCTTCAAGACGACGAACGGCGGCGCCAACTGGGCCCCCGTCTACAGCGGGCTGGCCGGGAATAACGTGGTCGCGCTCGCCTCCGGCCCGGGCTCGACTGTCTACGCGGGTGTTGACTTGCGTGCGTCCCTGACGAACCCCGACGGCGAAGCCTTCGTCTTCAAGCTCAGCCCGGCGGGCAACGCGCTCGTCTACTCGACCTACCTCGGCGGCAGCGGCGGTGAAGAGGGCGCGGGCATCGCCGTGGACACCTCGGGGCGCGCACACGTCACAGGGACGACCGGCTCCACGGACTTCCCCCTCGTCAACCCGCGGCAGGCGACGAACGCCGGCCAGGGGGACGCCTTCGCCGTCAAGCTCGACGCGGCCGGCGGCTCGCTCCTCTACTCCACTTACATCGGCGGCAGCGGCCGCGACAACGGCCGGGCCGGCGCGCTCGACCCGGCCGGTAACTTCTACGTCGCCGGGCAGACGGTCTCGACCAACTTCCCCGTCACGCCGGGCGCGTTCCAGACGACCATCGGGGATACGAACCCGAACAGCCTCGAAGGCGACGCCTTCGTCACGAAGCTCGACCCGACGGGCTCGACCTCCGTCTACTCGACCTACCTCGGCGGCAGCGACATCGAGATCGGCTACGCCGTGGCGGCCGACTCCGCCGGCAACGCATACGTCGCGGGCTCCAGCGAGTCGCCGAACTTCCCCGTGCTCAACGCGGCGCAGACCTCTTACGCGGGCGGCTCCTTCATCGGCGACGCCTTCGCCACGAAGCTCAACGCGGCGGGCTCGGCGCTCGTCTACTCGACCTACCTCGGCGGCACGAGCTTCGACTACGCGCGCGGCATCACGGTCGCGCCGGACGGCGGCGCCGTCGTCGTCGGCGCGACCGGTTCGTACGACTTCCCCGTCACGGCCGACACGCTCCGCCACGCCGGAATCCTCTGGCGCAGCACCGACGGCGCGGCCACCTGGAACAACCACAGCCGCGGCCTCCGCGACTCCCTCAACCACGTCGTCTTCGACCCGCAGACGCCCACGCGGGTCTACGCGTTGGGCACGGCGGGCATCTTCAGGAGCACGGACGAGGGGCGGACATGGGCCCCGTGGGGAACGAAACCGGCCGGCATCCTTGAGCGGTTGGCCGTCGATCCGCAGAACTCTTCAATCATCTACCTGACCACCTTCGCCTCGGGCGGCGTGGGGATTTTCAAGAGCACCGACGGCGGCGCGACGTGGTCGCCTTCGAACGGCAACCTCAGCTTCCACTCGACGAAGCCGCTCGCGATTGACCCGTCGAACACGAACACGATTTACATCGGCAGCGCCGGCATCTACAAGAGCACCAACGGCGGCGCGAGTTGGAGCAGGGTGAGCGCGGGACTGCCGCAGGGCTTCGAGGCCAACTCCATCACGATTGACCCGGCGAACACGGCGACCCTCTACACCACCGGCGGCTCTTTCTCAAAGCTCTACAAGTCAATTGACGGTGGCGGCAGTTGGTCGCCGGCCGACGCGTCGCTGCCGCCCAACGTGCAGACGTTAAAGGTCGTGGTGGTTCCGTCGAACCCGGCGGCGGCCTTCGCGTTGACCACTCACGGGCTCTTCAAGTCTACGGACGGGGGCGGCACCTGGGCCTTGAGCTTCGACTCCTCGTTGCCCCACGACTTCAACTTCGAGCCGCAGAACCCCTCGACCCTCTACATCTCATTGGGCTTCCCGAAAGCAGGCAGCCCCGCCTTCGTCTACAAGAGCACGGACGGCGGCGCGACGTGGCAGCCGACCGGCGGCACGCCCTTCACGACGTTCCAGCTCGCCATCAACACGACGGGGACGATCATCGGCTTCGGCAACACCGCCAACATGGGCGGCGTCGATGCCTTCGCCGCGAGGCTGAGCCCGGCCGGCTCGTCCTTCGTCTACTCGACCTACCTTGGCGGGCAGAGCACGCCGTCCGGGGTCAGCGCGGACGATTACGCCTACGGCGTCGCGGTTGACCCGGCCGGCCACGCGTACGTGACGGGCTCGACGCTCTCGCGCGATTTCGTCACGCACGCGAACCCCTTCCAGGCCGTCAACCGCGGCGGCAACGATGTCTTTGTGGCGAAGCTCGTCATGTCCTTCTCAATCGGCGGCACGGTGACGAACGGCGCGACGCCGCAGCCCGGCGTCCGCGTGACGCTGACCGGCGACGAGCTGCGCGCAGAGACCACGGGCGCGGACGGAACCTACTCCTTCCACAACCTCCGGCCCGGCGGCAACTACACGGTCAGCGCGACGAAGAACGGCTTCACCTACACGCCGCCGACCCAGAGCTTCAACGACCTCGGCGCGAACCAGACGGTCAACTTCGCCGCCACGGCCTCGGCCTCTGCCTTCCACACCATCAACGGGCGCGTCGCCGAGCCGAATGGTGCGGGCGTCCCCAGCGTCAACGTCAGGCTCACGGGCTCGCAGACCGACTTCACTGTGACGAACGCCGACGGCAACTACTCCTTCAACGTGCCCCCGGGCGGCGACTACACCGTGACGCCCGCGGCGCTCGGCTTCGTCTTCACCCCGCCCTCACGCTCCTTCAACGGCCTCGGCGGGAACGTGACCGGCGACTTCACGGCCGCGCGGCAGGAACTCGTCGTCACCAACACCAACGACCACGGGGCCGGCTCGCTCCGCCAAGCCGTCTCGGACGCCAACGCGATTCCGGGCGCCGACCGCATCGTCTTCAACATCCCCGGCGGCGGCGTGAAGACCATCGGCCCCCTCGCCGCGCTGCCCGAGCTGACCGGGCCGGTCGTGATTGACGCGACCACGCAGCCCGGCTACTCCGGCGCGCCGCTCGTCGAACTCGACGGCGCGAACGCGACGAACGCCCACGGGCTGCGCCTGACGGGCGGCGACAGCGTCGTGCGCGGGCTCGCCATCTTCCGCTTCAGCGTCGGCGTCCAACTCGTCGGCAACGGCTACGTCGTCGAGGGCTGTTACGTTGGCCTCAACGCCGCGGGCGAAGGCTCGCGGCCGAACCAGGCCGGCGTCCTGATCACCGGCTCGAACAATCGTGTCGGCGGCACCACGCCCGCCGCGCGCAACGTCATCTCCGGCAACTCCAACCTCGGCCTCAACATCTTCGGCGCGGGGAACCTCGTCAAAGGCAACTTCATCGGGACGAACCCGGCGGGCACCGCCGTCTTCCAGAACTTCGCGCGCGGCATCGAACTCGGGGCCCCGGCCGGCGCGCCGACGACGCCCAACGTCGTCGGCGGCACCGAGCCCGGCGCGCGCAACGTCATCTCGGGCAACGGCTATGGCGTCTACGTCAGCTCACACGCCGCGCTCGTCCAGGGCAACTACATTGGCACGGACGTGACCGGCTCGTTAGACCTCGGCAACAGCACGGGCGTCCAACTGTCGGGGCGCAACGCGACCGTCGGCGGCAACACCCCCGAGGCGCGCAACGTCATCTCCGGCAACCACACGGGCATCTCCGTCAGCGCCTTCGTGAGCGACGCGCTGAACGTCATCCAGGGCAACTACATCGGCACGGACGCCGCGGGCGCGAAGGCGCTCGGCAACAACACCGGCATCGATGTCAGCACACAGAACACGACCGTCGGCGGCACGCAGCCCGGCGAGGGCAACGTCATCTCCGGCAACGAGCGCGGCGTCTACTGCACGAGCGGCGGCAACGCCGTCGTCCTCGGCAACCTGATCGGGACGGACGCCGCGGGCACCGCGCCCGTCGGGAACCAGACCGGCGTCTACCTCCTGTCCGGCAGGAGCACAATCGGCGGCACCGCGGCCGGGGCCGGCAACGTCATCTCCGGCAACTGGTGGGGCATCCGAATCTCCGGCAACTCGAACGTCGTGCGGGGCAACCGCATCGGCACCGACGCCGCCGGCACCGTGCCCATCGCGAACACGCAGGCAGGCATCCTCTCAGAGTCCGACGACAACCAGATCGGCGGCGACGCGGCGGGCGCGGGCAACCTCATCGCCTTCAACGAGGCCGGCGTCCTCGTGCAGAACACCTCATCCGTCAACAACGACGTGCGCGGCAACTCGATCTTCTCGAACGCGCAGCTCGGTATCGGTTTCAGCTTCAACAACGCGCCGACGCCGAACGACCGGCTCGACCCCGACACCGGCCCGAACAAGTTGCAGAACTTCCCAGTGCTCACGAGCGCCAGTTCCTCGGGCGGCTCGACGCACGTCGAGGGCACGCTCAACAGCACGCCCAACACGCAGTTCCGCGTGGACTTCTACTCGAACCTCGCCTGCGACGCCTCGGGCAACGGCGAGGGCGCGCGACACTTCGGCTCGACGACGGTGACGACCAACGCGTCGGGCGACGCGAACATCAGCGTTGACATCTCGCAGGCGCTCGCGCCGGGTCGCGTGCTGACCGCGACGGCGACCGACCCGGCGGGCAACACCTCGGAGTTCTCCGGGTGCAACGCCTCGGCCGCGCAGGGCAGCGTCGCGTTCGTCGAGCAGCACTTCAGCGTGCTCGAAGACATCGGCGCGGCCGTCATCCGCGTCGTGCGGACGGGCGGAAGCCGCGGCACGCTGACGGTCAACTACTCGACCGGCGCGGGCACGGCCACGGCGGGCGCCGACTACACGCCAGCCTCCGGCCAACTCACCTTCGCCGAGGGCGAGACCGAGAAGACCTTCAACATCCCCATCGCCGACGACGGCGTGACCGAGCCCGAGGAGACTGTCTCGCTGACCCTCGGCGGCATGGTCGAGACGGAATCGCTCGGTGCTTACGCGCGCGCGACGCTCCACATCCTCGACAGCAACACTACGCTCACGCTCGTGCCCGAGCTGCCGCCGGCCGACGGCTACGCGTTCACGGAAGGCAACGCCGGCACGAGGAACGCCGTCATCCCCATCCGTCTGAGCGCGGCCACGAGCCGCACGGTGACCGTCGATTACGCGGCGGTCGCGTTGCAGCCGGGGGTTAACCGCGACTTCGTACCCGTGAGCGGCACGCTCACGTTCGAGCCCGGCACGTATCGGAAGGAGGTGCTGATTCCCATCATCGGCGACACCATCGACGAGTTCACGGAGATTTTCAACCTCGTGTTTTCGAACCCGTCGGGCGCCACGCTCCTGCTCCCCGAGGTTAGCGTCAACATCCTCGACGACGACGCGCCGCCCACGCTCTCCGTGACCGACCTGGCGGTGTCGGAAGGCGCGGGGGCTCGTGCCGCCTTCGCCGTCAGGCTCTCGCAGGCGTCGGGCAAGGACGTGCCAGTGACCTACTCGACCGCCGACGGCACGGCCACGGCCGGGAGCGATTACACGGCGACCAGCGGGGGCTTCACTTTCGCCGCCGGCCAGACAGTCCGCATAGTCGAAGTCGAAGTCTCGGCCGACGCGTCGGCGGAAGGGGCCGAGACTTTCTTCCTCAACGTCAACTCGACGAACCTGACGCGCGCGACCGTGGCCGACGGCCAGGGTCAGGCGACGATTCACGACGCTGCTTCGGCGACCTCGCTCGTGCAGTTCGGCGCGACGAGTTTCAGCGTCAACGAAGCCGACGGTCAGGCAGTCGTCACCGTCACGCGCACGGGCGACACGACGCAGCCGGCGTCCGTGGACTACCGCACGCTGAGCCAGTCGGCCAGTGACCGCTCCGACTTCACCGCCGCCGTCGGCACGCTCAGTTTCGCGGCCGGCGACGCGCAGAAGACCTTCCCCGTGCTCATCACCGACGACCGCTACCTTGAGCCCGGCGAGTCGCTCAACCTCGAACTCTCCAACCCCTCCGGCGCCGCGCTCGGCGGCCCCAACGTCGCCGCCATCGGCATCACGT
>JBEVJD010000192.1:0-27056 GCA_040510435.1 Pyrinomonadaceae bacterium | reverse complement strand
GGGTAGTCATTGTAGAAGCGCCAGTCGGCGACGGCCTCGGCCTCCGACATCTGCATCGCGACGTTGTGCGTGCCGTCGCGCTCGTAGGCGACGCGCGCGGCGATCTGCCGCTTCGCCTTCTCGACCTCCCCCGTGCCCAAGTCTTCGGCCGCGCGCTGCAACTCGCGGTGAATCGCCTCCTCGACCCGCGCGGCCTCGACGCCGGGCGCGGCCGTTGCGTAGATGTTGAAGAGTCCGGGGTCGCGGAACTGGTCGACGCGCGCGTCCGTCGAGACGGCCAGCTCCGACTCGACGAGCGCCTGATAGAGTCGGCTCGTCACGCCGTTCGTCAACACGGAGGCCAGCACCGCGAGCGGGTAGATGTCGTTCCCCTCGGGCGGCCGTGCGGCGCGCGCGGCCAGCTCCGCGTTCGAGAGCACGCGCTCCTGCCCGAGCGACGCGGGCGTGCGGAAGGCCACCTGCACGAGCGGTAACTCGCCCGCGCGCCGCACGACCAGACGCCGCTCGCCCTCCTGCCGCGGCTCGTCCGTGTAGACCTCGGGGATGGGCTCGCTCGACGCCGGGAACGCGCCGAAGTACCTGTTGACGAGCGCGAGCGCGTGCGACTCCTCGAAGTCGCCGACGACGACGGCCGTCGCGTTGTTCGGGTGGTAGAAGGTGTCGTAGAACTCCTTGAGCCGCGCGGTCGGCACGTTCTCCACGTCGGCGCGCCAGCCGATGGTCGGGTGGTGGTAAGGGTGCTCGCGGAAGGCGGCGGCGTAGACGGCCTCGTCCAGCACGAGCATCGGCTCGTTCTGCCCGCGCTCAAGCTCGTTGCGCACGACGGTCATCTCCGAGCGGCGGTCTTCGTCGGCGATGAAGGAGTTGCGCATGCGGTCGGCTTCGAGGTGGACGGCCAGCTCGAAGGCGTCCGAAGGGACGGTCTCGAAGTAGTTGGTGCGGTCGTACCACGTGGTCGCGTTGAAGTCGGCGCCGACGCGCTGGAGCGTGGCGGCGACCTGCGTCCCCTTCGCCTTGTTGAAGGTCGGCGTGCCCTTGAAGAGCATGTGCTCCAGCAGGTGCGTCGAGCCCGTGTACCCGACGGCCTCGTTGCGCGAGCCGACGCGGTAGAGCACGAGGAACGTCGCGACCGGCGCGACGCGGTTCCCCGCCAGCAACAGCTTCAGCCCGTTCGCGAGCCGGAACTCGCGCACTCCCTCGCCCTCCGCCACGAACTCGACCCCGTCGGGCAGCGACCCATTCCGCTTGCTCAAAATCTCTCTCCTTAAACGTCAATTGTCCGACCCGGCCATGCTAACAAATCGGCGGGCGCGTTGGGAAAGGCCGGTGAAGGAGTGATAGGTGATGAGTGATAAGTGATAAGAGAAGGCAAAGGGCCTTGTTCTTTCTCATCACTCATCACTCATCACTTATCACCTCCTGTTGCTTTGCCTTGTAAAGCACTTGACAGGCGTCGCCGCGCAGGTGTATTTTCGGCGGCAGTATGGCAGTCGTCCACACACTCCGGGAGAGGACGCGGGAGGAGGAGCCGCCCGCGCTGCACGACCGCGCGATGGACAACCTGCGCTTCATCCGCGAGACGATGGAGCGCGCCTCGGCGTTCACGGCCGTGCCCGGCTGGGGGCAGGTCGCCATCGGGCTGACGGCGATGTTCGCGGCGCTCGTCGCCTCGCAGCAGACGACGTTCGGCGCGTGGTTCGCCGTCTGGATGACGGAGGCCGCCGTCTCCGCAGGCATCGCCGGGTGGACGATGTACCGCAAGGCGCACGCCTCCGACACCTCCCTGCTCTCACGCCCCGGCCGGAAACTGATCATCAACCTTTCGCCGCCGATGCTGGTGGGCGCGGTGCTGACGGTCGTCTTCTACCGCGCGGGTCTCTCCGCACAACTGCCCGGGCTGTGGCTTCTGCTCTACGGCACGGGCGTCGTCACGGGAGGCGCCTTCTCCGTGCGCCCGGTTCCCTTCATGGGGCTCTGCTTCATGTTCCTGGGGGCGGGCGCTCTTTTTCTGCCCGCCGCGTGGGGCGACGCCCTGATGGCCGCAGGCTTCGGGCTGCTCCACATCGTTTTCGGGCTGCACATAGCGAGGAACTACGGTGGCTAGACAGAACGCACTGGCGAAGGATCGCCCGACGACGAAGAAGGCGGGCGCGCAGGCGGCGCCCGAAGGCCCGCGCGAGCAGCCGCGGCGCAACAAGCCGACCGACGGGCCGGCCGCCGCCGCCGAACTCGACCGCCTCATACACGAGCGCGTCCGCCTCGCCATCGTCAGCGCCCTCGCCGTCAACGAATCGCTCACCTTCAACGACCTCAAACAACTCCTGAACACCACGGACGGCAATCTGAGCGTGCACGCGCGCAAGCTCGAAGAGGCACAGTACGTCGTCTGTAATAAGTATTTCGACGGGCGCACGCCGAAGACCGAATATCGTTTGACGACCGCCGGCCGGCGCGCGCTCGAAAGATACCTCGGTCACATGGAGAGCGTCATCCGCGCCGCGCGCGGCGGGTGAGACGGGCAGAGGAGGGAAGAGTCGGGCTGCGGTCGCCCGATATTTTTTTGTCCTGTAGCTTTGCCGAGCAAAGCGCTTTGCTCCGTCCGCGCTGGCCACAGGGGTCGATGTGGGTACGCCGCTCGACGCGACGCGCCGCTCCGGCGAAGCTTACGGGACGATCTGAAGGGGTTACTTCTTCGGGGGGCTGACGGGGAGGCATGGCATGGAAGAGTTGAGCATCGAGGGCGCCCGCTGCGTCCGCGCGCGTCGGACGCGAGGGTTCTGGCGGAGGCAGTTCGACGACGCGCCGACGCCCACGCAGCGGAGGTTCGACGTGTTGTTCGGAGTCGTCATGCCCGTCCTGTGTTTCTACTTCGACCCCATCGTGTTCAAGGGCGGGCTCGTGGACGGCGGCGGGCTCTACCGGCCGCATCAGCTCTACGCCTACACGATCAGCGCCGTGGAGATGGTGGCGCTCTGCACCTTGCTCTTCGCGACGGGGCGCGCCCGGAGTCGCCCGGCCGCGCTGGCCGGGATGCTGCTCGCGGGCGCCGCGTTCTCGCTCGCCGTCGGCCTGGCGATACTGCCGTTCAGCGTCATCGGACTAGTCTTCTTCCTCGCCGGCCTGCTCGGCTTCGTCCCGTTCCTGACGGCGTTCGTCTACCTGCGCAACGGGTGGCGCGCGGCGGGGGCGGCAGGGCGCGCAGGCGTGGGCTCGCCCGCGCGTGTGGGGTTGGCGCTCGTGTGCGGGTTCGTCTTCGCGCTGGGCGCGCCGGCCTTCGTGCAGATGTCCGTCAAGAGCGAGGTCGCGGCGGCGCTGGCAGACGCGCGCGCGGGGAGGGAGCTTTCGCAGGGGAGGCTTCGCACGGTGCGCATGGCGACGGTGGCCACGGGCCCGGCCGCTTACGACGAACTGGTCTGGGAGTATCACGAAGAGCGTCACGCGGAGCGCCGCGGGCGGCTGGCGAAGGCTTACGCGGAGATCACGGTGGGCGGCGACATCGAGCAGCGGCTACAGCTTCTTTTGGACTGAGCCGGCGGACTTGCGGAACTTCTAAGTGACGAGGAAAAAGACGTGGAGAGTTTCGACGCGGTGGTCGTGGGGGCGGGGCTGGCGGGGCTCCAGGTGACGAAGCTGCTCGCGCGGGGCGGCGCGCGCGTACTGCTGGCCGACAGGAAGAATTCGCTCGAAGACGCGGTGCACACGACGGGCATCTTCGTCCGCCGCACGCTCGAAGACTTCGATTTGCCGAGCGACTGCCTGGGGCCGGCCGTCCGGCGCGTGAGGCTCTACTCGCCTGCGCGCCGCGCGCAGGAACTTGAGAGCGAGCACGAGGAGTTCCGCGTCGGCCGCATGGGGCGGCTCTACTCGCGCATGCTCGAAGAGTGCATCGAGGCGCGCGCCGTGTGGTCGCCCGCGACGCGCTACGCGGGGTTGGAGGCCGGCGGCGACGACTCCGGCGGCTCGGTGGTGCTGCTCGAACGCGCGGGGGTGACGCTTAAGGTGGCGGCGCGGTTCGTGGTCGGGGCCGACGGGGCGCGTTCGCGCGTGGCGCGCGACCTCGGGCTCGACGAAAACCGCGAGTGGATCGTCGGCGTCGAGGACGTATTCCGCGGCGTGTCCACCGCGAGCGAGCCCTGCTTCCACTGCTTCCTCGACCCGCGGCTCGCGCCCGGCTACCTCGCGTGGGTCGTGTGCGACGGCGAGGAGACGCACGTCGGCGTGGGCGGCTACGCCGAGCGCTTCGACCCGGCGCGCGCGCTCGAAGAGTTCCGCGCGGAGGTGGCGCACACGTTCGACTTCACGCGCGCGCGGCGCGTCGAGCGCAGGGGCGGGCGCATCCCCGTGGGCGGCGTGCTGAAGAGGATCGCGTGCGCGAGGGGCCTACTCGTCGGCGACGCGGCGGGCGCCGTCTCGCCGCTGACGGCCGGCGGGCTCGACCCGTGCATGCGCCTGTCGGGGCTCGCGGCCGAAGTCATCTCCGACTGCCTCTCGACCGGCGACACGTCGGCGCTCGCCCGCTACTCTGGGGCGCGTTTCCGCTCGCGCTTCGTCTCGCGCCTTTGGATGAGGAAGATGCTGTCCTCCGTCCGAAGCCCCGCGCTCGTCGAGGCGGCCTGCGCGATGATGCGGTGCGCGCCCTTCGGACGACT
This sequence comes from Pyrinomonadaceae bacterium, assembly GCA_040510435.1. Classification (GTDB taxonomy): domain Bacteria; phylum Acidobacteriota; class Blastocatellia; order Pyrinomonadales; family Pyrinomonadaceae; genus QHXN01. Next base: position 22,407 of record JBEVJD010000192.1, on the reverse strand, counting down.
CGCGCGCCACGTCTTCTTCGGACGCGGGTCTTTCCCCGATGTCGGACGGGGAGCAGTAGGCAGTAGGCAGATGGCAGTAGGCAGCAGCCCCGCGTTAAGTAGGTCGAAAGTTTGACTCACAATTTTCGATGGCAGTGCTTTCTACTGCCTACTGCCATCTGCTTACTCCCTCCCACGGGGCTCTGACGTGGGGAGCCACAGGCGCGCGGCGTGGGTCGGTCTGCTGCCGGGGCGGGCGGCGTCGGGGTTTAATGCGCGGGCACGAACGTCTCTAACGAAGGAGTGTTGACGGGTATGTTGAAGCGCATCGTAGCCATCGCTTTCATCTTCTTGTGTGCGTCGGCGGCCTGGATGGTTCTGGGCGCGACCGTCTTCTCGCGCACGTACGATTCGGACGCGGTCTTGAAGGGCGAGGTCGCGTCGCTGTGGGGCATGCCGCAGTCGCAGCAGCCGCCCGCGGCCACGGCCGAGCACACCGAGCCGAAGACGACCGAGACGGTCGTGGACGGCAAGAAGCGGAGCTTCACGGAGAAGGTTTCGGTCACCGAAACGCTGTCGCTTGAGTCGAGCCGCGTGGACGTGTCGCTCGGGCTTGAGCACAGGCAGAAGGGGCTGCTCTGGTACAGCACCTACAAGGTCGGCTTCGACGGCACCTACGTCTTCCGCAACGCGACCCAGCAGGAGCGCGTGACCTTCGCCCTGAAGTTCCCGGCCGAGCGCGCCATCTACGACGACCTCGTCTTCACGGTCAACGGCGCGCCCGTCGCTCTGACGAACGAGAAGAACACGGCGACGGGCACGGCCGCGGTCAAGCCGGGCGAGGTGGCGACGCTGCGCGTGGCGTACAGGTCGCAGGGGTTGAACGACTGGCGCTACAACTTCGGCGGCGACGTGGCGCAGGTGCGCGACTTCCGGATGAGGATGAAGACCGACTTCAAGGAGATAGACTTCCCCGAGGGCACCCTGTCGCCTTCGGAGAAGCGCGAGACGGGCGACGGGTGGGAGCTTGAGTGGAACTACAAGAACCTCGTCTCGGGCTTCCAGATCGGGATGGCGATGCCCGAGAAGTTGCAGCCCGGGCCGCTCGCGGGGCGCATCAGCTTCTTCGCGCCGGTCTCGCTCTTCTTCTTCTTCTTCCTGATGTTCATCATCACGACGATGCGCGGCATCGAGCTGCATCCGATGAACTACTTCTTCCTCGCGACGGCCTTCTTCGCGTTCCACCTGCTCTTGGCGTACTTGGTTGACCACGTCTCGATTCACGCCGCGTTCGCCGCGTCGTCGGTGGTCTCGATCTTCCTGGTCATCAGCTACCTGCGGCTGGTGGTGGGGACGCGGTTCGCGGCACGCGAGGCGGGGCTCGCGCAGTTCATCTACCTGGTGATGTTCTCGTACGCCTTCTTCTTCAAGGGCTTTACGGGTCTCGCCGTCACCATCGGCTCCATCCTCACGCTCTTCGTCGTGATGCAGATCACGGGGCGCGTGCGCTGGGCCGAGAAGTTCTCTGCCAAGCCCGAAGGCGGCGGCGGCAATGACGCGCCCTCAGACTTCTCAGGCAAGGTCGCGCCCTCGGTGAGTGCGTGAGGGAAGAAGTAGACAGTAGACAGTAGTCAGTAGAAAGAACATGCGGCGCGTCTCGGTCTTCAGACCGGGCGCGCCGCTTCGTCTTCCTACTGACTACTGTCTACTGACTACTGTCTACTTCTTAAGGATACGGCCGATAGACCTTGACGCGGTTGGCGAACTTCTCGGCGATCTTGTTGGAGATTTTTTTGCCGAAGAGGACGGAGCGGGTCTTGCCGCTGGTGACGACCCCGGACGTGCGCGGGTCGATGACGGAGAAGGTGAAGCGGCGCGTGAGCGGCTTGCGCGTGATCTCGATGATGAGGTCGGCCTGCGCCTCGTTGCGCGTGATGGCCATGCCCCACGCCCGAAACTCCTTGCGCTTGCGCAGAGAGTCTTCGACCTCGCGCCCGCTGACGAAGGCCGAGTCGGAGCGCACGAAGACGAAGCGCGCCTTGCGCAGCACGGTCGCCGGGTCAGCCGCGGCCGGGGTCGCGAACACCTCGCCGTCGTCATCGTCGTCATCGTCCTGACTGTTCTGCGCGGCCTGCTGCTGCTGTTGCTCGTTCTGCTTCTTCAACTCGGGCGGACGCACCTGCGCGCGCGCCGTAGACGCGCAGGCCGCGGCGAGGAGTAGCGCGAACATGAAGCAGGCGAGGTTAACGTTCGAGAGTTTAAGTGAAAGTTGTTTGTTCATAGACGCCTCCTGCCCTTGGAGTGCCCGCCGAGCGCGGGTAACACGCGCGGCTCCGGCGCGGGCGTTGGCAGGATAAGAGCGCGCACGCATGCGCGGCGCCGCGTCTGTGTCACTTGAATGATTGCCACATGATTGCGTTTCGGTCGTCGAAAGGTTGGGGCCGCGTGAAGCGGAATCAGCTTCGCCTTCAAATCACGCCGGGTCACGTACTATTTCAATAGTTGTCGCGCCGGACAATTCTGTCTGACTACAAGACGCGTGCGCGCGCGGGGCGAAGGGCGCGAGGCGTAAATGCTGCGGTTTGTGGCGCTTACGCGGGTGCGCGACGTTGCGGCCCGGTGTTTGCAGAAGAGTCGGCGCGAGCACGCGTAAGGGCGCGCTTGAGTCAAGACAAGGGTTAAGTGCAAGGTGAGGCTTTGAGGTCAATGCGTGCGGGCAATGTGATGCGGTGGTTGTTGTTGGCGCTGCTGACGTTGCAGACGGCGTGCGGGTGGGCACTGTCGGGTGGCGGCGCGCAGACGGCGCTTCCGCGCGCTTCCGCGGGCTTCAACCTCTTCAGCCCCGAGCAGGATATACAGCTCGGCGAGTCTTCGGCCGAAGAGATCATGCGGCAGGTGGTCGTGCTCCGAGACAAGCGCACCGAAGGCTACGTGCAGCGGCTCGGCGAGCGCGTCGCGGCGGCCGCGCCCGGCTACAAGTTCCCTTACAAATTCGTCGTCGTCGCCTCGCCTGAGATCAACGCCTTCGCGCTGCCGGGCGGCTACGTCTTCGTCAACGAGGGTGCCATCGAGGCGGCGCGCACGGAGAGCGAACTGGCGGGCGTGCTCGCGCACGAGATCGCACACGTCTCTCTGCGCCACGGCACGACGCAGGCTTCGCGCTCGTACCTCGCGAGGACGGCGCTGGGCGTCATCAACGCCGTCGCGAGCGTCGGCGAGGGCGACTTCTGGCGCGTGGCGGCCTCTGCGTGCGGGGCGGGCGTCAACAGGTTCTTCATGCGCTCGAACCGCGCGGCCGAGCTACAGGCCGACGCGGAGGGCGCGCGGCTGCTGGCCGAGGCGGGCTTCGACCCGCGCGACATGGCCAACTTCTTCGAGCGGCTCGACGAGCGCGAAGGCGTGCGCGGGAACGATGGCGCGAGCGACCACCCCGACCCCGCGAGCCGCGCCGAGGCCATCGGCGAAGTCGTCGCCGCGCTCGGGCAGACGCCCCCGCTTACGCGCGACTCCGAAGAGTTCCGCCGCATCAAGTCACGCCTGTCCGGCTCGCGTTAAGAATATCCGACCGCCGCAGAGAAAGAGACACGGCTTGTTGACTATTAAGTCTTCAAGCCGTGTCTCCGTGTCTGCGGCGGTTAATCTTTCCGTCGGCGCTCACTCTTTCCTGCCGGCCGGTTGGGGGGCGGGGCGGCGATGGCGGCGGATGAAGCTGCGGCGGCGTGGGATGACGGGGCGGCGCTCGCCCAGCAGCTCCTTGTGTCGGTTGTTGAGGAGCGCGACGAAGGTCTGGTGGTGCTTGAAGCCGAGGAGCTTCGCCGCGCGCGAGACCACGCCGTCGGCGTCGCGCAGAGCGCGCGAGATGAGCTCGGCCTCGTAACGCATCACCTCCGACTTCAGCGAGAAGCCCTCCCACTTCTCCTCGGGCGAGAGCCCGCCCGCGTCGTCGCCTTCCTCGCGCGCGGCCATGAACGAATCCAGCGCGCGCCGCGCGCAGCCGGTCAGGCGCGAGAGCGTGTCGGGGTTGCGCGTGCCGGAGAGCGTTTCGTGCGAGCGCGCGAAGGCGTCGCACAACTCGTCGTGCCCCAGCCGCTCGCCCAACTCCTCGACGAGCGTGAGCGCGGCCAGCCCCGCGCCCGCGCGGTCGCCCGCGGCTTCGGCGACTTCCGAGGCGCGCGCGAGGCTTAGGCGCGCCTCGTCGTAGAGTCCCCCGCGCGCCTGCGCGACGCCGAGCGTCGTCAGCGCCTCGGCCAGCAGCGCCTGCCGGTCGCCGTCCTCGAAGACGCGCACGGCGGAGAGCGCGACGCGCGCGGCCTCGTCGAAACGGCCTTCGGCGACGAGCACGCGCGCCAGCGTCTCGTCGCACTGCGCCACGATGACGGCGTCCTTCAAAGAGGCGTGGAGCGAGCGGGCGCGCGCGAGGTGCTCGCGCGCATCCTCGTAGCGGCCGATGCGGTTGAAGAGGTAGGCGAGATTGTTCTCGTTGTTCGCGAGGTAGCGCGTGTGGCCGGCCTGCTCAAGGTGGTAGCTGGCGGCGGCGTACTCGACGAGCGCGCGGTCGAGCATCCCGGCCTCGCCCGCGTCGGCCAGCACGACGAAGGTGTTGGCGCGCTCGCTGTGGAAGCTGCCCTTGATGGTTTCGCTCGCGCTCGCCTCAACGTGCGGGGCGGCCTCGGCGAGTACCTCGACCGCGGCGCGGTGGCACCCGGCGGAGTGCTCGACGATGGCGAGGCGGATGAGGGCGAGCGCCCTCTGCTCGGCGTCCTCGTGCGGGAGCCCGCCGAGCGCCGCGCGCAGGACGACGCGCGCCTCCTCGAACGCGCCCTCGCGCCAGTAGCAGACGCCGAGGTCTGTGTGCGCCTCGGCCACCTTCCGCGCGTCGCCGAGGCGTTCGAAGACCCCGGCGCCCTCGCTCAAGAGGTTCTTGGCGGCCTCCTGCGCGCCCTCGATGCGGCGCCCGCCGCCGAGCGCGCTCGTCAGGCGCCCGGCCTGCACGAGCACTTCGGCGGCCGCGCGCGCGCCTAAGCCCTCGGTCACGGGTCGCTCGCACGCGCCGCGCCAGAGCCTTTCGAGCGCCTCGACGGCGCCTTCGTAATCGCCTGTCTTTAAGAATGAGTTTGAGAGCGCGCAACATCGGAGCGCGGCCTCGTCGCGGGAAGTGGGGGCGCCGGCCGTAGCCTGGGCGTACTGGCGGTTAGAGACGTCCATGTGAGGACTCTCCCTCCTCTCTTTATTTCCAGGGTCGCGGCGCCGCACATTCAAGCGTGAGCAATTCGGGGCAAGGGCGGCGGGCGACTCGGGTCAAAGGTCAAGGTGGATGCCGCGCGGTGGCGCGGCGGGTGCACGGCCACATAGCCGCGCCTCGAAGGTTGCTGGCGGGGGCGCTGGACGCGGGTTGCGTCCGAACCCTTCGCCGTCGCTGCTTTGGTCGCCGGTCGGGCCGGCGTTCATGGGAGAAGACTGGAAACTGTCTGAGACGTTAACGACCCCTTCACATGCGGTGCGCCTGGGCGGGCGCTGGCCGACCGGGGCCGGTCGTGCGTACGGTGTGAAAGCCCGGGGAGGCGCCGAAGTTGCGGCCGCGGTGCCGCCCGGGTTATGGCAGATTAAACCCGAGCCGCGTGGAAAGCAAGACGAAGAAGGAGTCAGGAGACAGAAGTCAGAAGTCAGTAGAAAACCCTTCGTCGCTCGAACCGTGCGGTTCTCATCGTCAACGACCGCAGCGCGGAGCGCTTCTGACTTCTGACTTCTGACTCCTTCTTCTCTCACGTGATAAGGTCGAAGTCGCCGTCGAGGACTCGTTCGAGGCGGCCGGTGCGCCAGCCGCGGACGGAGTCGCGGACGAGGGGCGAGGGCTCTTCGCGGTAGCGGCGGACGACCTGCTGTTGCGGCGCCTGCGCTTCCGTCGAGAGAGCGCGCTCGGCCTGTTCGCGCAGCGCAGCGGGGCCGCGCCCCGGGGGCTCTTCGGGCTGGCCGACGACGCGGACGGAGGCGGTCGCGCGTTTGAAGGAAGACTTCTCGTCCTGCGGCGTCTCAAAGACGTGGAGCCCCGCCTCGTGCCGGAGGATCGTGTGGGCCGCGTAGCCCGAGACGGCGAACAGCGCGCGGTACTCGTCGGCGCCCGCGCCGTCGTGCTCTTCGATCAACTCAAGGCGCATCCGACGGCGCTCGGCCCAGCGCCGGTACATGCGCGCGAGCGTGCGGGCGAAGTCGTCGCTGCGCGCGCGGTCGGCGCCGGGCTCGCGCGATGCTGTGACGAGCAGGAAGGCGTCGCGCGCGTCCCCTTCGGCCATGCCGCGGCAGGCCGAGTCCACCAGATAAAGCTGTTCGGCGAGGCGCGCGACGAGGTCGGAGGGGAGCCGCTTGCGGTTGCCGCGCAGGCGCGCGAGCAGAGAGCCGGCGGTGTCGAGTCCCGCCTCGATGCGATCCATGTACTCGATTGAGCCGAGCACCGAGAACCTCGCGGGCGCAGACCAGAAGTCGGACGACTGCATCTCGCGCAGCGCGCCCTCCTTGCGCGCGCGCCACCCGTCCGCATCGACGCGGGAGGCGACCGCGTCGTACTGCTCTTGCAGGAAGCGCAACTCCTCGGGCACGCCCTTCGGGTCGAGCGCGATTGATTCCAGCCGCAGCTCGCGCGCTGCCTCCTCGTCGAATGAAAGTTCGTCAACCTCTTCGGCCGCGGCGTCTGCATGCGCGGGCGCGTCCGGGTCTACGAACTGCACGTCAAGCGACTGCGCGTCGGGTGACGAGCGGACGAAGAGGAACTGGTCGCCTTCGGGGAACTGGTGGTTGACGATGGTGAGCGCGAGCGGTGAGAGCAGGTAGCGCTCGACGGCGCGCTTCAGCGGGCGCGCGCCGAGGTCGGCGGTGAAACCCTTCTCCAGCAGAAACTCGACGGCCGACTCGTCCCACTCGACCGCCCACTGGCGCGTGCGCAGGCCGCGCCGCGTGAGCACGTCGTTCAGCTCCTTCCGCAGCAGGTCGCGCATCACGCCGCGCCCCAGCGGTCGGAAGACGACGACGCGGTCAATGCGGTTGACGAACTCGCGCCGGAAGGCTCGGCCCACGGCGCGCTCGACCGACCCGGCGGCGAACTGCGCCTGCTCCTGCGAGAAGCCGACGCTCGCGCCGTGCGGGAGCGTCGCGCCGAGGTTCGAGGTCAGGATGATGACCGAGTGTCGGAAGTCGGCCGTGTTGCCGCGCCGGTCGGTCAGGCGGCCGTCGTCGAAGACTTGCAGGAACAAGTCCCACACGGACGGGTGTGCCTTCTCGAACTCGTCGAGGAGGACGACGGAGAAGGGCTGCTTGCGTATCTGGTTGACGAGCGCCGCGCTGTCGCTCGTCTCGTCCGATTCGCCGAGTATTCTTCCCTGCGACTCCCACGTCTGAAGCTCGCTCATGTCGAGCCGGAGCATGCGCTCGGGCGAGCCGAAGAGGAAGTCCGCGAGCGTCTTGGCGATCTCGGTCTTGCCCGTGCCCGTCGGGCCGACGAAGAGGAAGACGCCCTGTGGGCGCGTCGGGTCGGTCAGCCCCGCCTTAATCATCGCGACGCGCTCGACCAGACATTCGACGGCCTCGGGCTGGCCGAGCACGCGCCGCTCGAAGAAGGCGCGCAGCTCCGAGAGGTCGAGCCCCTCGCGCTCGTCGAGCATCTGCACGGGCAGCCCCGTCAAATGCGAGAGCGTGACCAGCAGGTCGTCAAGTCTGACCTCTTCGGCGGCCCGACCCTCCGCATTCAGGCGGCGGTCGGTCGCGTCGAGCAGGAGCAGCAGGTTGCCGGGCGCGGCCTTGTCGTCCAGGTACTGCTTGGCGAGCTGCAAAGCCTCGCGCAACGTGCGCTCCGACGCGCGCGGCGCGGGTGAGGCTTCGCCCTCAACACTGTTTCTGCGTTCGGCCCAGCGGCGGCCCAGTTCCACCGTCTCGTCGTCGGAGAGCGGCGCGACGCGGCACGTCTGCATCGCGGTGCGCAGCCGAGGCCGCAGCCGCACGAGCTGTTCAAACGCGCGCGCGGGCACCTCGCCGACGAGGCGGACGGCGCCGCTCTCGATGTGTGGCAATAACAGGTCGAGCAAGCCCGTCGGGCTGTAGCGGTGCCGCCCGGCCCACAGCGCCTCGTGGAAGTTCGGCATGACCCAGAGGACGCGCTTGTCCTGGAGTTGACGGACGATGGCCTGCACGCGCTCCTCGATCTGGCCGATGTAGCTTTGCCCGGCCAGCACCTCCGCGGGCGCGGCCTCGAAGACGAGCCAGCCGTCCGCGCCGAGACGCGCGGCGAGCGCGCGCACGAGCGCAGTCTTCCCCGTGCCCGACTCGCCGACCAGCAGCACCGAGCGCGCGGGCTCGCGTTTGAATGCCGCCTCCAGCTCCGAGACGCGCGCGGCCACCGCGTCGAGCACGAAGACCCCGGCCCCGTTGTTGTCCCACACGCGACCGATTGACTTGACGAACTCGGCGGTCTGCCGCGAGCCCTGCCACTGCGAAAGCTCCGCGCGCGCCGCGGCCGGGAGCTGCGCGGCTATCGCGTCGAGCGTGGCGCAGACCTCGTCCCACTGCTCCGCGTCGAGCTTGAGCGCCTCGGCCTCGTCGGCGAGGTCGCGCGTGCCGAGCGCGTCGCCGGCCGCGACGCGCTCGGCGACGAACTCGCGCAGCGCCTGCAAGGGCATCGGCTCGCGCCACGTCGAGTTGAGCCGCGCGAGCAGCGGCGCGAGGACGCTGCGGCGCGCGCCCGCGTGCGCGGCCAGCGCGCGCAGGGCGTAGAAGCGCGGCCAGTAGTAGTAGGCGTTGATGTCGCGCAGCACGCCCTCGACGACCAACTCGTCGTCGCCCTCGCGCCGCGCCAGCGCTTCGAGCGAGATGCAGGCGAGCAGCGCGTTGCCCTCGGACGCGCGCGCCAGCAGCCCGTGCGTCGTCGCCTCCGCGCCCAGAGAGAGTTCGACGCCGCGCCGGAAGCCGTCGTGCCCGAGCAGCTCGCGCGGGTGCGTCGTGTCGTTGAAGAAATCCTCGATGCCGCGCGCGACCGCGTACACGTCGGCCGGCTCGTCGCCGGTCTCTGTCTGTGCGGACTCGGCGCGCACGTCGGCGGCTGGCGACGACGACGCTTCGCCGCCCGCGTCCGCCTCGGTTGACTGCGCGGCCGGCCCCGTGCCGACGGCTTCGAGCGCGCGGCGCGTCTCCTCCTGCGCGGCCGCCAGCGCTTCGAGCCGCGACTCGTTGCGCTCGTTCCGCTGCCGCTCCGACTCCGACCGCCCCTGCAAGGCAGACAATTCGCGCTCCAACCGTTCGCGCAGCACGCCCTCATCGCGGCCCGAAGAGCGCGCGCGCACGAGCGCCGTCAGCAGCGCGGCGATGCTCAGCACGATTGAAGTGATGATAAGGACGGTGGTCAGCAAAGCTCTTAACGAATGTCTGCCCTCTACCTATTACAATTAGCAGTTGAGTGTAACCGCGTGAGCTTTCGACACAGAGACACGGAGACACAGCGAGACACAGCTTGATGAGTTATAGAGCTTGAAGCTGTGCCTCTGTGTCGAAAGCTCACGCCGTATGCACCCGAATGAAAAGCGCTCTAAACCTTAGCCTTGCGCCGCGCGGTCGCGTCGGCGGCGACGAGCTGCGGGCCCGAAGGGTGCGTCCACGCGCGGGCCGCCCACTCGTCTTCGCAAGCGGAGTTCGGTACTTCATAAACCGGGGCGCTGCTAGTTTGACGGCGGCGGCGCGGCGTCCGGCGCGTAACGCTCGTGCAGGTCTACGGGCACGGTCTTCTTGCGCAGACGCATGTTGATCATCTCGACGAAGACGGAGAAGCCCATTGCGAAGTAGATGTAGCCCTTCGGGACGTGGAACCCGAAGCCGTCGGCGATGAGCGTCGTGCCGATGAGCAGGAGGAAACTGAGCGCCAGCATCTTGACGGTCGGGTGCCGGGCGACGAAGGCGCTGACCGGCGCGGCGAAGAGCATCATGAAGGCGATGGAGACGACCACGGCCGAGATCATGATCCCGATGTTGTCAACCATCCCGACGGCCGTAATCACCGAGTCGAGCGAGAAGACCACGTCGAGCAGCATGATCTGGATGAGGACGCTGACGAAATTCGCTTTGACCCGGGCCGAGGCGTGGCCGGTCTCGCCCTCCAGGCTCTCGTGAATCTCGAAGGTGGACTTGCCGAGCAGGAACAGTCCCCCGAGGATGAGGATTAGGTCGCGCCCCGAGACGCCGTGCCCGTAGACCGCGAAGAGCGGCGCCGTGAGCCCGATGACCCAGGAGAGCGAGAAGAGCAGGATGACGCGCATCACCAGCGCCAGCCCGAGGCCGACGTAGCGCGCGCGCGACTGCTGTTCGGCGGGCAGCTTCCCCGCCAGGATGGAGATGAAGATGATGTTGTCGATCCCGAGAACGATCTCCAACGCCAACAGAGTCGCGAAAGCGATCCATGCCTGCGGGTCAGCAATCCAGTCCAACGACGGTGTCCCCCCCCAGAGATATTTAAACGCTCCGCATGATATCTCATCTGACGTTCGGGTAGAGACTCTTTCCGTGGTCGTGAGGAGGTTGGCGGCGGGCGGCGGGCGGCGGGCGGGGCAAAAAGAAAACCGGGCTGCTACCCCGAAGGGCAACAGCCCGATCTTGATCCCTTTGAACCGCCGAAGCGATTCGGGGGGACGGCAACCCTTGCATGTACACGCGCTAGGCTGCCTGATTTGTATCCCGAAGCGTGTGCCTGCGGCGGCTCACCTCCGGTCGGCACGGGCTAACTTCCGTCAACCTCTCACGCCCGAAGGCGTGGTGCCTATTGGTTTTTGTTCTGGTGGCTTTACCTCCACCTCCAGTCTACGTTCTGGACAACGAGGCTCAACCGAAGTTGAGCGACATCCGCTACCCCGATGGTTAATTATTCCTTCGGAGCGCCGACGCGTTTTTATCCGCGCGGCTCGGGAAGCACCCGTCGGCATCTTCCCTGCGTAGGCCTTTCGGCCTCGGCCGGGGCGTCAGTGGCAGCGACGTTTGCCGCTTGTCGCTGTCCTCAGATTGGAGCGTTTCCGCCTCAATCCGCCGATCCCCACGCCGGTCACGACTGCCGTAACAATCGCAACGGGAGCCGGACTATACGCACGTGCCCCGAGGCTGTCAAGACTTTTTTTCAAAAAACTTTTAGGGCGAAATTCGCCCGTTTCTAGCGCTTTTCAGGGCATCTGAAAAGTTCATCCACAGGCAATTTCCACAGGCGGAAATCTCATGGCCGTTTTGTGGAAATCTTTTCTACGTTTTTGTCAGACGAGAAAACGCGTGGGCACAGCTTTGTAGTTGCAGGCTCTCTCACGCCAAACGGCAAGCCCGTTTCAGAGTATTCTCCGGCCGTTCAGTTCGAGCGCGTTCTCGCGGTAGAAGACGTTCACCCACCGCCCGCCGCGCCTGGCCCAGCCCGAAGTGACCGCCACCTCGGACTTCAGCTCCCGTTCCTTCACGACGCCGTGCACCTTCGCCTTGTAGACCACGACCGCCGCCCCTTCGTTGAGCATGACGACTTTGAAATCGCTCAGCGAATAATCTTTCACCTCTATCTCAAGCACGTCCTGAAGGTACTGCTTCTTACCGACCACCTCCCCCGAAGGGTAGATGTCGTAGAAGTCCTCGCTGGTCAGTTCCGCCAGCGCCTTCACGTCCCGGCTCTTGTACAGCTCCCACGTGCGCTTCTCCTTTGCGATCAACTCCTCCTCGGCGGCGGCTGCTGCTCCCGGCCTCGCCGGGCCGTCCTGCGCCGGGGCCTCCGAAGCGTTTACGAACAGGAGTGTGGAGAGAAGGGTTATTGCGGCGAGCAGCTTCATGTGTGTCCACCTTTAGCGGGAGTCTCCGAACGTCGTCGAGCAAGGATAACCTATGCCGACGCCGGCCGGCACGGATTCAGCGCCGCCGGACGCCTCGGAAAACTCATCAGGGTCTACGGCTTAGAGCAGTCTGCATCTGCCCCCGCCGCCCGAATAAATCAACCCCTAATTTCCACCCAACGCCCGGCGTCGTTTATAATTGGGCTTTCGGAAAATCATCGGATAATCAGCATTGTTGAAGAGGAGTGGCGATGACGATTGAGAAGACGACGAAGCGCCCGGAGCGTTTGAAGTTCGAGGGGCGCGTGCTCTATCTGACGGAGGACGTGTCGCTGATTAGGCGCCAACTCGAAGAGGGCGCCGAACTCGAAGACGAGCCCGGGCGGGCTTTGATGAATAACATCTCGACGGACGAGATTACGCCGGGGTGGGTCTGTTTTTATTACGACGAGACGCTGGGCGAGTACGTGTACGTCGGGATGAGGGAAGGGGCCGTTAAGAAAGACGAAGTTAAAAACGGCGGGTTCGCGGTCGTCGTCTCGGGGCTGTCGAAGGGGTGCGGGTCGTCGCGTGAGACGGCGCCGTTCGCGGAGAAGGCCGCGGGGTTGCAGCTCGTCATCGCCAGAACTATCGAGAAGATTTACGGGCAGAACTGCCAGAACATCGGGCTGTTGACCTCGACCGACTTCGGGCTCGTCGAACGGATAAGGGGCGGCGAGGAGATTCCGCTCGAAGAGTTCACGCGCGGGCTCGACCCCATCTCGCAACAGATCGTCGAGTACGGCGGGCTCTTCAACTACAACAAGGCGCGGCTCGCGGGCCACGTCACGCCGCCCGCGCTCGAAACCGCGCGGCGGCCGATGAACATCGTCGAGAAGATCATCGCGCGCCACGCCTTCGTCCGAGCCGGTCAGGTCGGCGTCGAAGCGGTGAAGCCCGGCGACGCGCTCTTCGCCGTCGCGGACGTGCGCTTCTCGCACGAGTACGTGACGCCGATGGCCGAGAGCCTCTTCAAGCAGGCGTTGGGCAAAGACGCGCGCGTGACCGAGGCCGGGTCGGTCTACGCCTTCCGCGACCACCTGACCTTCATCGGGCGCGTGATGTCGGACGACAAGAAGAAGCTGGGACTGCTCGAACGCGCCAACGGGCTCGCCACGACGCAGGAGAGTTTTACAGAGGAGCAGGGCATCCGGCTCTACGGCGGGACGGAGGAGCGCGGGTCGGAGGCCATCTGCCACAACGCCGTCGTCGAGGACATCGCGCTGCCCGGTCAGCTCGTCATCGGGACGGACTCGCACACGTGTATGGCGGGCGTGCTCGGCTGCTTCGCCTTCGGCGTCGGCTCGACCGACATGGCGAACGCCTGGTACACGAAGGACATCCGCGTCAAGGTGCCCGAGGTCGTCCGCTTCGTCCTCAAGGGCGAGAAGCGCGCCGACGTGTCGGCGAAGGACGTGATGCTCGTCATCCTCGCCACCGACTACATGAAGGAGGGCAAGGGCATCGGGCAGGTGTTGGAGTTCGCGGGCGAGGGCCTGCGCGACTGGAACATTGACGAGCGCGCGACGCTCACCAACATGGCGGTCGAGGCCGGCGGCTTCACGGGCATCATCGAGCCCGACGAGGTGACGCTCGAATACTTGAAGAGGGTGCGCGGTCTGTCCGAAGAGGAACTGCGCGGCGGCTTCCTCCGCAGCGACCCCGACGCCGAGTACGCCGCGAGCTTCGAGATTGACCTGAGCGAAGTCCGCCCGATGGTCGCCACGCCCGGCGACCCGCGCAACGGCCTGCCCATCTCCGACCTGAGCGAGCCCGTCAAGATCGACATCGCCTACGGCGGCTCGTGCACGGGCGGCAAGATGGCCGACATGGACATGTACGCCGCCGTGCTGGAGCGCGCGGTCGAGCAGGGCAGGCGCGTCGCGCCGGGCGTCCACCTCTACCTACAGTTCGGCTCGCAGAAGATTAAGGAGTACGCGCGCTCGCGCGGCTACCTCGAAATCTTCGAGCGCGCGGGCGCGGAGCTGATCGACCCCTCGTGCGGCGCGTGCATCAACGCCGGCCCCGGCGCCTCGCGCAACCCCGAGCAGGTCACGGTCAGCGCGCAGAACCGCAACTTCCCGGGCCGCAGCGGCCCCGGCAAGGTTTATCTGGCGAGCCCTTACGTCGTCGCGGCCTCGGCCGTCGCGGGTCACATCATCGAGCCGGAAGAGTTCCTGAAAGAGCCGGAGGCCGAACTCGTCGAAGTCTGACGCGGCCGCGCTTCGCTTCTGGCGGAAGAGAATAAGATGGGCGTCGTCTCACCCGCTGACATGAAACTGGCCGCGCTCGGCGGCAGCCGGTACGCGCGCGTCGAGCGCGAGCGCCGTTACCTTCTGCGCGAGCTGCCGCCCGGCCTCAAGCTCTCAGACCCGCACACGCAGATAACGGACAACTACGTGACGGGCACGCGCCTGCGGCTGCGAAAAGTGCGCGACCCGCGCGCCAACGAGTGGACGCTCAAGCTCACGCAGAAGCACGTGCCCGAGCCGCCCGACTTCTCGCGCACGCTCATCACCAACATGTATCTGAGCCCGTACGAGTACGAAGTGCTGTCGATCTTCGAGGGCAACGAGCTGCGCAAGAATCGTTACCCGTACGAGCACGAGGGGCGGCTCTACTCGGTGGATGTCTTCCTCGGAAGCTTACGCGGCCTCGTCCTCGCCGAGACGGACTTCGAGACGGACGCGGAGATGGACGCCTTCCCCGCGCCCCCGTTCGCACTCCTCGACGTGTCGCGCGAAGAGCTGTTCACCGGCGCGCGCCTCGTCGAGCTGACCGCCGAAGAGATACGGAGAGAGTCGGAACGGCTTACGTCCGTTTCGTCCTGAGTTGTGTGGCTCCCCCGCTTCATTTAACCCCGCTGACGCGGCCGATAGGCGCCTGATGACCCGCACCAAAATCTTTTACTCAACGCTGCTAATACTCACGCTCTCGGTCTACGCTTCGGCGCAGACGCCTGCGGCGGCCACGCCGACGCCCGCGCCGCCGAGGGCCGCGCGTCCCCGGCCGCCGAAGGGCGAGGCCGACCCGCTCGCCGCGCAGCGTCGCGCGCAGGCCGTCGCGCTGCTCACGTCTCTGGCCGACGAGGCGGCGGGTTTTCGAGACGAGACTCTGCGCGCACGCGCGCAGGCGCGCGCCGCCGACGCGCTCTGGGAGATGGATCAGGAGAAGGCGCGCCAGCTCTTCCGCCGCGCGTGGGAGGAGGCCGACTCGGCCGACCGCGAGGCGCTGCGCAAGTTGGAGGAGGACATGGCGGCGCAGCTCAAGAGCGGCGGCGCTGCCATGTCCTCTACGCCGCCCGACCTGCGTGCGGAGGTCTTAAGGCTCGCGGCGCGGCGCGACCGCGCGCTCGGCGAAGAGATGCTGGTGCAGCTCTCGAAGTCGAACGAGGCGGATGCCGCGAAGGCCGCGGCGGGAGACGCGGTTCGCCTCGGGGACATGTCGAAGCGGATGGGGCTCGCCAGCCAGATGCTCGAAGAAGGCGACACCGAGCGCGCCTTGCAGTTCGCGGAGCCCGCGCTCGTGCGCGCGGACATGCAGTCCATCGGCTTCCTCTCGAAGCTGCGCGAGAAGGACGCGGGCGTGGCCGACCGTCTCTACGCCACGCTCGTCGCGCGCGCCGCGGCCGACCCGGCGTCGGACGCCAACAACGTCTCCGCGCTCATGTCGTACGTCTTCACGCCCTACGTCTTCTTCACGGCCACGCGCCACGGCGGCACGGGCACGAGCACGATGTCGCGCGCCGCCGTGACGCCCCCGGAAGTGTCGCCCGAGCTGCGCGCGAGCGTCCTGCGCGCGGCGGCGCGCGTGCTGCTTCGTCCGCAGACGCCCGAGGAGTATGACCGCACCTCTTCGGGACGCACGGGCGCCTACGTCATCATCCGCAGGCTGCTTCCCATCTTCGAGCAGCACGCGCCCGACCTGACCGCGGCGCTCAACGCGCGCGCCGCCGTGCTCGCGGCCGACGTGCCCGAGGGCGTCCGCTCGAACGAGGCATCGGGGAACTACGCCTACAAGCCGCGGAGCGACGAGAGCGCGCCCGCGCGTGACCCCGTGCAGGAGGCGCTCGACCGCGCCGAGCGCACGACGGGCGTCAACGAGCGCGATGAAATCTACGCGTCGGCGGCCGTCAACGCGTCCTGGCGGGGCGACGCGCGCGCCGACGACCTGCTCGCCAAGGTCAACGACCCCGACCTCGCGCGCCGCGCGCGCAAGGTCATCGACTTCGCCTTCGTCCGCGCCGCGCTCGACAAGAAGGAGGCCGAAGGCGCGGTCGCCCGCGCGCGCAAGGGAGACCTCACTCCTTTCGAGCGCGCCTGGGCCTACGAGCGGGCCGCGGACATTCTCGGCGCGACGAATCGCGCGCGCGCCCTCTCGCTGCTGGAAGAGGCCGCGGAGGAGGCGCGCCGCATCGACAACAACGACCCCGGCCGCGCACGCGCGCTGACGGCCGTCGCCGCGCGCTACGAGAAGACCGACCGACCGCGCGCGTGGGAGTTCATCGCCGAGACGGTGCGCGCGGCCAACTCCGCGTCCGCCTTCACCGGCGAGGACGGGAAGATGACGGTGGTGTTTCGGACGAAGGGGTCGGGCTGGATCACGGACTTCAACGTGGAGGAGTTCGACCTCCAGGGCGTGTTCGCCGCGCTCGCCGAGGACAACTGGGATCGCGCCGTGCAGTTGGCCCAAGGGTTCACGAACGAGGCCGCGCGCGTCACCGCGGTCGTCGCGCTCGGCCGCGCCGCGCTGTTGAAGAAGGGCCGCTGACGCCTCGGCCCGAGGCTTCGATTCGTATGACTGACGCGACGACGAACCCGACGACTGTCATCTACACCGTCGGCCACGGCCGGCACCCGTGGGCCGACTTCCTCGCGCTGCTCGGGCAGTACGAGATAGAAGTCCTGTGCGACGTGCGCAGCGCGGCGCGGTCGCGGTGGCCGCAGTTCAACGGGCAGGTGCTGGCGGCCAGTCTGAAGCAGGCGGGCATCGGCTACGAGTGGCTGCCCGAGTGCGGCGGGAAGGTCGTCGCGCCGACCGACGAGCTGAACCGCGGGCTCGAACGCATCATGGAGCTGGCCTCCGACTCGCGCGTCGCGCTGATGTGTTCGGAGTCTCGGCCCCTCACTTCGCACAGGGAGCCGCGCGCCAACTGTCACCGCGTCGGCCTGCTCGGCCCGCCGCTGCGCGCCCGCGGCGCGCGCCTCATCCACATCCTCCCCGAAGGCGACGCCCTCGAAATCGACGAGTCGTCCGTCCCCTCGATCTGGTGACGCGGGTTCCGAGTTCGAGGCTCACGCATTAATCTGAAAACTTTCCCGGAGGCGAGGCGGATGGCGACCAGGGAGAAGGCCGAGGCCGAACGGCTGAAAGAGCAGGACGAGGACGTGAAGCGCGCCCTCGAACAGACGGGCGGGAAGGCGCTCAAGCCCGAAGAGGCCGAGGGCGCGGAGGCGAAGCGGCCACCGCGCCCCCGCCGGCACAAGCTCTGGGTCGGCATCTACGTCCTCATGCTCTTCGCGCTCGCCGCGCTGCACTATGCCGTGCGGCTGGAGTTCTTCGACTTCGCCGACGCCTACCGCCCGCCGGTCTTGCGCGCCGTCGTCGGCGCGATGGCCGTCGTCGCCGTGCTCGTCGCGGCGAAGTTCGTGGACGCCTTCCTCATCGACCCGCTCGCCGACGCCGTCTCGCGCTACAACCTCCACCGCGTGCTGCGGCTCGTGGCGGGGCTCGCCGTCGCGCTCATCGTGATTTCGGTGCTCTTCGCCAACTGGTACACGGCCGTCGTCTCGTTCGGGGTGCTGACGCTCGTCGTCGGCCTCGCCGTGCAGACGCCGTTCACGAGCTTCCTCGGCTGGGTCTACATCATCGCGCGCTCGCCCTACCGCGTCGGCGACCGCATCCGCATCGGCGACGCCACGGGCGACGTGATCGACGTGGGCTACCTCGACACGACGCTGTGGGAGTTCGGCGGGCAGTTCCTTTCGACCGACCACCCGTCGGGGCGCGTCATCCGCTTCCCGAATTCGGACGTGCTCTCGAACGCCGTCTACAACTACTCGTGGCCGCTCTTCCCTTACATCTGGAACGAGATAACTTTTCACGTCGCCTACAACAGCGACCTCGAATTCGTCTCCGGGGTCATGCAGCAGGTGGCCGAGGACGAGATCGGGCAGGCGATGCGCGAGCGCATCCGCACCTACCGCGAGCTGCTCGCGCAGACGCCCGTGGACGAGCTGACGGTGCGCGAGCACCCCTCGGTCGTCTTCCGCGCCAACCCGAACACCTGGATCGACGCCACCGTCCGCTACCTCGTCGAGCCGCGCGAGTCCGGCCGCGTCAAGACGCGCCTCATCCAGAAGATGCTCGCGCGCCTCAACGCCGAGCCCGAACGCGCCTGCTTCCCGAAGGACAATTTGCGTTGAAGACAGTTTTGAGTTTTCAGTTTTGAGTTTTGAGTTTTCAGTTTTCAGCAATAGAGGCTGTTTCTGACTGAAAACTGAAAACTGAAAACTCAAAACTGTTTCATCGTCATCAGCGCGGCGTAGGTCTCGATGCCGTCCCAGAGGTTTTGGAGGCGTATGTTCTCGTTCTCGGCGTGCTGGTTGTTGTCGTGGTTGGCGACGGGGACGGTGATGGTGGGCGCGCCCAGCGTCTCGCGGATGAGCGAGAGCGGGAGGCTGCCGCCGAGCGTGGGCATGAGGACGATTTTCTCACGGGACGTGGACTGCACGGCCGCGACGACGGCGCGCGAGACGGGCAAATCCATCCGCGTGCGCTCGGCGTTGTAGCCGCCCGGCTCGTGGATGACTCGCGCGACGAGCGGGTGCGCGAGGCGTTCGGCGTCGGTCGGCTCGCGGTCGGTGACGAAGAACCCCTGGGCGCGTATGTGCGCGACAAGGCGTTCGACCTGTCGGCGGTGGTCGTTGCCGCGCACCAGCCGCAGGTCGAGCGCGGCCACGGCCGTCAGGGGGATGACGTTGCGCGCGAGCGCGCCCGTCTCCGCGCTCGACAGGCCGTTGACGTTGAGCGACGGCTCGTTGATGAGTTCGAGCAGAGACCGGCCCGCGCCCTCCGGACGGTTGATTCCCAGTTCCTTCTTCAACTCTTCGTCGTAGGCCGGGGCCTCCGAGAGCGCGCGGCGCTCGGCCTCGCCCAGTGGCTCAACGTCGTCGTACCAACCTTTAATCGTCACGCGCCCGCGCTCGTCCTTCATCGAGGTCAGCAGCCGCGCGAGTATCATCCCGGGGTTCGGCGCCCAGTTGCCGTAGTGGCCGCTGTGCAGGGGGCGCTTCGGCCCGTAGACGGTGACCTCGACGTTCGTGTCGCCGCGCACGCCGAAGACGACCTGTTTGCGACCCGACTGGTGCACGGGCCCGTCGCAGATGACCCACGCGTCAGAGGAGAGAAGTTCCTTGTGCCTCGACAGAATCTCGACGAGGTGGGGCGAGCCCGCCTCCTCCTCGCCCTCGAAGAAGAACTTGAGGTTGATGGTCGGCGCGATGCCCTTCGCGCGCAACGCGTCGAAGGCCGCGAGGATGGACATCACGCCCGCCTTGTCGTCGGAAGACGAACGCGCGTAGAGACGCCATTCGGGGTTGATGCTGTCACCCTCGACGGGCATCGGCAGCAGTGTCCCGCCCTTCTCAAACGGCGCGGAGCGCATGGCGGGCGCCCACGGCTGCGTGCCCGTCCACTTGCGCGCGTCCGTCGGCTGGCCGTCGTAGTGCGCGTAGAAGACGACGGTCTGCGTCGCGCCCGGCGTCGTCCACTCGCCGTAGACGGCGGGCGGCGCGCCCCGCGTCGCGGCTTCGAGCAGACGCGGCTTCAGGCCGCGCGCCGTCATCATCTCCACCAGCCGCGCGGCGTTGCGCCTGATGTTCTCCGAGTCCGAGGCGACGTTCGGGAGCGAGAGCAGTTCGACGAACTCGCGCAGGATGCGGTGCTCGTTGGCGCGCCTGTACTCGCGGATGGGGTTGACGGCCTGCGCCTGCGCCGACTGGCAGGCGAGGAGCGAGGCGGCGACGACGGCGGCGAAGAGTCTTTTCATCAAGCGCCCTCCGCGGGGACAGCGTCGCCGCCGCCGCGGTACTCGGAGGCGTACGCGCGCGCGAAGTACACGGCGAGCAGGAAGGCGACGAACATGACGGCGGCCGCGGCCCAGAAGGTGAGCGCGACCGAGTGGTCGCTCATGTTGTGCGGCTTGCCGTCGCGCCCCATCGTGGCGACCGCGCTGTAGATGAGCGCGGCCGAGACGAGCGGCCCCACGACGCGCGCGAGGCTCGCCACCGACTGCGTCACGCCGAGCACGCCGCCCTGCTCGCCCGCCCCGCGCTCTTCGACGCGAGCGAAGTGAGCGACGGCGTCGCCAGCCCGTTCCCCAATGCGAAGAGCGCGCCCAACGCGAGCAGCGCCGGAGTGCCCGTGTGCGGGCCGGTGAAGGGGATGAGCACGAGGCTCGACGCGAACAGCAGCGCCCCGACGATGACCAGCGGCGGCTCGCCGAACGCCTTCACTAAGCGCCCGATCAGTCCGCCCTGAACTGCCGCACCGACGACGCCGACGAACGCGAAAATCCAACCCGTGTCGTGCGCGTCGAAGCCGAAGCGGTAGAGCGTGAAGAGCCCGAACGACGCCGTCATCACCGAGAAGGCCGTCACGAACAGGAAGTGGACGGCGAGCACGAACGCGAGCCTCGACTGCCTGAACGCGCGCACGAGCTGCGACCACCTCCCCGTAGCCGCCGACGTGCGAGCCGGGTGGTCTGCCGTCACCGTCTCGGGCAGCACGAAGTAGAGCAGGACGGCGTTGGCGAGCGCGAGCCCGCCCGCGAACATGAACGGCACGTGCGCGCCCCAGCGCGACAGAATGCCGCCCAAAGCCGGCCCGAGGATGAACCCGAGCCCGAAGGCCGCGCCGATGAGACCCATGCCCTTGGCGCGGTTCTCCTCGGTCGTCACGTCGGCGATGTAAGCCTGCGCCGTCGAGATGTTCCCGCCCGTGATGCCGTCGATGATGCGCCCCGCAAACAACATCCAGAGCGTCGTCGCAAAACCCAGGATGAAGAACCCGAGGCTCGTCCCCAACAGCGAGAAGAAGAGGACGGGTCGCCGCCCGTACTTGTCAGACAGTCTGCCCAGAATCGGTGTGAAGACGAGCTGCATGACCGAGTACGAAGCGAAGAGGAGCCCCACGGCGCGCGGGCTCGCGTCGAACTGCGTCCCCTCGACGTAGAACGGCAGCACGGGGATGACGATGCCGAAGCCCACCAGGTCGATGAAGACCGTGACGAAGATGACCAGCAGTGGAGAGCGCTTCATTGTGCTGAAAATTTTAGGATGATGGCGACGCCGAATGTTTTAGCACAGGCCAGAAGCAGTAGCCAGTAGACAGTAGACAGTAGCCAGTAGGCATTCCGCACCGCACTTGTTGATGATGAAACGCTCGCGATTAGTTTTCTACTGGCTACTGACTACCGTCTACTGGCTACTGCTTTCCGCTTACTGCTCACCCTCTTTTTGCGCTACACTCGAAGCAGTCAGAAAACAACAGGAGAGACGGTTCAAGATGGTGGCTCCAACGGAAGAGAAGGAGAGTCGCGTCCTCGTCATCAAGCGCGTCCACGAGGAGGCGCGCGACGTGCGCGCGTTCGACGTGCTGCCCGAAGGCGCGTCGGATTGCCACGAGATGCCGTTCACGCCGGGGCAGGTGGCGCTCCTGGAAGTCGAGGGCGCAGGGCGCGCCTACTTCGCCATCGCCAGCGCGCCGGAGGACGACGAGCTGGAGTTCCTCGTCAAGTGCTCGAACGACCCGGCGTCGCGCGCGCTCTACGAGACGGGGCCGGGCGGCCGCGTCTCGCTGGTCAAGGTCGCCGGGCACGGGTTCGACTTGAAGGCGCAGGAGGGGCGCGACCTCGTCTTCGTCGCGATGGGGACGGGCGTGGCGCCGCTGCGCTCGGCGCTGCGCACGGTGCTGCCGCGCGCCGAGGCGTACGGGCAGATCGTCGTCCTCTACGGCGCGCGCACGCCCGAGGACTTCTGCTACCGCGACGAGACGGAGGCGTGGCGCGCGGCGGGCGTCGAGCTGCGGCAGGTCATCTCAAGGCCGGACGGCTACGAGTGGTCGGGTCAGACCGGCTACGTGCAGTCGCTCCTCGACAACGTGCTGCCGACGCTCTCCGACCCGGTGTCGCTGGTCTGCGGCTCGCGCGAGATGATTGAGCAGACGCGCGACCGCCTCCACGAGATGGGCTTCGCGCCGGAGAGAATTCTGACGAACTACTGAAGGGTCTATCGAAGACCACTAAACCGTCGAACGTTGAGAGGCGGGGGCGGGGCCCCCCGCCACCCGGGGCGGGGGGAGATGAGAGGGGCGGCCCGCCGGGCCGGGGGCGGGGGGGGGGGGGGAGGGGGGGCGGGGGGGGGGGGGGCGGGGGGGGGGGGGGGGGGGGGGGGGGGGAGGGGGGGCGGGGGGGGGGTGGGGGGGGCGGTCGGGGTGGTGGGGCGGGGGGGGGGGGGGGCGCGCCCAAACCCCCACAACCGCGCGGGGCCCGGGGCGGCGGGGGGCA
>JBEVJD010000191.1:0-5821 GCA_040510435.1 Pyrinomonadaceae bacterium | reverse complement strand
CGCTCTTGGTGAGCATCCCGCGCGCCTCGCGGTCGCGGCGCTCGGCCGCGCGGCGGAGCAGCGTCAAAGTCTGCTGGTAGTTCGCGTCGGGGCGCACGCGCCGGTAGAGGCGCGCGATGGTCTCGGTGTTGTGGTTGAGCACATCTGGCTTCGCGTCGAGCACGGCATTGAGGGCGGCCTCGTCGCCGTTGAAGTCGGGGATGAGCACCTCGACGCGGCAGCCGGGGTTCAGGGCGCGCACCTGCCGGATGGTCTCGGCCCAGTGCGCGGCTCCGCCGTCGGCGAGGTCGTCGCGGTTGACCGAGGTGATGACGGCGTGCGCGAGGTTCAGGGTCTTCACCGCCTCGGCGACGTGGCGTGGCTCGTCGGGGTCGAGCGACGTGCCCGCGCCCTTCGAGACGGCGCAGAAGCCGCAGTGGCGCGTGCAGATGTCGCCGCCGATCATGAAGGTCGCCGTCCTGTCCGTCCAGCACTCGAAGATGTTCGGGCAGCGCGCCTCCTGGCAGACCGTGTGCAGGTTCAGGTTCTCAATCAGCTTCAGGACGTAGTTCTGGTTGGAGGGGTCGCCGAGACGTATCTTCAGCCACTCGGGCTTGGGGCCTCGCGGCGGACGTGTCGCGGGGGGGTTGTTAATGACGCGCAGCTCGCGGCTCAAATCTCTTGCTCCTTGTTCGACCGTTCGACTATTCGGTTTTGACTATTTCGACTGTTCAACTGAGCCAATTTTAACACCCGGTTCGGGCTTTGTCCTGCGGCGCCCGTCCCCGCGCGCGCGAAAAATGTGTTGCGCGCCGCGCGCGCCGGATAGTAGATTCAAAGTAAGGGCGCGGACGCGCGCCCCGAACTCACGAGCCCGGTCGAGTCGAGCCCGGTTCCCGCCCGCCAACGCACCGCGTCACCCGACGCGAACTCTCACCGACGAAGGAGCCCAACCGAAATGATTAGCGTGAAGTGTCCGGCCTGCGGGCTGGTGGACTGGAACGTCGGCAACTGCAAGCGCTGCGACACGCCGCTGGCGGGGCTCGAACCGCCCGACGGCCACATGTACGCGCCGGGCGAGCAGCAGGCGGAGGCGCGCTCCCTGCGTGCGGCGCGCACCGTGGTGACGGCCTGCGTGGTCGTCGTGCTCGGGCTGACGGCGGTCGGCGCCCTCTACCTCGCGCACAGACCCGCGAAGAAGCAGTGGTTCTGGAGCTTCTACCGCCACGAGCCGACGGTCGCCGAAATCTTCGCGCACAACATGGAGGTGGGCGGCGGCGCCGAGCGCTTCGCCAAGCTGCGCAGCTTCAGGGCCGAGGGCCGGCTCAACTTCGTCGGCGGCGAGGCGGCGAGCGCGGCCGCCGCGGCCGGCGGACAGGTGACCTACGTCATGCACGTGAAGGCGCCGAACAAGACCGAGATTGAGATCGAGATGGGGGCGGCGAAGAGTTCGGCCCCACCCCTCGGGGCGCAGCCGCCGTCTCCCTCCGACCACCTCCAGCCGTCCGCGCCGCAGGTCACCGTGAGCCTCCGGCGCGGCTTCGACGGCTCGCGGGGCTGGGAGTACGTCGAGCGCACGATCCTCACGCCCGGCTCGACCGTCCCCATCAAGCAGCACACTTCGCGCGAACTCGACGGCGACGCGTTGGAGAGGGTGAAGCGCTCCGCGGAGGCGACCGGCGTCGTCCGGCTGAACGATAGGTACACGTCGCTCAAGCTCACCGGGCGCGAGCCCGTCACGTGGGCCGCCGGGGGCGGGATGAGCTTCGACGGTCTTGAGCTGCCGGACATGACCCTGCGCGGACACGAGGCTTACGTCGTGAGCGGGGTGAACAAGGACGGCAAGAACGAGACGCTCTACTTCGACACCGAGACCGGGCTGCTGCTGCGCGTGGAGTTCGAGGCGGAGGACGCGGAGGGCGAGTTGCTCAAGGTCGAGTGCGTCTTCGGCGACTACAAGGAGGTCGGCGGCCTCAAGCTCCCGCACCGCCTTCACTTCAAGCGCGGCGAAGAGTCGATGACGATGACCTTCGAGAAGTACTTCCCGAACGAACCCATCCCCGACTCGACGTTCGAGCCGACCGAGCCGACCGAGTAGACCCGGTCGCCCTTCAGGCCATCGTCGGGTGGACGAAGCGCGCGAGCGCCTCGGGATCAACGTTGCCGCCGGAGAGGACGACGCCGACGCTCTCGATCTCCTTCGGGAGCTTGCCGAAGAGCGCGGCGGCAGCAGCGACCGCGCCCGTCGGCTCGACCAGAATCTTCAGGCGGAAGAGCAGGAACCGCATCGTCTCGACGATCTCGTCTTCGGAGACGGTGAGCACGTCCTCGGCGTTGCGTCGCAGCACGGGGAACGTGAGCGCGCCCGGCGTCTGCGTCCGCATGCCGTCGGCGACTGTGGCGGGCGGCGGGATGTGGACGCGCTCGCCTTTGAGGAACGACTGGCGCGTGTCGTCCGAGAGTTCCGACTCGACGGGGAAGCAGCGCACTTCGGGGCGGACGCTCTTGGCCGCCGTAGACGCGCCCGCGAAGAGCCCGCCGCCGCCGCAGGGCGTCAGCAACGCGCCGAGGTCGGGCACGTCCTCTAACAACTCAAGCGCGCACGTCCCCTGCCCGGCCGCGACGTGGTAGTCGTCGTAGGGCGGGACGACGACGAGCCCTTCCCTCTCAGAGAGTCGCCGCGTGACCTCCTCGCGGTCTTCGCGCTGGCGGTCGTAGGTGACGACCTCGGCGCCGTAGCCGCGTGTGGCGTCGAGCTTGGTGCGCGGCGCGTCCGCGGGCATCACGATGACGGCGCGCAGCCCTGCGTCGCGCGAGGCGAGCGCCACGGCCTGCGCGTGGTTCCCCGAAGAGAAGGCGACCACGCCCCGCGCGCGCTCCTCGCGCGAGAGCGACTGAATCTTGTTCGTCGCGCCGCGCATCTTGAAGGCGCCCGCGCGCTGGAAGTTCTCGCACTTGAAGAAGACGCGGCGGCCGGCCGCCTCGTCGAACATGCGCGAGGTGATGACGGGCGTGCGGTGGACGAACGGCCGGACGCGCTCTGCGGCCTGGCGAATGAAGTCGAGTGTCAACATGATAGGCGTGATAAGTGACAAGTGATAAGTGATAAGTTAAGTGACATGTGACAGGCAGTCATTTCTTATCAAGGTTCACGGCTTTTACTTCTTCCGGTGTGGACTCGAACACCTCGGCGAAGCGAGAGACGACGCGGTCTTCCACTTCGCCGAGCGGAATCTCGCGGCCGAGCAGTTCCTTCATCGAGGTGACGGGCTCGCCCTCGCAGGCGACGATGAGGTCGAAGTAGGAGAGGTCTGTGTTGACGTTGAGCGCGAAGCCGTGCGTGGTAACCCAGCGCGCGATGTGGACGCCGATGGCGGCGACCTTGCCGCGCGCGGTGTGGACGCCCGTCAGACCCTCGATGCGAAACGCCTCGATGCCGTAGTCAGACATCACGCGGATCAAGACCTCTTCGAGGTCGCGCACGTACTTGTGCACATCCTCGCGTTCGGGGCTCAAATTTATCACGGGGTAGCCGACCAGTTGGCCCAGTCCGTGGTAGGTCATTTTGCCGCCGCGGTTCGTCTCGAAGACCTCGACGCCGCGCGCGGCGAGCGCCTCCGGCGTGGCAAGTATCAAAGAGGGCGTGGCGCGGCGGCCGACCGTTAAGACGTGCGGGTGCTCGACGAGCAGGAGCGTGTCCGGCCCGCGCCGCTCGCGCACGGCCGACTCTGTCTCCTTCTGGACGCGGTAGCCCTCGCCGTACTCCAGGCGCCCCAGTCGGCGAACTCTCAATCGTCTCGCGTGCATCGCAGTGTGCAGAACTGTTACTCTTCCCCTTCGGCCACATTGTAGCAGACGGCGCGCGCCGCCTTGACGTTCGCGCCGAGGACGCGCGAAGCTTGGGCCGCCCCGACAGTTTAAGTCGAATCCCAAAACAGACGGAGGACGGAACCGTGAAACCGCTCATCGCCAAAGCGGCACTGTGCCTGCTCATCATCACCTGCGTCGCGGCGTCGGCGCCCGCGCAGACGCGCACGCGCCGCAGCACGTCGCAGAGGCGGCGCACGCCGGCGCCGGCCACGCGGCTCGACCAGACGCGCTTCAACGCGCAGCGGCTGGAACTGGCCGGGCTCTCGAAAGATTTAACGCGCTTCCTCTATCTCTACGGGAGGCTGTCGAAGGATTTGGAGCTGACGGGCGCGCGGGAGGGCGCGGCCGACGCGACGAACCAGACGAAGGCCGGGCTCATCCGCAGCATCGGCGACATGCGCGACCGGCTCGACCAGTTGGAGGGACGCTTCCGCTTCGAACAGGGCTTGCGGACGCAGTACCAGACGTTGCAAGGCGTCTCGGCGCGCGCCGACGAGGCCACGCAGGCGGCCAACGCCAACCGCTTCGACCAGGCCGGCCGCATTCTTTTAGAGGTCGCCAACAAGCTGACCGATGTGTTGCTTGAAATGCAGTAGACAGTAGTCAGTAGTCAGTAGTCAGTAGAAAAACGCGTAAGAAATACCAACAGCGCGGCTCTCAACAACCGTTGATGAGAGCCCCGCTCTTCTTCGTCTTTTTTCTACTGACTACTGACTACTGTCTACTGTCTACTAGCCCTTCTTAAAATACCCCTGCCGGGCGCGGATGCGCGCGTCGGGGCGGGCGGGCGTGGTGACCTTGATGCGGAGGAACTTCCCCGTCGCGGCCTGGTTGTTCGAGAGGTATTGCAGAAGGTACTGGGCGCGCAGCTCGGCGGCGACCTGCCGGAAGATGACATCCAGCTCTTCGTTGCGCGAGGGGACGTAGGCCGTGCCGCCCGTGGCGTCGGCGACCGTCTGCATGCCGGTCTGCGCGCGCATGCTGATCTCGTTGAGTCGGACGGAAGGGCCGCCCGGGTTGATCGAGTAGAAGACGGCGTCGGCGCCCTGCACGGCGCGCTGCACGCCCGCGACGGCGCGCTGGTGGCGCGATTGCAGGTCGCGGCGCGCGGCGGCGCGAGCGCCCACGGGGCGCGTCGCCTCCTGCGCCTCCGCCTTCTTCTGCTCCTCGTACTCGGCGACGGTCTGCTCGCGCACGGCCCCGCTGAAGTTGTCGTCGCCGTCGGTGACGGCGAGGATGACGCGGCGGTGGCTGCCCGGCGCGTTCTCGCCGAGGTACTTCGCGGCGAAGCTCACCGTGTCGTAGAAGGCGGTCGGGGTCGCGCGCGCCGCGGCGGGAATCCTGAGCAGCGTCGAGGCCGCCGTCTCGGCCCCGGCGAGCGGCTGCACGAGCGTGGGCTTGTCGGCGATGGTGACGACGGCCGCGCGGTCTGCGGGCTTCATCACGAGGCGCAGGAAGCGTGCGGCCGCCTCCTGCTGCCGCGCGAAGAAGTCCTTGGCCGTCACGCTCGAAGAGATGTCGAAGAGGATGACGATGTCGAGCGGCACCTCCTCGGCGTTGCCGACGGCCTGTAGCTCCTGCCCGCGCCCCTCCTCTTCGAGCCGGAAGTCATCCTTCTTCAGACCCTGCACGGCGTTCCCCGCGGCGTCGGTGATGGCGACGGGGACGACGACGAGGTTCGAGGTGACGCGCACCACGTCCGCGTCGTCGAGCGTGACTTCGACCGGCTTCGGCGTGGGCGTGGGCCGCGGCGTGGGCGTGGGCAGAGGCGGCGGGGGCGGCGCGTCGTCCCGCGTGACGGGGACATGGATGATGGCCGGCGTCGGGGTCGGCGTCGCGCGCTGCGGCAGTCGCGGGACGGTGATCGGCGTCGGCGTGGGCCGCGCGGTCGTGCGCGGCCGTCGCGTCTGCGCCCCGCCCGCCCCCGCCAGGACGGAGAGCGCGAGTGCCGCCAGCGTCAACCCCAACAGAG